>CAZLGP010000104.1:0-9754 GCA_964558905.1 uncultured Thermoanaerobaculia bacterium | reverse complement strand
GCGCTCGCTGATCTCCGGCCACTGCGTGTCGATTGCAATTAGCCGGATATCGCCGGTGACGACCGTGGCCAGCTTGTCGCGCAGCGCTTCCTGCGTGAGAACGATCGCGGCCCCGCTGTCCCGCAGCATGTAGGCCAGGCGATCCTCGGGATAATCCGGGTCCAGCGGCACATAGGCTCCACCCGCCTCGAGGATTCCGTAGAGGGCCACCACCATGTCCAGCGACCGCTCCATGCAGACGCCGACCAGGCTGTCCGGCCGCACTCTTTCCGACTGCAGGTACAGCGCGAGATCCCGGCTCCTGGAGAGGAGCTCCTGATAGGTCAGATGCTTGCCGCCGCACACCACGGCGGTTCTCTCAGGGCCACGCGCGACTTGCTCCGCAAAGAGCTCCGAGAGGCACCTGTCCTTCGGGTACGCCGTATGCGTTGCGTTGCAGTCGACGAGCAGCCGGCGTTTTTCCGCTTCGCCGAAATAGTCCAGGGCGCGGATCTCGGCAGTGGGAGCAGCGGCGATCGCCCGGCACAATGCCGTGAAATGCGCGGCGAGACGCGTCATCGTCTGTGGTTCGTACAACGCCGTGCTGTACTCGAGCCGCCCGTCCAGCTCTCCCGAGTTTTCCGTGAGCTCCACGGTGAGATCGAGCTTGCTGACGCCGCTGTCGAGGGGATACTGCCGAATCCGCGGATCCGCCCTCACCGTGGCGGTGTTCTGCAGGATCAACATCACCTGAACCAGGGGGCTCACGGCCATGTTGCGCTGCGGGCGCAGCATGTCGACCACCTTCTCGAATGGCGCGTCCTGATTGTCGTACGCCTCCAGGCAGGTGGCTTTGACCTTCGAAAGCAGCGTCGTAAAGGGATCGTTCCCGTCCACTCGGCTGCGCAAGGCCAACGTGTTGACGAACATCCCGACCAACCCCTCGGTTTCACCGTACTGGCGATTGGCAATCGGGGTTCCCACACAGATGTCGCTCTGTCCTGTATAGCGATAGAGCAACGCCTTGAACGCCGCCAGCAGGACCATGAACAGCGTCCCACCCTGTTGCTCTCCGATCCGCTTGAGCTGCGTCGTCAGTTGCCCATCCAGTGCAAACGCGTAGCTCGCGCCGGCAAAGCTCTGAACGTTCGGCCTTGGATGATCGGTGAATAGATCCAGGCTCTCCGGCATGTCAGCCAGCTTCCTGCGCCAATAGCCGAGTTGCTGCTCGAGAACGCCTCCCTCTTCCAGCCAGCGTCGCTGCCAGACCGCATAGTCTGCGTACTGGATCGGCAGCGGCGGCAGCTCGGGACTCCGCCCCGCGCGGAAGGCGTCCATGATTGCGCCGAGCTCGCGGATCAGGATGTTGAGGGACCACCCGTCACTGACGATGTGGTGCATATTGAGCATGAGAATGTGCTCATGCGCGGCCAGCCGAATCATCTTCCCGCGCAGCAGCGGGCCGTTGGCCAGGTCGAACGGCGTCGCAGCGTCGGCAAGACAGAGGCCCCTGGCTTCGCGGTCACGGGCCTCTCTGGTCGTGCAGTGGCTTAGATCGGTGCGCTCGAGCTGAAAATCCGCTTCATCGAGGATCCGCTGGTAAGCCCGGCCATCGTGGCTCGGGAACACCGTGCGCAGACTCTCATGGCGCGCAATGATCAGATTGAGCGCCCGTTCTACATGGGCGACGTCCAGCTCGCCGTCGATGATCACCGCTCCGGGAACGCTGTAGCCGACGCTGTCGGGTTTGAGCTCGTTCAGAAACCACAGTCTCTCCTGCGCGAAGCTCAACGGCAGCCGCTCTCGAGGAGCACCGCCTTCGGGCTGCGTCCGTTCTTTCCGCACCTCGCCTTCCAGCAGAGCGATCAACGCCGCTTTGTGGGCGACGATGCCGGCCTGGATGTCGCTCGTGAGCGTTCCCTTCTGCGCATGGCACTTCAACTTGCCGGCGTCGACCGACAATTTGATTCCCTTGCTGGCCAGCTGGCCGAGGAGCGCAGTCACCGCTTCCATTGTGTTTCCATCAGAAGGTCATTGTGCGCAGTGGTCTTCGGGTACAGGTTCGGTAGGTTGGCAACCACTATGATGGCGCGGCCGCTGAGCTATGACTCATAAGTGACTTCGGCGCGTCAAGAGAAAGCCGGCGAGGCCGCCTGGCTGCAAGCGCCCGCAACTCCGTACGGGCGTCGGTGACCGGTCCCTGTGCAAGCTCACGTAGCTGACCTGCGAGGCCCGAGAGGTCCACGCGGGGGGGTCACATTCACTCAGCTCGCGGCGGTGGTGGCGTCCGACCGCGTGCGAACGAGCCGGTCATCGACGATCTTTCCATCGAAGAGCGAAACCTGTCGATCGGCCTGATCCGCCCAATGCGGGTCATGTGTGACCATCACGATGCAACTGCCCTGCTCGTGCAGCGCGGCCAGCAAATCCATCACGAGCTGGGCATTCTTGGAATCCAGATTCCCCGTGGGCTCATCGGCCAGCAGAACCTTGGGTCTGCCGACCAAAGCGCGGGCGATGGCAATTCGCTGCTGTTGACCGCCGGACAATTGTGCAGGGAAGTGCTTCCGGCGGTCGACCATATTCACCTGTTCCAGCGCAGCGGTAACGAGATCGCGGCGGCGTTTCCGGTCGAGATCGTCGCGATAGGTCAAGGGTAGCTCGATATTCTCGAACACGCTCATATCGCCAATCAGATTGAATGCCTGAAAGATGAACCCGACATCGCGATTGCGCACGCGGGCCTGTTCGATCGCGTCCAAACCGGTCGTTTCCGCGCCGTTGAGAAAGTACTTTCCCTCAGTGGCGGAGGACAACAGCCCCATCACCGACAACAGGGTGGATTTTCCACACCCTGACGGCCCGCTGATGGAAACGTATTCGCCCTGATCGATGGCCAGGTGAATGTCGTCGAGCGCCCACGTTTCCACTTCGTCGGTGTAGAAGACTTTCTTGATTCCCTGCAAATCGATGAGTGCTTGTGCGGTCATTGATCAGCTCCCATTATGAGGCGTTCGACAGAGGCTACTCGTAACGCAGCGCGTCGTGCGGTTCCAAAGCGACCGCCCGGCGGCTTGGCAGGTACGAAGCCACAAGAATGACGAGGGCCATGAAAACGACGACGCCCACCGCGACCGGGACGGAGTAGTCGAGGAGATTGGTGATCACGCGACTGAGAGGCGGGAGCACCATGATTCCCAGGCCGACGCCAACAAACGCCGTACTCAGATACCATGCCCCCTGCCGCAGAAACAACGAAATGACTCCCCGGGGCGTGGCGCCAAGCGCGCGTCGGATGCCCACTTCCTGCGTGCGCTGCGCGACTGAACGACTGATGAGCCCGACCAGTCCGGATGCGGCGATCAGTGCGGTAATGAGCGCGATCACCGTCAAGACCGGAATGATCCCTTTGTAGCTCGCCTCCACCGCGACCAGGTAGTCGTCGAGCGTTTGCAGGTTGTTCAATGGCAGATCGCGATCGACCGCAAAGGCCGCTGCACGCAGCGCGATCCGGGTGTCGGTGGTCGTGTTCGGCACCTTGGCCAGCAGGTGGAATGACGGTGGCGGTGCCTGACGCAAGGGTCGGTAAACGACCCCGACCCTGTCTCTGGCGTACGGCGCGGAAGCCACTCCCGAGACCACACCGACGATCGTGAGCCATGGGCCATTGTCCGAAGGTTCCAATTGGACGCGCTTGCCCAGCACGTCCTGACCGGGCCAGTAGCGCGTGGCCAGGTTCTCATCGACGACGGCGACGTGGAGCGAACCGTCGTTGTCGGTACGATCGAACAGGCGTCCCGAGCGCGCCCTCAGCCCCAGCAGTTCGAAGTAATCATCGGACACCACAGCGACCGGCAACATGAACGCGCCCTGCTTTTCGGCGCCTTGCTGCGTTTCGATGGAGGCCGGCACCCTGGCCGGCCTGGTGGGTGTGGAGGAGGTGAAGGCCACGCCGACGCCCGGGATCCTGCTCTCGATCGCCGCCGTCAGGTCCTCCCAATACTGCAGGCGCGATCTCGGTTCCTCGATACGCGCGCTCAAAACCGTCGGCGAGGTCGTGACGAGGACCCGAGCCGAGTCGAGGCCGGTGGGCTTGCTGACTTCCTTGTTGACCGCCAGGACCATCGTGGCGCAGACCACGAGCACGAGGCAGGAAACCATCACCTGCAAGCCGACGAGCACACTCGCGCTCCGGTTTCGACCGCCGCCGGCCGGCGACCCCTTGCCGCTGCCCGCCAGCACCGCAGCCGGGTCCTGTCTGGAGATACGCCATGCCGGAATCAGCGTACTGACCAGCCAGATGACCGTGGCGAAGAAGACGGCGGCGATCAAATGGCCGACCTGAAGAGCCGTCACGGCCGGAAAACGTCCGCTTGCGAGTGTCTGTGCCCACGCGTTGCGGTCCCAATCCACCCATCGGACGCCGAGAGATGCGAGTCCATATCCAACCGCGAGCCCCAGCAGCACGATCAGGGAAGTCTCCAGCAGGCATTGTCCAAGGAGACGCGCGCGCGATGAACCGACCGCCGTTCGCAGGGCCAGCTCGCGGCGGCGATCGAGCAGACGGGCGAGAAATACGAAGCTGATGTTCACGGCGCCCAGCAACAACACCGCCGCGGAGATGCACATCATCATCACCAGAAGCGGCGTCCCGTTCGAGGAGAACATCCGTTGCCCGGAAATCAGCAGGACGCGCCGCTTGGCGTTGAACAGGTCCGGGTAGTCCTTGTTGACCCGGCCGACGACGCTCCGCATCTCGGTCAGAACGGCATGGAGGTTTCCATCCTTCCGCGGCACGACGAACGGGGACAGGATCATGGTCGAGTCCCCCGGCCGCGCCAGAGGCTCCATCCGCAGCGGCAGCCATAGCTCGAAATCCGCCAACGCGTAGAACTCCTTCCGCATCACGCCGATGATCTGCACCGGTGCCGCATCCATGCGGACGGTCTTGCCGACGATGGCCGAATCGGCGGCGAAGTAGTTCTGCCAGGTATCGAAACTGATGATGGCCGTGGCCGGGGCGCCGGGCTGGGCATCCGATTCCTCGAACGTGCGTCCCCGGAGGGGCACCACCTTCGCCACCAAACGGGGACTGATGACCGCGGCGCGCAGGTTCGTGCTCGCCTGGCCTTCACTCAGAACGACACGCTTGTTCGCGTAGGCGCCGAGATGGTCGGCCGCGCGACTGTTCCCGAGCAGTTCCTGATAGGTATAGGCATCCACGCTGATCGCACGCGGCGGGGCCGTGGCGTCGGCGGCGATCTGCACGCTGTACCAATCCCCGGAATCGGGCAGGCCAAGGGGTCTCAGCATCTGGTCTTGGGAAATCACCCACGCCCAGATCGTCAGTCCCACGCTCAGCGTAACGACACCCGCACACAACAGCGAATAACCCCACGATTTCCTCAGCAGGCGCGATGCGTATTTCAAGTCGAACGCTAGATTCATAGTCACCCCCCAGCCGGCACGGCCGGCAGCGCTGTTTGGCCAAGCCTTCGGCACGCCTGTCGGCTAAGGCGCACTTTCTGCCGCACCGATTCCCAGGTCACCATTACCGCCTCGTTAGGATCCATCCGTATGCTTCACCGCTGATCCTCATGGCCATCGACGACCGCCGTGTCATCGATGACGAGACCATCCAACTGGCCCGCACGCCGCAGTCGCCGAGATCAGCGCGACCGCGATCAAGACGATCAGGACTGGGAGTAGGGGTCGGGCCGGCGTTGAGATTCGTCTCACGCGGATCCATTAGGACCCGCCGCTGGATTCCCGCGCAACGCTTCGGCGATGCCCGCACCACCGCGTCGCTTTTGTTGAGTATCGCTTCTCGAACGCAGACACCCATGTCCTGTTTGGGACACGCCGCTGCGGTCGGAGCTCACGGTGACGGCACCCTGAATTTCCGCAGCTTCTCCGTGCGGGTCAAGCCATTGACGGTAATGTTGAAGAGAGACTCGCGGATGCACGACTCGGGTGTACACGCGAAAGGCTTCGCCCCGTCGGTTGCCTGCGGCTCGACACGAGGGCAAAGGTTCCTTCAGAGTCGCGCGCGACCTGAGCCGCGCGACACCCCAAAGGACTCCCTTTTAGTGGGGAATGCCGTCCCTTAATGTGGGGGAATACCGTGGACATGATTACTTTGTATTGGACCTTTCCACTATCCCAGCTAGATGCTTCTCTGTCAATGCTGTTAGTCGGTCGTAACTGAAAGATGACGTTGCATCGAGAACTACGTCCATCGCCGCGCACGACGTGGGGCGTACACCATGCGGACGCGGCATCCCACTCCCGCGGCAACCGCGCGTGCCGCCATCCGGACGACAGGTCGCGGAGGCACCGGCGTCGGCGAATCGGGCGTCGGTCACGAACCGCAGCCGCGCTGATCGAAGGCAGGGAACATCCTCGCCGCAGTGAGCCGGACATGGGCTCGTCGCAGAGCGAGGACCGGTCACTGGCGTGGGCTGACGAAATTCAAGCTCGACCGAACATGGAGCGATGGTGTGGCCGATCCAGTACGGGTCGGGCAAAATCTGCATGAAGTCGCGTACGGAGACCGGGAGGCCGTTCCCGGTCGACCGTACGACTTCGAGAAGCCGCCGTAGAAACGCGGTCGGGCTGCGGGGGACACACGCAGGCGGCGCGGAGGGTTCAACCGGCGCGACCGAAAGGCCTGACACGAATCGTGCAAGAGGACTTTCAGGTCTGCTTCCGTTCCTCCTCGTCGCGCGCACGCGATGATACGAAATTGCCCGGCCGATCACATCGTCCGGGCTTGGAATAAGGCCTGTTCACCTGAGGTAGTAGCGGCCAATGCCGATTCTGCGCAAAGAGACCGAGATTTTTCCCGACGACCTCTTCGATCTCCCGACCGCCGATGCGCCGTGGGAGATCGCCCATCTCCGCAGCCGGCAGGAGAAGGCGGTGGCACGGCTGCTCCTGGACGGCGAAATGCCGTTCTACCTCCCACAGATCAAGCAGACGAGCGAGCGCACCGGGCGGACCTTCGTTTCGTATCTGCCTCTCTTTCCCGGCTACATCTTTCTCCGCCGCGTGGATGGCCTGCGCCAGACGCTCTGGCGCACGAGCGCCGTGACGAGCATGATCGAAGTCTCGGATCAGGCAACGCTGAACGCCGAGCTACAGCAGATTCGGGAGCTCCAGGCGAAGGGTGCCGTTCTCACACCGCGAGTGGATCTCGTACCCGGGGACATCGTGCGCATCAAGGAAGGCGCCTTCAGCGGTTACTCGGGCATCGTGATCGAGGAGCGGGGAGCGCTGCGACTGATCGTCTCGGTTTCGATTCTCAAAAAGTCAGTCGCCGTGGAGTTCCCGCGCGGGCTCCTTGCCCAGCTGAGGCCCGGCGAGACGGGCCGCGACCGGCGACGCGGGGTCTGACCTCGCAGCGCGTCACGCGCGTTTGCGTCTCCGCCAGCTCCGTTCACATCGCCTCCCGACGAATCGTCGCCACCACGATGCGAATCTCGTCGTACGAGATCTCCTCGCCCACGATGTCCTTGATCGGGCGTAGCCGCTCGATGCCGGCGTCCGCTGCCGCGCGGCGGATCGCGTGTTCGGTCACCTCCGTCATCCAGAGACGCAACGAAGGCTGGTAGCGCCCGTCCTCGATGAGCTCGCAGAGATCGTTGATGGTGGTCGAGCGCGCGCGGCCGGTGCGTTCCATGACCTCGTCGATCGGGGTCCCTTCCTGAAGCAGGCGGACGGACTCGGTCTTCGAGGTGTTGATGCGCGTCGTGCGCGGGCGTGGCGCACGTGGGGTGATCGCGACATCGCGCGACAATCCGCCGGCGGCGCAGCTTTCGTCGATCACGCGGAGCAACTCGTCGCCATGCTCGCGGAGGCGGACCTCGCCGATTCCGGCGATGGCGCGCAGTCGTTCCAGGGAGGACGGCCGCACCGCGGCGAGCTCGCGAAGGGTGCGGTCGCCAAGGATGATGAAGGCCGCGACGTTCTGCGCTACGGCGGTGTCGCGACGCCAGGTCCGGAGCGCTTCGAATACGTCGCGGTCGACTCCGGCCCACTCCTCCGCGCCGTCGCCGATGGTTGCCGCGCTCGATCGCAGCAGCCGCACTTCGGACTCGCCTCGGAGGATCGGGCGCGCCGCGGGACCGAGACGGAGGATGGGGCGCGGATGTCCGTCCTGGACCAGGGCACCACGGGCGACGAGCTGCGCGATCCACCCGCGGACGTCGGGAGCGTCGTGCTCCGCGAGAAGGCCAAAGGTCGAGAGCGTCTCGTGCCCGCGCTCCAGCAAACGCGCCGAGCGCTCGCCCCGCAGCACGCTCGACACGTACGCGGCGCCAAACGACGCCCCGACGCGCACGACGCACGAGAGGATCTTCTGCGCGATCACCGTCGCATCCGCGACCACCTCGAGCTCGCCGAGACAGAGATCGCATGCGTCACACGCATCGCGCGTCCACGTCCCGCCGAAGTGCTCCACGAGCGCGCGGTGGCGGCAGACGCCGGACATGCAGAACCTCTGCATGGCCTCGAGTTGCTCGATGGCGACTTCGAGCTGGCGCCCGTCGGAGATGCTCTGCCCGAGAATCCGCGTCCATGTCATCGCGTCGCCGGCGTCGTACAGCAGAATACACTCCGAGACCAGGCCATCGCGGCCGGCGCGCCCCGACTCCTGCTGGTAGTGCTCGATGGACTTCGGCATCCCGGCGTGAATCACGAATCGCACGTTGGAGCGGTCGATGCCCATCCCGAATGCGACGGTCGCGACGACGATGTCCGCGCGCTCGGATGCGAACGCCTCCTGCGCCTCCCGCCGCTCCTCCGGGCCCATCCCCGCGTGATAGCCGACGACCCGATGGCCGCGTGATGCTAGTGAGGCCGCGACGGCATCGACGTCCCTGCGGCGGATGCAGTAGATGATTCCCGCCTCGCCGGGATGGCGACGAATCACATCCTCGATCTGCACGACCTCGTCGCCACGCGGAACGACCCGGTAGCGGAGGTTCGGCCGATCGAGATCGCCGACGAGCACGAGCGCATCGCGCAGCCCCAGCTCGCCACAGATGTCCGCTCGCACCTGTTCCGTCGCCGTGGCGGTGAAGGCGTGGATCGACGCGCCGGGGAAGAGGTCGCGGAGGTCGCGGAGCTGCCGGTACTCGGGACGAAAGTCGTGCCCCCAGTGGCTGATGCAGTGCGCCTCGTCGATGGCGAACGCGCGCACGTTCGCGCGCCTCAGGAACGCACGGAACGACGTCACCGCCAGACGCTCGGGTGACGCAAAGAGCAGGCGGAGCGATCCGTCGAGTACGCTCCTCTCGATCGCCCGCTGCTCGTCGGACGTGGTCATGCTGTTGAGCGCGGCCGCGGCAATGCCGGTCGAAAGGAGCGCGTCGACCTGGTCTTTCATCAGCGCGAGCAGCGGCGATACGACGACGGTGAGTCCGTCCAGGAGCAGCGCCGGCGCCTGGAAGCAGAGCGACTTCCCGCCGCCGGTCGGCACGACCAGGAGCGAATCGCGTTTGGCCAGGACGGCGTCGATCGCCTGCCGCTGCAGGGGACGAAGGGAGGAGAAGCCCCAGACGCGCTCGACGACCTCGAGCACGGGATCGATGGTTTCAGATGTCGCGCTCACAATCCGAGGGTACCTCGGCGGTCAAACTTGTCTACCGGGTGTGGTTTGGAGTGGCCAGTGGCCAGTGGCCAGTTGCCAGGAACCGTTCGGCTGACGAGACAGTCCTGACTACTGGCTACTGGCAACCAGACCCACGGTCCCATATTTGAATGGGCTCGAACC
>CAZLGP010000103.1:0-27237 GCA_964558905.1 uncultured Thermoanaerobaculia bacterium | reverse complement strand
GGCTTGGGGGGGGGGTTTTTTTGGCCCACGGGGGGTTTGCCAAATTGTTTTGGGGGGGGGGGGGGGGGTTGGGGGGGGGCAGGGGGGGGGGGAAGTCTCAAAGTCTCAAAGTCTCAAAGACCCACCCGCCCCCGTCGTGCGCGGGTGGGGCCCTCTTTGAGACTTTGAGACTTTGAGACTACGCGAGCGACTCGAAGACTAGGCGACTCGAAGGCTCGACGACTAGACTGCGCCGCCATGAACGTCGCGTCCATCCGCTCCCACTTCCCCGCGCTCGACCGCCGGCACAACGGCCGGCCGGTTGCGTACTTTGATGCGCCGGGCGGCACGCAGGTGCCGGTCGGTGTTGCCGATGCGATGCGGGACTACCTCTTCCATCACAACGCGAACACGCACTGGGGCTATCCGACGAGCCAAGAGACCGACGCGATCATCACCGGTGCGCGCGAGGCGATGGCGGATCTGCTGAATGCGCGGCCGGACGAGATCGCCTTCGGCAACAACATGACCACGCTGGCCTTCCATCTCGGCCGTGCCCTCGGCCGGATGTGGAGCGAAGGGGACGAGGTCATCGTCACCGAGCTCGATCATCACGCGAACGTGGCGCCGTGGCGCGCGCTCGAAGTCGATCGCGGTATCGTCGTCCGCACGGCGGGGATGATCTGCGACACCGGCCAGCTCGACTACGAGCACCTCGCCAGTCTGATCAACGACCGGACGAAGCTGATCGCGATTGGCGGCGCGTCGAACGCGATCGGCACGATCAACGATCTCCCGCGCGTGATGAAGATGGCCAAGGACGCGGGAGTGCTGACCTTCGTCGACGCCGTGCATCTCGCCCCGCACGAGCTCATCGACGTCAAAGCCCTCGGCTGCGATTTCCTGGCCTGCTCGTCATACAAGTTCTACGGGCCGCACGCGGGCATCCTCTATGGCCGCTACGAGCTCCTCGACACGATCCCCTTGCCGAAGCTCGCCCCCGCGCCCGACCGCGCGCCGGAGCGCGTCGAGACCGGGACGCAGAACCACGAGGGCATCGCCGGCATCGCCGCGACGGTGGACTTCCTCGCGTCGATCGGAGGGCCTGCCGACGGGAATGCCGGCACGCGCCGCGAGCGGCTCACCCGCGCGTACGCGTCGCTGCACCAGGAGGGGTTGAAGCTCACGCGGATGCTGTGGGACGCGCTGACGTCGATGAAGCACGTCCGCGTCTACGGGCCGCCGCCGGACCAACCGCGTACGCCGACGATCTCGTTCGTCATCGAAGGCGCGCCGTGCGAAGACGCCGCGCGGACTCTCGCGGCCCAGGCCCTCTTCGCGAGCAGCGGCGACTTCTACGCCGCGACGGTGTGTGAGAGGTACGGCATCGAGAGCCTCGTCCGGGTGGGGTGCGGGTGCTACACGACGGAGGAGGAGCTCGCGCGGCTGATCGACGCGATCGCGAGCAGATGAGTCTCCCGAGTCTTCGAGTCTCCGAGTCTCCGAGTCTTCGAAGAGTCCCATAGTCGCAGAGTCTCATAGTCGCATAGGGCCTATGAGACTGTGAGACTCGACGACTCGACGACCGGGCGACCGGACGACCGGGCGACCGGGCGATCGGGCGTGACGACCGACACCCCCTCATGTGACCCCCTTCCCCGCGCGAAAAGCGGGTACCCTTTACAAAAGACGCATGAGCAAGAAAGACAATCGCACGACCTTCTTCGTAGCGGTCGGGACGTTCGTCGGATTCTCCCTGGTCAGCCTCGTGGCCTGGTCCCTCACACGTCCTCCCGCGCCGCAACCCGCGCTGCAACAGCAGCAGGCCGCGGTCGCTCCGGTCGAGAACCACGACGGCCACGACCATGACACGTTCGAGCGGATCGCATTCGATGACTTCAAGAAGATGTACGACGCCGGCGAGGTGACCGTCATCGACGTCCGGTCGATGGACCAGTTCCTCGCCTCGCACATCCCCGCCTCTCTGCACATCCCGGTGACGCGCGTCCAGGGCGAGATCCCTTATCTGCCGAAGGGCAAGCTCGTCGTGACGTACTGCACCTGTCCGGCCGAGGAGTCGAGTGGGGTGGCGGCGGCAATCCTCGTGCGGGGCGGCGTTCCCGCCAAGGCGCTGGTCGGCGGCATGGATGAGTGGATCCGGCGCGGGTTTCCGATCGAGACCGGAGTGAAGTAGCATCCTCCCCGCATGGCGAAAACACGACATCCACAGGAACCGACTTCCAACAAAGCCGCGATGGCGGTCATGGTCGCTGGCGGCGTGCTGGTCACGGCGCTGGTGGTGTGGGCTCTGACCCGTACCATCGAGCCCGCGCCGGAACCGGCGGCGAGCTTCGCCGACGCCACGACCGCTCCGGCGACGGCGCCCGACCCCTCGACGCTGCCGACCACCGGCACGTCGACGACCAGTGCCCCGGTGGCGACTCCGGCGCCACAGGCGGGCGATCCCAGCTCGATCCAGCGCATCGCCGTCGAGGACCTCCGCGCGAAGCTGAACCGCAACGAGGTCACGGTCATCGACGTCCGCGACGCGACCGCGTTCGCGACGCGCCACATCCCTGGCGCGATCAACGTCCCGTTCGCGAGCGTCCAGTCGATGCTCGACCAGATCCCGAAGGACAAGCCGATCGTCACGTACTGTACGTGACCCGCCGAAGAAACGAGCGCCGGTGCGGCGCTCATCATGAAGGAAAAAGGCTTCTCCGACGTGCAGGCACTCTACGGCGGAATGGGCGCCTGGCAGAATCTCGGCTATCCGACCGCGCCGTAGATTGGTGCTTTGGCAATGGTCAGTAGCCAGTTGCCAGCTGTCGAGGACTGTGACTTGCGGTAGCGGCCCTCGGCTACCGGCCACTGGCTACTGGTCACCGGCAACTCGCCACTGCCGCCGAACCTTTGCCTGTGAGCCCCGCCACCGCCCGCCGGCGCACTCTCGCTCCAGAGTGCGGTCATGCGTGTCCTCATCATTTACGCCAGCCGCCACGGTCACACGCGGCGCGTCGCTGAACGTCTGGCGGACATCGCCGGCGCGAACGGCGCCGAGACGCACCTGTTTGCCATCGACGAAGTCCCGCGCAACCTCGCGCCGCACACCGCCGACGTCGTCGTCCTCGCCGCGCCGGTGTATTTCGATAAGCATCCAAAGTCCGCCGAGCGCTTCGCGACCCGGCACCGCACCGACCTGGCGAAGATCCGGAGCGTCTTCGTCTCCGTCAGTGGCGCCGCTCGCACCGAACAGGGACGCGTCTTCGCCGACGGCTACGCGCACACCTTCCTCGGCAAGACCGGCTGGATGCCCGACCGCGTCGAGCTCATTGCCGGCGGGGAACCGTACACGCGGTACAACTGGCTCACCCGCTGGTTCATGGTCCGGCACAGCCGCAAGCTCGGCCGCGTCGTCGATCCGAAACGCGACTACGACTTCACCGACTGGGACGGCGTCGACCGCCTCGGCATCGACCTCGCACGGGGCCTCGTTCCGTTCATCCCGCGCGTAGTAACCTCGCTGGTGGTTCAAAGCGTGTAGATGAGCTTCTCGTTGTCCGAGAGCTTCTGCGCCTCTTCAATCGCACGCTTGAGCAGCTTACCAATGTCCCCTCGGAGCCGCTCCACATCACTTCCCCGCGCGCGCGAGCTCCGCGGCGTCGTTGATCGCGTTGTCGATTCTCTCCTGGCGCTGCACGAAGTCGCTTGCATCGGAGCCGCTCCGGATCGTCGAGTCGAGATCGTTCACGAGCGACCGAAGGTCGCGCATCGCCCCGCGGGCCTTCTCGCACGACTCCCCGGCGCAATCGCAGTCGGCTTCCGCGGCGTTGATGCCCGATTCCACATTGCCGCGGAAGGTCGACCAGGCATCGAGGTCGTACGGCGGATTGACGAACTGGCGCAGGCCGCTGCCCCACGTCTCCGCGGCGCTTTCCGCGCTTCGCACGCACGAGCCGCCGCCGGCCGCCGAGCTTTCCACTCCGCGGCCGCCCTGCTGCTTCACCCACGGCACGACGTACTTCCAGGCGAAGTACGCGAGCGCGATGACGACGATGATTCTGATAATGCGTCCTGCGTCCATGCCGTCAGTGTAAGGCCACGGCCGCGCGGAAGCCGCACTCCACATGCGACCGCGCCCGCGGCCGGCCGTTGAGATCAGGGAGATCACGCGCGCGGGTGACCATCGACACGATCGGCCCCACACGTCGCGGCTGCCCTTCTGAAACGTCGCGTTTCACCTCGGGTGTCAGACATCACATACGTAAGCGCTTCCACCCCCTAGCCTCGCCACATCGTGAATTTGGAGCAGATTCCCTCGATCCTCGGTCAGGTTCCGGCCATCGGCGGGGGTGCCGCACTGTTCTTGTTGGCGTGGGGGGTGTGTCGCCGCAGCCTCGGGGTCACGCTCGCGGCGCTCTCCGGTCTCGTCGGCGTCGGGCTCATCGCGGTTCCGGTCTTTGTGAGCGAGCGGCGCGATGTCGCCATCGCCGCGATGATCGCCCTCGAAGCCGTGGCCGTGGTCGCGCTCGCCTCGCTTTTCTGCTGGTACACGACCCGCCGCTATCCCGCGTTCTCCGCCATCGCCGCGCTGGTCCTCGGACTCCTCGCGAGCGTTCTCGTGGTGCGTGCGACCGCCATGTGATGAACGATCCATCAACTTGTGGCATCGGCCACCGCGACCGCGTGACCGTTGCCTCCAGAATCGACAGCGGCAGGAGGTTCACATGACCATCGTGCATGAGGCGGTGCGTCCGATCTTCGCGCATCGTGTGTCGCTTCTCGGCACCGAGAACGCGTTCAAGATCGGTCCCTGGATCCGCGAAGTCGAACAGCAGGGCCATCGCGTCATCCGCTGCAACCTGGGGGAGCCGGATTTTCCCTTGCCCGCGCACATCGCGGACGAGGTGAAACGCCGGATCGACGCGGGCGAGACTCACTACGTCGATCCGCAGGGAATCGAGCCGCTTCGCGTCGCCATCGCGAAGTCGATGAGCGAGCGCCGCGGCATCGCCATCACGCCTGACCGCGTCGTCGTCTTCCCCGGCGCGAAGCCGCCCATCGGTTTCGCGCAGCAGATCTACTGCGATGCCGGCGATCACGTGATCTACCCCAGTCCCGGTTTCCCGATCTATGAGTCCTTCACGCGGTTCGTCGGCGCGGTGCCGATGCCGCTGCAGCTCGAGGAAGAGCGCGGGTTCGCCTTCTCGGGACGCGATCTCGAGCCGCTGATCACGCCGCGCACGAAGCTGATCATTCTCAACTTCCCCTCGAATCCGACGGGCGGCGTGGCCACGCGCGCGCAGCTCGAGGACATCGCCGAGGTGATTCTGCGCGAGGCGCCGCCGGACGCGCGCGTCTACTCCGACGAGGTCTACGAGGACATCCTCTTCGACGGCGCAAGGCATGAGTCGATCGCCTCGATCCCCGGCATGGCCGAGCGGACGATCATCGTCGGCGGTGTCTCCAAGTCGTACGCCTGGACGGGCGGCCGAGTCGGCTGGGCCGTGCTCCCGACGGCCGAGGAGGCCGCGGTCTTCCGCACCTTCAACATCAACTACTTCTCGTGCGTCCCGGCGTACAACCAGTGGGGCGCGAAGGTGGCGCTCGAGTCGCCGGAGAGCGAGAAATCGATCGCGACGATGACCGCGGCGTTCCAGGATCGCCGCGACTTCGTCGTCAAGGCGCTCAACGACATGCCCGGCGTCTCCTGCCAGACCCCGCGCGGCGCGTTTTACGCCTTCCCGAACATCGGCCACCGCGATGCGACCGAGATCCAACGCCGCCTCCTGTACGACTATCACGTGGCCACGCTGGACCGCCGCTCGTTCGGCGTCATCGGCACCGAGGGGAGGGAGTTCCTGCGCATCTCCATCGCCACGTCGATGGAGGACCTGAAGGAAGCGATGCTGCGCATCCGCGCCTGCCTCGAGGAGGGAGCATGACCCCGAAATTCGGACCGCGACGCGCGGTATGGATCGACTCGGTTGACGACAGCACGCCACTCACGCCGCAGGAGCTGCACGCGTTCGAGACGCTCGACTCCGCGTACCGCTCGCTCTGCGCGATACTCTTCAACTACGCGCCGCTGTCGGGCCACCCGGGCGGCTCGATCTCGTCCGGACGCTTCGTGGCCTCGTTGCTCTTCGATGCGATGGCCTACGATCTCTCCGATCCGGCGCGCGACGACGCGGACGTCATCTCCTATGCGGCCGGTCACAAGGCGCTCGGCCTGTACTCGATGTGGGCGCTGCGAAACGAGATCGCCCGCATCGCTCTTCCCGCGCTCCTCCCCGACGCCGCGAAGCAGCTCCGGCTGGAAGACCTCCTCGGCTTCCGCCGCAATCCGACGAACGCCACGCCGCTGTTCGTCGCCCAAGGCGCGAAGGCGCTCGACGGGCATCCGACGCCGGCGACGCCGTTCATCCGTCTGGCAACGGGCGCCTCCGGCGTCGGCATCGGCTCCTCCCTCGGACTCGCTCTGGCGATGACCGACTGGTACGGCGAAGCCGCGCCGCGCGTGCACATCGTGGAAGGGGAGGGTGGACTCACCCCAGGGCGCGTGGCCGAGGCGCTGGCATTCGCGGGCACGGCATCGCTGCGCAACGCGTTCGTCCATCTCGACTGGAATCAGGCGTCGATCGACTCCGACCGCGTCACCCGAGAGGGTGGTGCGCGCGGCGACTACGTGCAGTGGGACCCGCTCGAGCTCTTCTACCTGCACGACTGGAACGTCGTGTCCGTCCCGGACGGCTTCGACTTCCAGCGCGTCGTGGCCGCGCAGCGGCTGGCGATCGAGATCGACAACGGCCAGCCGACGGCGGTCGTCTATCGGACGACGAAAGGCTGGCAATACGGCATCGAGGGTCGCGGCTCGCACGGCGCGGGCCACAAGCTCTGCTCCGCCGGCTACTACGACGCGATCCCGATTCCGGAGGTGCGCGAGATGTTGCCGCGCTGTACGGGGGATCAGCTCTGCAGCGCCGGCACCAACTCCGCGCTGGTGGAGAGGTGTTTCTGGGACGGCCTGATGATGCTGCGGCGCTGGCTGGAGTCGCGGAGCGAGGACGTGCGCGTGCTGGCGGATCGGCTGGATGTGGCGAAGGACCGCGTGGAGCTGGTGGCGCGTGCGTCGCGGAAGGGCGTACCGTCCATCGAAGACGTGTACACCCTGGCGAGTGTGGCCACGCTTCCGCGCGAGCTCGAGCTCGCCCCGGGCAGCGAGACCACGCTGCGCGGTCAGCTCGGCAAGTCCATCGGCTATCTCAACAAGTACAGCGGTGGGGCGTTCTTCGTCGCCGCCGCGGATCTCCTCGGCTCGACGAGCGTCAACGAAGGCGGGCGCGATTTTCAGCAGGGCTTCTTCCACGCGGGCGATCGCCCCGACTCGCGCATGCTCTCCGTCGGCGGCATCTGCGAGGATGCGATGGCCGCAGTGCTGTCGGGGTTGTCGTCGTATGGGAAGCACATCGGCGTCGGCGCGTCGTACGGCGCGTTCCTCGCGCCCCTCGGCCACATCGCCTCGCGCCTGCACGCGATCGGCAATCAGGCCAGCGGCAACAAGCATCCGATGATCCTCATCTGCGGACACGCCGGGCTGAAGACCGGCGAGGACGGGCCCACGCACGCGGACCCGCAGCCGCTCCAGCTCCTGCAGGAGAACTTCCCCCCCGGGGCGATGATCACGCTCACGCCGTGGGATCCGAACGAGGTCTGGCACGTGCTCGCGGCCGCGATCGCGAAACGGCCGTCGGTGATCGCGCCGTTCGTGACGCGTCCCAACGAGAAGATCCTCGATCGCGAGGCGCTGAATCTCGCGCCGCCGTCCGATGCCGCGCAGGGCGTGTATCGCCTGCGCAAGGCGCGCGGAACCGGCGACGGCGCGATCGTGCTCCAGGAGTCTGCGGTCGCGTATGCGTTCGTGACCGAGACGATGCCGCTGCTCGAGCGCGGAGGCATCGATCTCGATGTCTGGTACGTCTCGAGCGCGGAGCTGTTCGACCTGCTGCCGCCGGAGGAGCGCGACTGGATCTTCCCGGAGAGCGCGGCCATGGCCGCGATGGGCATCACCGGCTTCACGCTGCCGACGATGTACCGGTGGGTTCGCTCGGACCAGGGCCGGGCCATGACCATGCATCCGTACATGCACGGCCACTATCCCGGCAGCGGTCCGGGCCGCGCGGTGATCCACGAGGCCGGCCTCGACGGCGAAGCGCAGTTCTGCCAGGTGATGCGTTACCTCGACGCGAGGGTGCGCGCGTAGCCCGACTTCGCGGTGCGGCGCCTCGTGCCCTCATCCGATGGGACTGATGGGACGAATGGGACCGATGGGACGCATGGGTGGAGTGTGCTCGTCCCACCCATCCGTCCCATAGGTCCCATTCGTCCCATAGGTCCCACTCCCGGCCCACCACCCCTCAGGTGTGGCAGTCGCACGCTTCGCCGCGCAGCGCTTCGCGGCCTTCGTTGCCGATGATCGGCACCATGACCAGCGCGGCCACGGGGTCCGCCCACCACCATCCGAGAGCCGCGTTCAGTCCGAGGCCGGCGAGAAGAACCACCGACAGGTACATGCACAACTCCGTCTGCTTCGCCTCGGCGAGCATGGCCCGGCTGTCGATCGCCCGGGCCACGTTGCGCTTCGCGTGCACGAGCAGCGGCATGACCACGACCGACAGCGCCGCGAGGGCGATGCCGATGATGCTCTCGTCCGGCGCGTCGCGGCGGACCAGCGACTGCGCGGCGTCGAAGGCGACATAGGCGGCGAGAACGAGGAAGCTGACGCCGACGAGCTGCAGCGCGCGCTTCTCCGCCTTCTCGCCCGCGTGCAGCCGCCACACGAGGAGCATCGACGCGAAGACCTCGATCGCGCTGTCGAAGCCGAAGCCGACGAGCGCGACGCTTCCCGCGACGATCCCGGCGCCGACCGCGATCACGCCCTCGAGAGAGTTGTAGGCGATGGTCAGATATTCGAGGAGCTTGCCGCGCCGGACGAGGATCGCGTGCGTTTCGACTGTGCTCATCGGGAACAGGGAACCCGCGGACGGTCCCGGGTCATCCCACTCGAGATTATCATTCGCTCGTCGTGAACCTCCTCCACCTCCTCGACGTCTCGCTCGTCGCGCGCGCGGGTGAGCCCGCGCTCGAATGGCAGGGTCGGACCTACACGTTCGGCGAGCTGGAGACTCGCAGCAACCGCGCCGCGCACGCCCTGCTCGCGCGCGGCTACGCCGGCGGCGACCGCCTCGGCGTGTACCTGGCGAATCGCATCGAGCTGGTGGATCTCTTCCTTGCGTGCGTGAAGACGGGTGTGATCTTCGTGCCGATCAACATCCTCTATCGCGAGCGGGAGATCGCGCACATCGTGGCCGATGCGGAGGTGCGGGAGGTCGTCGATGCGCACTCGCTGGTCGAGCCGCATGACCGGGAGTCACGCCCCGTGGCGTCGCTCCATGGAGGGGCCCCCGCGGCGATCATCTATACGTCGGGGACGACGGGCACGTCGAAAGGGGCCGTGCTGACGCACGACAACTTTTCGGCCAACGCGATCACGCTGACGACGGCGTGGCAGATCTCGTCCCGCGATCGGTTCCTCCTGGCTCTGCCGCTATTTCACATCCACGCGCTCGGCAACGGACTGCACACGTGGCTTGCCAGCGGATGCCGGATGCGCCTCCTCGAGCGATTCGATCATCGCGCCGCTGTCGAGGAGTTTCTGGACTTTCAGCCGACGCTGTTCTTCGGCGTGCCGGCGATGTACGTCCGCCTGCTGGAGACCGAGCCGGCCGCGGCGCGGGAGATCGGTGCCCGCATGCGGCTCTTCGTCTCCGGCTCCGCACCGCTCCCCGCGCAGGTGCTCGAGGCGTTCCGTGAGCGGTTCGGACACACGATCCTCGAGCGCTACGGCATGACCGAGACGTTCATGAATGTCAGCAATCCGTACATCGGCGAGCGGCGCGCGGGGACGGTCGGACTCCCTCTGCCGGGCGTTTCCGTCCGCGTCGAGAACGACGAGGTGCTCGTGCGTGGGCCGAACGTCTTCGCCGGCTACTGGCGACGTCCCGATGCGACGGCGGCCGCATTCACGAGCGACGGATTCTTCCGCACGGGCGACCTCGCCTCGGTTTCCGGCGACGGCTACTTCACGCTCCTGGGGCGGAAGTCCGATCTGATCATCTCCGGCGGCTTCAACATCTATCCGCGCGAGATCGAGGAGCTCCTGCTCGAGCAGGAGGGCGTCGAGGAGGCCGCGGTCGTGAGCGCCCACGACGACGTTCGCGGCGAGGTCCCGGTCGCGTACATCGTCGGCACGTGCGATGGGCCGGCGCTGGAACGCGTCTGCCGCGAACAGCTCGCGTCGTTCAAGGTGCCGCGGCGCTTCGTGCGCGTCGACGCGATTCCGCGCACGGTGCTGGGCAAGGTGCAGAAGCACCTCCTTTAGAAGGCAGAAGGCAGAAGGCAGAGGGCAGAAGGCAGAGGGCAGAAGGCTGAAGCAGGCACTTCTGCCTTCTGCCTTCTGCTTTCTGCCTTCTTCAAGGGAGCCTGTCCAATGTCGTTTCCCGGAACGATTTCCCGTTCGCCTCGAGACGGAGAGTGAGGCGCACGGGCAGCGGCTCCCCTTCCGTCGCTCCGCGCTGCAGCGCGACGGCCGTTGCAACCAGGTTGACAGACCGCGTCTCACCCGCGGGGATGGTCTCGTGGAACAACTCCCGGGTCCGCTCGATGGTGTAGTGGCTCGCGCCCTGGGAAGAGATCTCGACCTCGCGCACGAGAATCGGGACGCCGGCGCGATTGGTGATGTGCACGTCGATCGAGACGGACGTGGTCGGCGAAGAGCCGAAGAAGATCGGACCGGCCCTGCTGACGCGGATCTCCGGCTTTGCGACATCCGCCGGCCGGTCGCTTCCGGTGCTTGCACAGCCGGCGGCGAGAAGAAGAACGGACGCGAAAAGGGTGCGCATGGCGTAATGTTACGCCTCGGACAAGCCTTAAAGCTTGTCCGGCCTCACGCCGCCCGTTCGTTCCGCGTGTCGCTTGTGATCCGGCCGTCGCGGATCTCGACGATCCGGCTGGCGCGCTTCGCGAGGGCCGGGTCGTGGGTGATGATGACCAACGTGCGTCCGCTCTTCCAGAGCTCGTTGAAGAGCGACATCACGTCCGTGCCGGAGCTGGTGTCGAGGTTCCCCGTCGGTTCGTCGGCGAGGACGATGTCGGGGTTCATGGCCAGGGCCCGGGCGATGGCCACGCGCTGCATCTGGCCGCCGGAGAGCTCGGTCGGCTTGTGATCGACGCGGTCGCCGAGGCCGACCTTGCCGAGGAGCTCGACGGCGCGCGCGCGGCGCTCCTTCAGGCTGACGCCGCCGAAGAGCATCGGCAGCTCGACGTTCTCCTGCGCGGTGATGTGCGGGAGGAGGTTGAAGTTCTGGAAGACGAATCCGACGCGGCGGTTGCGGATCTCCGCGAGCTGGTCGCGCGTCACGCCGGCGACGTTCTCGCCGCCGATTGCGTATGTGCCGTCGGTCGGCGTGTCGAGGCAGCCGACGAGGTTCATGAGCGTCGATTTGCCGGAGCCGGACGGACCGACGATGGCCACGAACTCGCCCGGAAAAACGTCGAGGTCGATGCCCTTGAGCGCTTCCACCTTCACCTTTCCGGTGTCGTAGACCTTCCGGATGTTCGACATCGCGATGATCGGGGCGTTCTGGTCCATGTGTCTCTCCCTGGCACTCGGAAATTGAAAATTGAGAATTGAAAATTGAAAACGAAACGAGGCCGGCTGACGTCTCTTTCAATCTTCAATTTTCAATTTCTTCGCTCCTTGTCATTCGTATCTCAAAGTCGATGCAGGGTCGATGCGTGCGGCCCGGCGCGCGGGAAAGTAGCCGGCGAGCAGGCCGATGAGGCCGAGGATCGCCGAGGTGGCGATGCCGATCTGCGGCGACAGCGTCGGCCGGCCGAGGAACGACATCACCCGATTCGATTCGACCGGCAGGTACGTTCCTGCCGCGACGAGCAGCGTGGCGATGGTGATTCCCATCGCTCCGCCGATGAACGTGTAGACGAGCGCCTCCAGCACGAACGGCCAGATGATCCAGCGCGCTTTCGCCCCGAGGGCCATCTTTACGCCGATCTCGCGGGTGCGCTCCTTGATCACCGCGAACATGATGTTGGCCACGCCGACGCCGCCGATGAGCAGCGTGAGCGCACCGACGATGCCCAGGAACATCTGGATCCCACCGGTGATCATGCGGTTGATCTTCGCACCCTTGACCGTGTCCCAGGTGCCGAACGCGCGCTCGTCTGTGGGGTCGTAGCCGAGCTTCGGCCCCATCACCTCGTTGAACTTCTTCAGTGCCGCGGTCATCTCCTCCGGCCTGTGCGTCTCGATCAGCATGTTGTTCAGCCGGTCGCGCCCGAACTGGGCGCGCGCGGTGGAGATCGGGATGGACGCGCCCTGCGCGTCGGGCCCCTGATAGCTGCCCATCTGGGTCTTGTGTTGCATCACGCCGATGACGGTGTAGGGGGCGTTGTTGATCAGGAGGGTCTTGCCGACGGGATCGACCTTGCCGAAGAGGTCGGTGGCGATCTCGTCGCCGAGGAAGATCACCCGGCGGCGCTGCCGCTCGTCTTCCGGAGACAGCCAGCGACCGCCCGCGACGGGGAAGTGCTTGCGGGCGTCGCCGTACTCCCAGTTCACGCCCTTGACGCGGCCATTGATGGTGGTGCCCTCCCATGAGAGAGCCGTGCGCCATGACACGATCTCTCCGATGACGGACTTGAGCTCGGGCATGCGGCTGCGGACGAACTCGAGGTCGTCGGCGCTCGGGCGGACGGGACGTCCGGGCGGCAGGCCTCTGTAAGCCTTGGTCGTCTCGCCTGGCCAGAGCACGGCGATGTTCTCGCCCATCGCCCGGCGGTTCTTGTCGAACTGGCGCTTGAGCCCTTCTCCGAACGCGAGCAGCAGCAGGATCGCCACCGTCCCCCAAGCGATCGCCGCAATGGTGAGGAAGGCACGCTTCTTCTGAAGCTGGCTGGCCGAGGCGAAGAGCGTCATGATTACGTGCAGGTCGCGTTTCATAGTGCTGTACCCGAACCCTGAGCGCAGCGAAGGGTCAACGGTGCCCTCTCGGTACGCCTGCGGGCGGTCATGCAGCGAGAGGGCTCCATTGATCCTTCGCTGCGCTCAGGATTGACGAAGAGAGAAGTCATAGTTTCATTGCCACCACAGGGTCCAGCCTCGACGCTTCTCTGGCCGGGAAATACCCGGCGATCAATCCCACCACTCCCAGCGCAGACGCCGTGAGGATCGCCACGAGGGGCGACAGTTCCGGTTTTCCGATGTACTCCTGCGGTCCCTCGGGGAAGACGGCGCAGAGGCCGTACGAGATCGCGAAGCCGATCGCGCCGCCGAGGGCGGTCACGAGCAGCGTCTCCAGGAGGAACTGCGTGAGGATCCAGCGCCCTTTCGCGCCCAGGGCCATCTTGATGCCGATCTCGCGGGTGCGCTCCTCCACGATCACGTTCATGATGTTCGACACCCCGATGCCCCCGACGATCAGCGTGAGCACACCGATGATGCCGAGGAAGGCGTTGAACGAGAGCATGAAGATGTCGAAGAACACGAACTGTTCGGTCGTGTCCCAGACGGAGAGCGCTTCCTTGTCGCCCTTGTCGAAACGGAGGCGCTTGCCGAACGCGGTGCGCAGACGCTCGATCATGGCCTTGGTGTCGCCCGCGTCGGCGGCCTGCATGACGATGTTGTTGACGTACTTCTCGCCGGTGAGGGCGCGGTAGGTCGAGGAAGGAATGAAGGCCTTGTCTTTGTCGCGGCCGCTGTAGCTCGAGTCCTGCGGTTTCTTCCTCAGGACACCGATGACGGTGAAGGGCGACTGGTTGAGCAGGACGGTCTTTCCGATGGCGTCGGACTCTCCGAAGATGTTCGTCTTCAGTTCGTCGCCGAGAAAGACCACCCGGCGCTGGGTGTTGTCGTCGATGGGATTGATGAAGCGCCCGCCAGCCTCGGGGATCAGGTTGCGCATCTCACCGAACTCGGTGACCACTCCGGAGATGTCGACGGAGATGGTCTTGGTGCCGTAGTCGAGCCGCATGGAATTCATGTACTCGCCCGAGACGCGCTTCAGCCCCGCGACTTCCGTGCGGATGGCGGCGATGTCCTCGTCCGCGACGCGCAGCCTCCGCCCCTTGCCGAGGCCCTCGTACGGAATGGAGGTGAGGCCGGGCCAGACGATGATGATCCGGTCGCCGAGGCCGGCGGTGTTCTTGATGAGCTGCTTGTGCAGGCCCGTCCCGAACGCCAGCATCAGGCTGATCGCGACCGTCCCCCACACGATCCCGAAGATCGTGAGGAACGTGCGCAGCTTCTCGGTGCGGATGTCGCGGAAGAGCTGGCTGAGGACGTCTTTGAAAGTAACCATGGCCGGCGATAGCTCTGAGTGCTGAGTGCTGAGTGCTGGGTGCTGAGTGGGGCGGGAGTGACTCAGCACTCAGCACCCAGCACTCAGCACTATCGTTCTAGCTGATTTCCTTCGGCGGCCGCTCCACGACCTTGGTGCCCTTTTCGAGGCCGCTCACGACTTCGACGTTCAGTCCGTCCGAGATCCCGGTCTTGATCTCCTTCTTTACCGGCTCCTTCTTCGGGTCACCAGAAGGGATCTCGACGAAGGTCTTCTTGCCTCCGTCTTCGAACGAGACCAGGCGCTCGGGGAGGACGAGGACGTCTTTCTTCTCGCGGATGACCACGTCCGCATTGGCGGAGTAGCCGGCGCGGAGGGTGATCTTCTGTCCCGGCTCGAGCTCGATCTCGACGTCGAAGAGCGTGGCGCCTTCCTTCTGCTGCGCCTGTGGGGCGATGCGGGCCACTTTGCCGGTGACGACGTCGGTCGGGAGCGCGCCGACTTTGATACGCGCGATCATGCCCATGGAGAGCTTGCCGACGTCGATCTCGTCGACGGTGCCTTTGAAGATGAGGTCCGACATGTCGGCGATGGTGGCCATCTCGGTGCCGGGCTGGTAAGAAGTGAGAGGAACGATCGGGTCGCCTTCGTTGACGAGGCGGGTCAGGACGGTGCCGGCGGCCGGCGCGCGGATGATCGACTCCTGCGCGCTGGTGCTGGAGAGGTTGCCGCGGCGGGTGAGCTCGCGGTCCTGGCGGGCCTTGTTCAGTGCGACTTTCGCGAGCTCGTACGATTCCTTCCTCGCCTCGACATCGGACTTCGGCAGCACGCCGCCGCGGGAGAGCTCGAGGGCGCGGTTGTAGTCCCCCTCCGCTCGGCGGAACGATGCCTCCGCGGACTCGACGCGGCGCTCGACCTCGGTGACTTCGAGCGGAGTCGGCGTCGGGGCGATCTCGAAGAGCGCGTCGCCGGCCTTCACCGTGTCTCCGACCTCGACCATCGCCCTGCGGACGATCCCCGAGACCTTCGACTTCACCTGGAACTTCTGCCGCGGCTGGATCTGGCCGACGGCGACCGCCTTCTCGACGATCGTTCCCTGCGTGACTTCGACCTCCTTGAGGCCGCCCTCCTTCTTCTGCCCGTTGCGGACGAGCGCGTAGACGCCCACGGTGCTCAACGCGAGCACGACCAGAATGAGAAGAATTTTTCCGAGTCTGGACATGACGTTGCTCTCCTGACGAGGATTTCTACGCGGTGCCACGAGAAAAGTTTGGCTTGGAACCAGATGAGCGGCGATTCATTTCCTCTGCCGCCCACATTTTGGTCAGGAGTCAACCCCTTGACCCTCTTTTGACCCACCTGTCGCATCGCCTGCTTTTAAGAATTGACCCAGAGGGAAGGGTGTAATAAATACCATCCGTAATGGGATGAATGACTTACGGCTGGCTCCGCAGATGGCCTCATCCGTGCGATAGGCGCGTCCCGTCTAGACCGAGTCGAGCCAAGCCCTGGTGCGGGTGTGTGCCAGCCCGCGGAGTGAACGTTTGTAGTGACGGATCAAGCCGTCATTCGATCTGCAACCGCGCCTGCCCTGCGTGGCTGGTGCCTTACTGAGTGGAGACCGATTTCATGAAGAGATTTTCCCTCGTCGCCCTGATCCTGATCATTGCAGTTGCCGCCCAAGCGCAAGACAAGAGCGGCAAGTTCCGCAAAGCGCAGAGGAGCATTCCCGGAGAGTACATCGTGGTGCTGAACGACGACGTCGGCGACGACGTTTCGGCGCTCGCCGATAACCTCGCTCGGAGGCACGCGGGCGTCCTCGATCGCGTCTACACCAGAGCGCTGAAGGGCTTCACCGTCCGCATGACGGAAGGGATGGCCAAAGCGCTTGCGAATCATCCGCAGGTGGCTTTCGTGGAAGAAGACGGCGAAGTTTCGATCGAGGCCACGCAGACCAACGCCACCTGGGGTCTGGATCGAATCGATCAGCGCGACCGGCCGTTGAACGGGACGTTCGTCTACAACCGTACCGGCGCCGGGGTGAAGGCCTACATCATCGATACCGGGATTCGCCGGACGCACTCGCAGTTCGGAAGCCGCGCCATCCACGGATATAGCGCGATCAACGACGGTCGCGGCAGCACGGATTGCAACGGTCACGGCACGCACGTCGCCGGTACGGTCGGAGGCTCCACGCACGGTGTGGCCAAGGGCGTGACCCTGGTGGCGGTCCGCGTTCTGGGCTGCAACGGCAGCGGAACGAACTCGGGCGTGATCGCCGGTGTGGACTGGGTGCGCACCGATCATCCCGCCGGTGCGCCGGCCGTGGCCAACATGAGCCTCGGCGGCGGCGCTTCTTCCGCGCTGGACACGGCGGTGAACAATGCCATCAATGACGGCGTGACCTTCGTCGTGGCGGCCGGCAACAGCAACGCCAACGCCTGCAACTCCTCGCCGGCGCGCGTCCCCGCGGCCGTCACCGTCGGTGCGACCACCAGTGGCGATGCGCGCGCGTCGTACTCGAACTACGGTTCCTGCCTCGATATCTTCGCGCCGGGCTCGAGCATCACCTCGGCCTGGTACACCAGCAACACGGCAACGAACACGATCAGCGGCACCTCGATGGCTGCGCCGCACGTCGCGGGCGTGGCCGCGCTCTACCTGCAGGGTAGCCCCAGCGCCTCTCCGTCCACGGTCCGCAACGCGCTGGTGAACAACTCCAGCACCAACAAGCTGACCAGCATCGGCTCGGGCTCCCCGAACCGCCTGCTCTACACCAACTACTGATCCTCGAAGGAGCGAGGGACCGTCCGCGGTCCCTCGCTCTACCGGCGGCATGCGTTACCCGCGCGAGGCGTCGAGCGCATCGAAGCGCACATCGGCGAAGAATCGAAGGCGCCGGCCATCGCGATCCTCCGCTCGCTCGTCGAAGGGCTGCTCGTTCAGGGCGCCGGAATGCGCCCGGCGCTCTTTGGCCACAAAGAGCTCGCCCTCCCTGACGTCGAGAATCTGCTGCGAGACTCCGAGACACTCCGCTTCTGTGGCGGCGATCCGATTCTCGCACCGATGCTGATGCGGGTCTTCGCGACTACGGTGGCGGACCTCCACCGTGCAGTCAGCGGCTCACGTGGCACTGGCAAAGGTCGAAGTGGAACGAACGGCTCTGGCCGACCAACTCTCCGTCGCGGTGCGGAACGGGAAAGCCGCGGAGGCGAGGGTGAGCGAGCTCGAAAAGAAACTCGTTGCATCCCGCGATGAGCTCGCGCGTGCCGAGGAGGCATTGAGGAAGGGCAAAGTCGAGCGCGATGGCCTCCAGGCGAAGGTCGACAAACTCACGGCCGATCTGGCGACCGCGAACAGCCACCTGAACAATGAACAAGAGAGACGTGCGGAACTGAACAAGCACGTGCTCGTGCTCCTGGATTCGTATCTGCACCATTGAGCGCGGAGAAGACACGCATTCCGAGGTCCACGTACTCGCACGACCGCGAGGGGAGAGAAGGCCGCCAGAATCTCCAGGCGACGGTCGTCCAGCACGCGGTGAGAGAAGCCGCGCGAGCGGCAGGAATCGACGAGCGCGTCACCCCACACCTTCCGCCACTCGTTTGCCACCGACCTGCTCTCGAGCGCGGCCAGACATCCGCGTCGTCCGAGAGGGCCTCGGCCACCGCGACGTCTCTGTGGACGCACCCACGTCCTCCCTCCCGGCAGGCGCGGCGTCCGCAACCTCGACCTGCCATGAGTCGCGCGGAAACGCGGGTCGCGGCCGCGACCGAAATCAAGTTAGGCGGACTAGAATATCAGTCATGGTGGGAACCGACGGCACACCGGAGACGCTGTGGCACTATACGGATGCGAACGGCCTGTTTGGAATCATGGCGTCCGGGCAACTTAGATTCGGCGACGCCCGGTTTCTAAACGACCGCACTGAGCGGCTCTACGGTGTAAACGTTCGCAAGCAGATTCTCAAGGAAGCGAAAGCAGTAGGCGATCCTCACGGTCTCGTCGCGGGTGTCGATGCCGCGCTTGACTACTTCGGTGACGATCGCCTTTATCTCTGCTCCTTTTCAGCAACAAAGGAATCGATTAGCCAGTGGCAACGCTATGGTGCGGACGGTGCCGGGTACTGCCTGGGGTTCGACGCGGGTCGTCTCGACACGATCTTGAAGGCAGACAACATCAGACGCCTACCCATCATCTACGATCCCGAGGTTCAGCGCACGATGCTCAGGCGGAGCCTAAGCAACGCCGTGGAGCAATACGAGGATTGGGTGGCGCGCATGCCGGAGCAAGAGCACAAGCTTCATTGGATCGACGCGGCCGTCGCCAGCGACGAAATCGATCAGGTCGAGATGCAATTTAAGAACCGCTTCTTCGAAGACGAGGCCGAATGGCGATACTTCGTCAGGGTCGACACGGATCGACCGGCTACGAACGACCTTGCAGAACAGTTTGCGGCACGCGGCGCATACATCAAGCCGTTTGTGATGTTCCCAAAGCAGAACAACAGCTCGTTGCAGCTACCGCTCACGCATGTAGTATGCGGGCCCAAACTCGATTGGGAACTCGCCGAGACCACCGTTAAGCGATTCCTTGCTTCGTGTGATAACGGTTTCGTGACTGTTGAGCGCTCACAGCTAGCGGAAATCTGGCGATAGCGCCTAACTCATAGGACCGTTGGGACGGACGGAGGGGCGCTTACCGCGAGAAGCGCCGGCGGAGCAGGAACGGCTCTGCAGGAGTGGTCGGCCTGTCGTGATCCCGGAACAGATCGTGTCGGAACGCCGCGTCCGGCCTCGCGCTTGCGATTCAGCGCGAAGACTCGCGAATTACGAAATCGGCATCAGGCGCGGTAGCTTTCAGAAGCGCATCGAGCTTCTCAATGGTCGGGACAACTTCACCCCGCTCGTACCGGGCGTAGGCATTCCGCGATGACGCGCCGAGCCGCGCCGCCACATCGCGTAGCGAAGCCCCGCTTGCTTCGCGTCGGCGACGCAACAGGAGTGCGGTCATGGCCGGAACATCGTTCCCCGACACTTCGAACTCCGACCTGCCGCGTGGGTGAACTTCCGCCTTGAAGTCCTTTCGATTCACCATCGTCTCGAGCCAGTCGGCGATCATCGTCAGTGCCTCCGTTCTGCTGCGGCCCTGAGTCATTGCATCAAGCAGCGGAATTTCCGCCAACCAGAATCGTCCGTCGCGGACCAGCGTCCCTTCGAATCTCATGATCGCTCTCCACAAGCGCGTTTCGGGATCGCCTGTGCTAATCGTTCGTTGATCTCTCGATGACGCGGCACGGCTTCTTCTCGTTCGCCATCGGTCCACACGTCGTGTCGGCCGCCACTCCGCAGGAATCGCCAGCCGCACTCGGCAAGCTTCCTCTCGAGGTCACGGCGCTTCACGTGCACGAGTGTACACCTAACGGTGTGCAGCTATTCCGTATCGCCACGTGAATCGCCCACGCTTTTCGCTCATTGCTGAGCGAGCGACGTCGGACGCCGAACTTTCGTGCCGCGGCCTGGGCTGTTGGGAGTGCGGCGGCAGACCCGCCCTCAGACGAGCTGTGTGCCCGAGGCTTGGCCAACCAGTGCCGCCGGTCTCGCCGGCTAAATGGGTGGGCCGGGTGGGATGGTGGGGATGACCGGTGCCTGCCACGACTCGGGGCGCGCGAGGAAGCGCTCGATGTCGTCGCGCGTGGCGCGGCGGTGCGTGTTCTCGGCGGCGTCGGCCACGGGAACGAGCGCGGACGATAACCGCCGCAATGCATCGAATGCCTCCGCGCGCGCCTGCGGATCCGCATCGCGGTCGTTCGCGAGCTGCGCGAGGCGGGCCAGGATCAGCGTGCGCGTCGCGCGCGTCACGGCGCCCTGTTCCGTGGCGACGCCGATCAGCGCCGTCGTCACGTCACGGAACGTGAAGTCGCCTTCCTGCTGCGCGAGGCGTGCCGCCCGCTCGGGAGCGAGCAGCGCGGACACGGTGATGTCGGCGGAGGTCATGGCCGCGGCGATCGGATCGAAGACGGGATCGGTGCGGCGCGGGAAAAGCTCGGTGTTCGCGTCGCCGTGCGCGTAGGACGGCGGAGGGATGAGATCGCGAATGCGCTTCGGGATCTCGAGGAATTCCGGCTCGAGCGTCGCCATGACCGCGGCGAGGGCCTTGCGCTGGTCGGCGACAGGCACGGGGCGCGGCGGAGCGATCGTTCCGTAGCTGAAAAACACGCCGCCGATCGACTTCGCCGCGGCCTCGACCTGATAGCGGTGATGCAGGTACAGCGGCAGGAGAATCTCCTCGAGCTTCGAGAGCGGCTCGCCGGCTTTCAGGTTGCCTTGCCCGAACTGATCGAGGGCGATGCGCCGCACTTCGATCTCTTGACGCAGCATCTCCACCGCGTCGGCGCCGTTGTCCCACACCGATCCCAGCGGATGAGCACCGCTCGCGGGACGCGAATGCGGATCGGAGACGAACAGAGGCGTCGCCCGCGCGAGCGCGTCGAGCTCGGCGTCGCTGGCGACGCTCTGATACGCGTACTTGATGGCCGCGATGTCGTACGCGCCAACGCCATTCGTATAGGCCTCGGACAGATCGAGACGGCCGTCGACGATCTTCACGTAGGGCGCGGGATAGTCCATGACCGAGGCGCGACCGTCGGTCGATGCGGCCATGTTGTGATCGAGGCCGAGCGTATGGCCGACCTCGTGCGCCGACAGCTGCCGGATGCGCTGCAGGGCCATGAGCGACGGTGACGTCTTCGGATCGAGCGCGTCGTAGACGGACATGAGGCCGCGCGCGAGGAGCACGTCCTGGCGGATGCGCAGAGATCCGAGGAGAACGTGGCCCTTGATGATCTCGCCGGTGCGGGGATCGGTGATGCTCGAGCCGTAGGACCAGCCGCGCGTAGAGCGATGCACCCAGTTGATGACGTTGTAGCGGACGTCGAGCGGATCGGCGTCGGGAGGGAGCACTTTCACCTGGAAGTGATCGGGGAAGCCCGCCGCGGTGAAGGCCTCGCTCCACCACGCCGCGCCTTCGACGAGCGCGGTGCGAATGGGCTCGGGCACGCCGTTGTCGACGTAATAGACGATCGGCTTTCCGAGCTCGAGGCGATGCCGCGCGATCCAGCGCTGCGTGATCGGCTCGGTGAAGGGCGACGCGTAATCGTAGAACTCGATGCCGAAGACGCCCACGCGCGGATCCTGCCGCCGGGGCACGAATCCCGGCTCGGGCAGGGCGACGAAGGAGTGATGCTGGCGCACGGTCACGACGTCCGCGGTCGGGGTGACGCCGCGCACGAGCGGGCCCGGGCGATCGTTCGTGGCAAAGGTCAGAGTGGCCTCGACCTCGGTGTTCTTCGGGAACGCCTTCGTTCGCGGGAGGTAGATCGCGCTGCGATTGCGGTCGAGCGAGTAGGTGCCCTGCTGCGTGTCGCGGAGACGCCAGGCGATGCCGTGTGCGTCGGTGAGGAAGAACTCGGTGGCATCGACGATTGCGCCGCCGCCCGCGGTCACCGACTCGACGTTGAAGCCCGCGAGGATGGACGTCGCGAACGACTGCTCGACCGCCCGGCGCTCGGACGGATCGTCACTGAGGGCGCGGTAGGCGTAGTTCGGCTCGACCATCAGCACGCGCGGCCCCACACGCTCGAAACGGATGAGATGCGTCGCCCCGAGCTGCGAGCGATCGAGGCCGATCGGATTCGAGCCCACGCCCGATGCGAGCGAGACCTGCCAGATCAACTCTTCGTTGAAGCGCGGGATCTCCAGGAGGAGCTTGCCGTTCTGCTCGTCCCATCGGAGAGGGAGGAAGCCTTCCATTCGAGTCGACGAGGGACCTTGCTCGGCTTGACGACTTGACGACTCGTCGGCTTGACGACTCGTCGTCGCGCAGCCCGTGAGCAGCAGGAGCACCGCAATCGCGCGCTTCATCCTCACTCTCCCAGCGCCGCGTAGCGGACGATCCGCCACCTGGCTCCCTGTGCGTCGCGGATCCGCGCGGCGAGCTTGTCGTGCACCTCGGGCGTCCACTTCGTCCAGCGATCGAAGAACGCTACCGCGGCGGCCTTGTCGCCCTCGCGCTGCAGCTTCAGCGTCTCGGCGAGCAGCGACTGCACGGCCTCGGGGTACTTCGCATAGTGGATCTTCAGGCGCGCCGTCTTCGGGTCCGCCTCGATGAGGCCGTGCTCGAGGAACCAGTTGAACTGCACGAGCTGCATGGTCTGGTAGGGCTGGTCGCGGCGCGGCTTCACGTTCTGCAGCGTGCGCCGGATTCCGCTGGCCTGGATCGCGCGCAGCGAAGGATGGTTCATGCGGTGCAGCGCGAAGAGCGAGACCAGATCGGCCTTCATCTCCTCGACGGAGTCGGCGTAGTCCTCGAGGGCGACGTCGAGCGTGCGGCCCTGCTTGTCGCGGTCGACACCGAGGTAGTGACCGATCTCGTGCCACAGCGTGCGCAGAAAGTTCCCGTCGTCGGCGAGGTCGTTCGCGTGGGAATCCGCGGTCGCGGTTTTCCAGATCCGCTGGTCGGCCGCGAAGATCTCGGGGTTCCTCATGATGTTCTCGCGCAGGAGGATGGTCCTCCCGTAGCGTCGCGAGAAGAGGGGGTCGTTCGGAAGGATCGTGGCGGTGTTCGTGCCGCGTGCCTGGCCGAAGTCGGCGATGACGTCGTAGACGCCGACGGGGATGTCCTCCTTCACGCGCTTGCGGGGCTCGTACGGGAGCGCGTCCTCGATGGCCTGCAGGCCGCCGAGAGCCTTGCGTAGCGCCTCCGTTGCTTCCTGATTGGCGAGGAGGATGCTCATCGAGTGGAACGCCTTCACGCCGTAGAGCGCGTCGTCGTAGGTCTCGTAGGCGCCGATCTGGGCGTTGAACTTGTTGAAGCGTCCCGTGACCCAGGACGCGTCGCCGCTCTCGTAGTCGTTCGACAGCAGGTCGCGCGCGCGGTTGCGGAGGAAGCGTGCGAGCTCGGGATCGCTCGCACGGAGAAAGCCCGCGGCGCGGTTCAGCAGACGGAACGCGGGCACGAGATGGTCGGCGTACGCGATCGAGTACGGCACGGCGTAGAGGAACTTGTCGTTGCCGCTCCCGTCTCGTGCCTCGCGCAGTCGCTGGTGCTCCTCGGGATGCAGCGCGCGCAATTCCGCATAGACATTGAGGATCTGGAGGTCCTTGCCGATGTTCTCCCGCGTAGCCCGGCGGACCACGGTCCGTTCGCCGAGGATCTCCTCGCGCATGCTCGGGTTCGCGGCGAGGAAGGCGTCGATCTCCTCCTTCGTCGCGTCCAGCGGATACATGTTCCGCGTCGGTCTCTGCTCGTCGACGGGGAGGAATGCCTCCCGCGCGTTGTCGAGCGTCGACGCGATCGGGCCTTTGTTCAATCGATAGAGCTGCAGGAAGTTCTGCGTCGCCTTCGGCTGCCCGAGCTGCACGTCGAGGACCTGCAGGCGATCGAGCGCGAAGCGGGCCTGATGGTGCAGCTGCTCCTCATAGAGTTTCTGCATGATGGCGCCGACCTCGAGGAGGTCTTGGAGGCCGGACTTCTCGTCGGCCGTGAGGGACGAGAGATCCGGCGCGAGGCGGATCGTCTCCGTCTTCGCGAGGATCGCCTCCGATTTTGCGAGCGGCCAGTAGCCCGCGGGGACTTCGGTCTTCGGTTGCGCCGCTGCCGTGCATGTCACGGCCAGGGTGAGGGCAAGGATCGTTCTCATGACCCGCGAAGGTATCACCGGCGGGCCATCAGGCGTATGATTTGCGTCCACGCCCAGCGAGAGAGAGGAGATCTGCGATGGCGAAGCATGTCCGGACACTTGTGTCCCTTGGGGTTTCCATTCGTTTCCTGGTGATTGCGATCTTCGTGTTCGTCGGCGCGAGCTCGGCGGCCGCGCAGACCCTTGCCTATGTGTCGAACGCGATCGACGGGACGGTCTCGGTGATCGACACAGCGTCGAATACCGTGATTGCCACGGTCCCGGTCGGGGCAGGTCCGGCCGGGGTCGCGGCCACGCCCAGCGGGCAGTACGTCTATGTTGCCAACAACGACGACGGCACGGTCTCCGTGATCGACGTGGCAACCAATAGCGTGGTGGCGACGGTGCTGGTCGGAACGGGTCCGACGATCGTGGCGATCACGCCCGATGGCGCGTTCGCCTATGTGACCAACTTCGGCAGCAACGACGTCTCGGTGATCGCCACGGCCAGCAATACCGTCGTGGCCACGGTGCCGGTCGGATCGGGGCCGAACGGTGTGGACATCACACCGAACGGAGCGTTCGCCTATGTGGCCAACGACGACGGCACGGTCAGCGTCATCGCCACGGCCACGCATACGGTGACGACCACGATTGTCGTGGGAGGCGATCTGACCGGCGTGGCCATCACGCCGAACGGGGCCTTCGCCTATGTGGGCTCGTTCTTCAGCAGTACGGTCTTCGTCATCAGTACGGTGACGAACGCGGTCGTGACCACGATCCCCGGAACGACGACCGCGCTCGGCATTGCCATCACTCCGGATGGTGCCTCCGCCTACGTGACGCTCCTCCTGGCGGACGCCGTCGGCGTGATCGACACGACGACGAATACGGTGACGGCCACCGTGCCGGTCGGAGTGCTGCCCCTGCTCCTGGCCGTCACGCCGGACGGCGCCTTCGTCTACGTGACGAACGGTGCGAACAACACCGTGTCGGTGATCGACACGGCGACGAACACGGTGACGGACACCATCCCGGTAGGATCGTTCCCCCAGGGCATCGCCATTCTGGTGAAGCCGCCGCAGGGACCGACCAGCAAGGACCAGTGCAAGAAAGGCGGCTGGAAGACGTTCACCAACCCGACTTTCAAGAACCAGGGGCAGTGTGTCTCCTACGTGAATCACCTGTGAGGACGGCATTCTCCCGTGATTGGGACGGCTGGCGTTATCGCAATAGGTGGCCAATGGGACGAAGGGGACGAATGGGACGAATGCAAACGAGTTTGACGCAGCACTAGATTCTTGAAGCCGCGGTCTGAGGATTCGTCTCTCAGAGTGCGACGAAAAGCCGGGCGCGGGCTCGGGCGCGGGCTCGGGCGCGGAGAGACCCGCAATTGCCGGCTTTTCCCCGGGCCCGAACCCGCGCCCGCGCCCGGCCTTTGACTCTCAAATTTCAAATATCTTTGGGTAGGACTAGACTCGTCCCGATGTGCCTCATCGCCCTCGCGCACCGTGCGTCCTCCCGCTTTCCCTTCGTCATCGCCGCCAATCGCGACGAGGACTACCGGCGTGCGACGCACGACGCCCATCAGTGGACCGATGCCCCGGACGTCGTCGGCGGGAAGGACGCCTTGTTCGGTGGAACGTGGCTCGCGGTTCGCCGGGGTGGCCGCTTCGCGGCGGTGACGAACCTGCGCGGCGCGGAGCGGCGGGTGCGGTCGCGCGGTTTTCTCGTGCGCGACTTCGTCCTGACGGAGCTCGAGGTGGAAGCGTACGCCCAGACGATCGCGTCCGAGGCGGAGCAGTACGCCGGGTTCCATCTGCTCGCGGGAGACGTCGAGGGCGAGGCGATGTACATCGCCCCGGAGTTGCAGACGTCGCTGGTGCCCGGGCTCCACGCGTTCAGCAACGCCCCATCAGGGGAGGAGTGGCCGAAGATGGCGGCCGCGATCGAGCGGCTGCGCGCTGCGCTCCGGATTCCGACGGCCGAGGCGTTGATGGACGAGCTGATGCTCTTCCTGGCGACGCCGCGCGGGACGAGCTCGCCGGAGAGCGAGGTGTTCATCCGCGGCGATCGCTACGGCACGCGCTCGTCGACGGTGGTCATCGCCACGAAGACGGAGATCGTATTCGCGGAGCAGAGCTACGCGGCCGGCGGGGTGGCGCTGGGGGAGCGAAGATCGTTCTGCTTCGTGCGGTGACGGCGTCAATCGCTCGCTTTCCCGATGTGCTGTTCGCGGTCGCCGATCCTGAGCCGGTTGTGCACGTCATGCACGCCCCCGCACGACCAGGCCACATCCTCGGTGAAGTGCTGGGTGCTGAGTGCTGAGTGCTGGAGCATGGGGGCATCCTCCCGGGTGAGAATGTCGTCGCGATGCCGCCGTCCGTTGATGATTTGACCCCTCCGCGCTACGAACTGCTGGCCGAGCTCACGCACGCGGAGCTCGCGGACTTCGTGCTGCACTATTTCTTCCGGCGACGCTCGTGGCTGATCTGGGCCCATCACGGAATGTCGGCGGCGACGGTGGCGGCGATCGTCTTCGTCGCGATCGGTGAGGGCCGCTCCTTCCTTCGCTGCCTGGGCGATTTCGGCCTTGCGTTCGTCGCGCTGTTCGTCGTGATCCTGCCTCTTCACGAGCTGCTGCACGCGGCCGGATACCGACTCGTCGGCGCACGCGACGTCCGCTGGAACTACTCGATGCGGATGCTGGCGGTCTGGGTGATCGCGCACCGTTTCGTCGCCGAGACCCGCGCCTTCCTCGTCGTCGCGCTCGCACCGTTCCTCGTGCTCAACGCGGCGCTGATCGCGTTCGCGTTCGCCTTCCCAACCCTCGCGGTGCCGTTGTTGTTCGTCCTCCTATGGCACCTGCACGGATCGATCGGCGACTGGGCTCTGCTGAACTTCGTCTGGCTGCATCGCGCCCGCGGGTTCTGGACCTACGACGACGCCGCAGCCGGGAAGTCGTATTTCTACGGGGGGTGAGGAGCGAGTGCTGGGTGCTGAGTGCTGAGTGCTGAGTGCTGAGTGCTGAGTGGCGAGTGGCGAAGCCTCTTTAACCTTTTCTCTTTTCTCTTTCGCCTTTGCTCCACCAGCACCCAGCACCCAGCACCCAGCACCCAGCACCCAGCACCCAGCACCCAGCACCCAGCACCCAGCACCCAGCAC
>CAZLGP010000102.1:0-35695 GCA_964558905.1 uncultured Thermoanaerobaculia bacterium | reverse complement strand
TGACACTATGTTGAGGAGCGAAATCGTCGTGCGGCGAAGCAGACAGGCCGCTATCGGCTGTCTCGCGACGAAAGGCTGTGAGAAATGCCGGCTAGGTCTTCGCTACTTTACGTCGCCGCTGGTGCAGGCGGTCGATGAGCTTCGTCGCCGTGCGCACCTGCTCGAGAATCTTCTCCTCGAGCCCCGCACCCTTCGTCTTGAAGCTCTTCGCGCGGCGGAACACCTGACGGGCGCGATCCTTCTCGCCGCTCTCGAGCAGGGCCATGCCCAGGTGCATGAGGTTCGTCGGCGTCGGTCCGAGGTCCGCGGACTTGGTCAGGAAATCGACGGCGCTCTTGAAGTCGCGGCGCTTGAAGTACACCCAGCCGAGGGCCGCCAGCGGGAACTGGCGAAGCTCCTTGGGGGAGTAGCGGAGCGCTAGCTGCGCGGTCTCGAGGGCCTCTTCGAGGTTCTCCTCCATCTCCGGGAGTTTGTACGCTTTCTCGTAGTAGGCGATCGACTTCGCGTAGTTGGACGTGTAGTCGCGGAGCATGTCCTCGAGGACGTGGTTCGCTTCCTTGAAGTTGCCTTCGGCGCGCAGCGCCTCGACGAGCGTCGTGTACGCTGCCGCCGCCACGACTTCCGCCGGCTGGTGCTCGAGGATTCGCCGGGCCACCGCGATGGCCTCGGAGTTCTTGTCGAGGTGCGAGCACAGCAGCGCGTACGGCAGCAGAACGTTCACGTTGTCCGGCTCTTCCTGCGCGGCGGTCCGGTAGTGATCGAGCGCTTCGGTGTACTGGCCTTCGCTCGTGAACGACTCTGCCTGCGTCATCGCCTGGGCCGCCGGGCCTTCGACCGGCACGTGGCCGGAGATGCCCTCGTAGATCTTGACTGCCTGCTGGTACTCCATCTTGTTCGGATTGAGCTCGAGCGCTTCCTGAAAGCACTCGATCGCCTTCCGATTCCAGTTCCGGTCGAGGTAGCAGAGGCCTAGGTGATAGATGGCCTCCTCGTAGTCGGGATCGAGCTTCAGGGCGGCCTGGAACGAGCGAATGGCGCGCTCCAGCTGGCCCTTCTCATAGAAGATCGTTCCGAGGAGGAAGTAGGCCTGGGGGATGGCCTCGAGCTGGATGGCCTTCTCGAGGAACTTCTGCGCGCGGAGGAGCTTTCCCTTGCGCGCGTAGATCGCGCCGAGGGAGAAGTAGGGGAGGAACGACTCCTGAGAGATCTGGATCGCGCGGCGCAGCCAACGCTCGGCACCCTTCAGGTCCTGCTGCTCGTGCAGCAGCACCCCGTAGAAGACCGCGGCGTCGAAGTGATCGGGCTGCACCTCGAGCGTGCGCTCGAGGTAGGCCTTCGCGCGATCGAGGTTGCCGTCGTTGAAGAACATCTCGCCCAGAAAGAACGAGAGCTCGTAATTGTCGCGGTCGAGGCGGAAGGCCTCTTCGAGGTGCTTCATGCCCCGGTCCGGATCGAATCCGTCGAACGCGGCCTCGGCATCGGCCACGAGGATCAGGAACCGTTCGCGCTTATCGCCGCGGAACAGCGAGACCATGCGGTCCTTGCGCTCGGTGAAGCGCTGCTTCTTCTCGAGAGCGAGCATCTGCTCGCCCATCTTCGATTCCCACAGTTCGACGACTTCGTCGCTCGTGAGGAAGTTCTTCTTCTCGAGGATCTCCTTCACGGAGAGGAGACCGGTCTGGTTGATGAAGATCGCGCGCTCGTGCTTCTGGACCGCGTCGACGAGCGAACGGATCGTCTCCGCGGAGCGCTTCACGATCTCTTCGAGCGCGCTCACGCGCTCGAGCAGGTGCTCGTCGAGAGAGAGGTCTTCCTCTTCCTCGTAGTCCTCCAGCTCATCTTCCTCGAAGGAGGTGACTCCGGAGAGAACGAGCAGCTTGTTCTGGCAGCGAAAGCAGAACTCACGCTCGTCGTCGTTGTACGCGCTGCAGGTCTGACAAAGCATGGTGATTTCGGCGGATTAGAACAGCAACGTGCCCGCGTGTCATCCCTTCGGGGCACGAGGTGGTGAGTGCTGAGTCCTGAGTCCTGAGTCCCGCCCGCCCGGGCCTCCGGTGTGGAGGGTCACTCAGCACTCAGCACTTCAGCACACAGCACTGAGGACTCAGCACTGAGGACTCAGCACTCAGGACTCAGGACTCAGCACTGAGGACTCAGCACTCAGCACTCAGCACTCAGCACTCAGCACCTCTACCTCCCATACTCGTAGAAGCCGCGGCCGCTCTTTCGTCCGAGCCACCCCGCGTCCACCATCTTGACGAGCAGCGGACACGGCCGGTACTTGGGATCGCCGAAACCCTGCTCGAGGACGCGCAGGATCGCGAGGCATACATCGAGTCCGATGAAGTCGGCGAGGGTGAGCGGTCCCATGGGGTGATTCATGCCGAGCTTCATCACGCCGTCGATGGCTTCCCGCGTCGCCACGCCTTCATAAAGCGAGAAGATCGCCTCGTTGATCATCGGCATGAGCACGCGGTTGGAGATGAAGCCCGGATAGTCGTTCACCTCGATGGGCGTCTTGCCCATGCGCTTGGCGAGGTCTTCGACCCTCTGCCAGGTGTGGTCGGAGGTCGCGATGCCGCGAATCACTTCCACGAGCGTCATCACCGGGACGGGATTCATGAAGTGCATCCCGATCACTTTGTCGGGGCGCTTCGTCGCCGCTGCGATCTTCGTAATGGAGATCGAGGACGTATTCGATGCGAGGATGCATTCCGGCTTTGCGATCGTGTCGAGCTTCGCGAAGAGACCGGTCTTGGCCTCGAGGCTCTCGACAATCGCCTCGATGACGATGTCGGCATCGCCGATCGAATCGAGCTGCGTGTTGGTGCGGATGCGGGCGACGACCGCGTCGCGCTCTTCGGCGGTCATCTTTCCCTTGTCGACGCCGCGCTGGAGGTTCGCGGTGATGGTGGACACCGCGCGCTCCAGGATCGCCTCGTCGAGGTCGACGAGGGTGACTGCAAAGCCGCTGGCCGCGGCCGCATGGGCGATGCCGTTGCCCATCGTGCCGCCGCCGATGACGACGATGTTTTTCATTGATTCGCTCCTGAGAAGGCCCCGATCGAGTCCAAAATCGAGCCGACTCTATCGCAGTTGACGTAAACTCGACGGTCCTATGGCGCGCAAGTGCTTCATGTGCGGTGGTGAGGTGACGGAGGGCATCCTCTGCGGCAAATGCGACAAACCGCGCAGGAAGAGTGGAGCCACGCAGGCCGCGACGGAAGAGACGAAGCCGCCCGCCGCTCCGGAGCCGCCTGCGTTTACGCCGCCGCAGGTTCAGATGCCGGCGACGCCCTCGTCACCCTCCCGCGGCGACTCCGGCCGGCACGTGACCCTCGCCGCCTCGCAGCTCCGGGACCCGTTCCCGAAGGCCCCCGTCGTTCAGTTCCCCGTCGAGTCGGTATCACCCGCCATCACCAGCGTCGTGAATCTGCTGGTGGCGACGGGCGGGGCCTCGATCCTCGTCGGGCCGGACCGCAATGTGAAGTTCGCGTCCGATGATGCGAAGAAGCTCTTCGACGCCACACAGGCGGAGCTCTCGCACGTCACCGCGATCGAGACGAAGGCCGGCATCCGCGTCGGCGATCTGGCCATTCCGGCGAGCGCCGGAGTGCGCATCGGCAATCGCAACTTCATCTACACGCTGGTGCCGATGTCGGGCGGAGCGAGCGGAGCGGCGCTGATCTTCCGTCACACCGATCCGATGAACGAGGCCCACGCTTCGTTCGTCACGTACGTGCGCGAGACGGTCTTCGGCCCGCTGCGCGCGTTGCGCGAGTCACTCCACGCGGCCGCGCAATCGAACAACGACCACTTCCTCGCCGACGCGACGTCATCGCTCGATCAGGTCCTGTCGTCGCTCGAGCTCGCTCCCGAGGTCGAGGAGGCGTCGTTTGCCGTGCGTCCCGTGCCGACGGTGACAGACGTGGTGCGTCGCGTCGCTGAGCGCTTCCGCGCCCACGCCGACCTCAAGGGAATCCGGCTCGACATCGACGTGCAGGAGCTCGAGGAGCGCTTCGGCGATCACGAGCAGCTCGCCGACTCGCTGGCGATCCTGATGGAGAACGCGCTGCACTACGTCCCCGCCAGCGGCCAGGTCGTCATCGGCGTCCGCTGGATGGAGCACAAAGGGAAGCCGCTGCTGCTGTTCTTCGTGATGGACAACGGTCCGATGGTGCCCGAGTCGCTGCGTCAGGCGATCTTCGAGCCGTCGTTCACCTGGAACCCTTCGTCGCCCGATCGTACGGGCCGCGGTTTGTTCCGTACCCGCGAGTTCGCGGTCGCGCACGCGGGCTCGGTGTGGGTCGAGTCGAAGACCGGCAAGGCCTGCACGTTCTTCCTGAGAGTCCGTCCGGACGGCGTCTGATGAACTTCCCCATGATCCTGAGCGAAGCGAAGGATCAAGGGAGCCCTCACGAGTAACGTGCAAGGGGCGATTGCGGCGAGGGCTCCGCTGATCCTTCGCTTCGCTCAGGATTCTTGACTCACGCCACCCGAATCGACGGATCCACCTCGCGCGACCATCGCTGCATGCCTCCCGTCAGGTTGAGCACGCGCGAGTAGCCCTGCGCGCCCAGAAGGTGCTGCTGCACGTGACCGCTGCGCGCGCCGCTCCGGCAGATCATGACGACGTCCTTGTCCTTCGGGATCTCCGCGAGTCGCTCCGGAATCTGTTTCATGGGGATGTGGGTGGCGCCCTCGATGTGGCCGGCGTTCCACTCGTGCGGCTCGCGCACGTCGATCAGGACGATGTCTTCGCCGCTCGCGAGACGGCCGGAAAGCTCAGTCGGGGTGATGTCTGTCTTTTGCACGGGATTGCAGAGCTCCTCGTAATCGATCAGTCGGGTGATGGCGGCGTGCTCATCGCAACGTCTGCGGAGCTTCATGACGCGGAACGTCATGCGCAGGGCGTCGAAGATTAGCAGACGTCCCGCCAGCGTTTCCCCGATGCCGGTGATCAGCTTGATGGCCTCGATCGCCTGAACGGTCCCGACGACCCCCGGCAGAACGCCGAGGACGCCTCCTTCCGCGCAGGAGGGCACGAGGTGCGGTGGCGGCGGCTCGGGGTAGAGGCAGCGGTAGCAGGGGCCGTCCGCGGTCGCAAAGACGGAGGCCTGTCCGTCGAAGCGGAAGATCGAGCCGTAGACGTTCGGCTTCCCCAGGATCATGCAGGCATCGTTCACCAGATAGCGCGTCGCGAAGTTGTCGGTCCCGTCGATGATGACGTCGTAGTGCGGGAGGATCTCCAGCGCGTTCTCCGACGTGAGCCGGGTCTCGTGGGTCTCGATGGCGATGTCCGGATTGAGATCGCTCAGCCGCTCCCGCGCCGCCTCGAGCTTTGGCCGCCCGACGTCCGACGTCCCGTACAGGATCTGGCGGTGTAGGTTGGTGATGTCGACGCGATCGAAATCGACCAGGCCAATGCGACCCACGCCGGCGGCCGCGAGGTAGATGGAGGTCGGCGAGCCGAGCCCGCCGGCGCCGACGATGAGGACCGAGGCTTGACCGAGCTTCCGCTGGCCGTGCTCGCCGATTTCGGGAAGGGTGATCTGTCGTTGGTAGCGCATGGTTGACCTTGGCGTGGCCCGTGACCCGTGACCCGTGGCCCGTGACTCGTGGCCGTGGCTGGTGGCCCGTGATGCGCTGTCCTTTGTCCGTTGCTTGGGGCAGCATCGCGCAAGCGCCAATGCAACGGGCAACGGGTCACGGGCAACGGGTCACGGGCCACGCCTACGGAAGCAGACGCGAGACGATCTCCTGAATCCTCTTCCCATCCGCCCGCCCCTTGTAGCGCGCGGTGGCTTCCTTCATCACCTTGCCGAGGTCTTTCTTCGACTGTGCGCCGGTCGCGGCGATGATCTCGCGGAGGCCGGCCTCCAACTCCTCCGGGGAGAGCTCGGCAGGAAGATAGGTCTTCAGGAGATCCATCTCCGCGCGCTCCTTCTCCGCCAGCTCAGTGCGGCCGGCGCTCGCGTACTGCTCGATCGAGTCCTGGCGCTGCTTGACCGCCTTGCGGATGACCGCCATCGCCTCTTCGTCGGACAGCTCGTGCCCGGCGTTGATCTGCTCGTTCTTGATCGACGACTGCAGCATGCGGATCGTGGAGAGGCGGTCCTTCTCCTGCGCCTTCATCGCCGCGGTCAGGTCCGCGCGAATCTTCTCGGTCAGAGCACCCATCGATTTCACCTCGCTTGGCGGTTGGCGGGAGCGAGGTGGAGGTATGGTGGTCTCCCGCCAACCGCCAACAGACAACCGCCAACCGCATGTTATAACTCGCCGGCCATGGCGCTCGACATCCAGGCACTTCTGCGCGAGACCGGTGCGCTCCTCACGGGCCATTTCCGCCTCTCGTCGGGCCTGCACAGTCCGAATTACGTGCAATGCGCGCGGCTCCTCGAGCATCCTCGCAACGCAAAGGCCATCGGCGCCGCCCTCGGCGACCGCATTCGGGCGCTCGGCGCGCAGAAGATCGTCGCGCCCGCGCTGGGCGGCGTGATCATCGGCTACACCGTGGCCGAGGCACTCGAAGTGCCATTCGTGTTCACGGAGCGAAAGGACGGGGTGATGATGCTGCGTCGCGGCTTCGCCGTCGGCGAAGGCGAGCGCGTCGTAATCGTCGAGGACGTCGTCACGACCGGCAAGTCGACGCGGGAGACGGCGGACGTCATCGCCGGGAACGGAGGCGCCGTGGCCGGCTTCGCGTCGATCCTCAACCGCAGCGGCAAGCCGAATCCCTTCAGCGCGCCCTATGAGTCGCTGCTCGCACTGAGTCTCGAAACGTTCGAGGAAAGCATGTGCGAGCTCTGCGCACGCGGCGCGGCACTCGACGCCCCGGGATCCCGGTTCACGCGATGATCGAGCTCGTTTCCATCGACGCCGAAGAGGCGGAGATTCGCGTCGACGGCCGCGTGCACGCCGTCCCGTATGTGATTCAGGGCTCGATGGTGAACTTTGCGTTCGACGGAGAGATCTACTTCATCGAGGCCGAGGAGAAGGGCCGCGGGCGGGCACGCCACCGCCGCGATCATTCGACCGAGGCTCCCATGCCCGGAGTCGTGCTGCGAATACTCGTGCGCGAAGGCGACGTTGTTGCAAAAGGAGCCCCGCTGCTCATCCTCGAGGCCATGAAGATGGAGCACCAGATCAGCGCCAGCCACGACGCGCGCGTGGTGAGCATCAACTGTCGTGAGGGCGAGCTCGTCCAACCTGGCGTGGAGCTGGTGACTCTCACGGAAGGATGAAGGATGAACGATGAAGGATGAAGGATGAGGTCAGCTCACGACCGCGCCGTCTTCATCCTTCATCCTTCATCCTTTCAAGCCATGAAGATCACCGTTGATACAGCGAAAATCGTCGAGGTCGGCCCCCGGGACGGCCTGCAGAACGAGAAGGTCACGATCCCGACGCAGGCGAAGATCGACTACATCACCGCGCTCTCCGACGCCGGGCTGCGTGTCATCGAGGCGGGAGCATTCGTTTCGCCCAAGTGGGTGCCGCAGATGGCCGACACGGCGGAGGTGTATCGCGACATCCCCAAGGACCCCGGTGTCGAGTATCCCGTGCTCGTCCCGAACATGAGGGGCCTCGAGCGGGCCATCGATGCGGGCGTGAAGTCGATCTCGATCTTCACCGCGTCGTCCGACACATTCAACCAGCGCAACATCAACATGTCGATCGACGAGTCGTTCGAGAATTACGCGCCGGTCGCGATTCGCGCGCACGAGGAAGGCCTGCGCATGCGCGGCTACGTCTCTACCGCATTCGGCTGCCCGTACGAAGGCGACGTCCCGCCGGAAAAGGTGCTCGAAGTCTGTGCCCGCCTGCTCGACCTCGGCTGCGATGAGGTGTCCGTCGGCGACACGATCGGGGTCGGCACGCCGATGCAGGTGCAGGGCGTGATCGGCATGCTGCTGCAGGTCATTCCTGCCGCGAAGCTCGCGATGCACTTTCACGATACGCGCGGGACCGCGCTCGCGAACACGCTAGCGGCCCTGGAGATGGGCATTGCCACGTTCGATGCGAGCTCGGGAGGCCTCGGCGGATGTCCGTACGCGCCGGGAGCGTCGGGCAATCTCGCCACCGAGGATCTCGTCTACATGCTCGACCGGATGGGCATCGACACGGGTGTCGATCTCAACCGTCTCGTCCGGGCCTCCACGATCATCGCCCCGTATCTGGACCACCCCCTGCCGGGCCGCTATCTGCAAGCGTGCACGGCGAAAGCGGCGACGAAGCCCGTAACAGTTGCGAGCGCTGCCGTACAATGAGCGTACCGGAGCAGGTTCGTGGATCGTGGCACGATGGCTGGTACGTCGTTCCTCATCAGGTCATCTTCCGCGACGTGGATGCCTATGGCCACGTCAACAACGCCGTCTTCTTCACCTACTTCGAGTGGGCGCGCACGCTGCTGTGGTTCGAGGTGGCCGGATTCGGCGGGGCGCTGGACATCGGCTTCATCGTCGCCCACGCGCAGTGCGACTTCCGCCAGTCCATCGAAATGGAGCCGATCGAGATCCGCGTCCGCTACGGCGAGGTGCGGAACAGCTCGTTCGACACCCACTACGAGATCCGCAAAACGAACGGCAACGAGCTCGCCGCCACCGGAAAAGTCACTGTCGTGCTCTACGATTGGGCACGGCGTTCGAAGATCCCGGTCGGCGATGAACTGCGGAGGAAGATAGCGGAATGCAGCAGCCGGGGAGAGTCCTGACCCATCCTGCGCTGGCGCGCCGGCGATTCGAGGAGATCGCCGGGCGCCCCGAGCCGCTGCTCGATCTGGTGGAAGGGTCCCTGGTCATCGATCTCGAGGAGGATCCGCGCCTCGACGTCGACCGTCATCTCGATGACGTGCAGGCATGGAGCGACGCGGTGCGTGAGCGCCTCGAGGGCTCGCGCGACGTGGAGCGGATCGTGACCACGATCAACCGCCTCCTCTACGACGAGGAAGGTTTTCTCGGCGTGGACGACGACTACTACGACCCTCGCAGCGCCCTTCTCAGTGAAGCTCTGGATCGGCACGCGGGGTTGCCGATCACGCTCTCGATCCTCTACATCGAGCTGTCGCGCCGGGCCGGTATCGAGGCCGCGGGCGTCGCACTACCGGGGCGGTTCCTGGTCAAATTCACCGGGCCTTTCGGGGTGATCGTGGTCGATCCGTTCGATGGCGGGCGCGTGCTCTCGACGGTCGAGTTGCAGAAGATCCTCGACGGCATGTACGGCGGCGGCGTGCAGCTCCGCGAGCATCACCTCCGATCATTCACGCCCCGACAGATTCTTGCCCGCGAGCTCGCGCAGCTCAAGGCCGCGTATCTCGCGCAGCGCGATCTCACACGCGCGGCCGCGTCCATCGACCGTCTGCTGATCCTCGACGGGCGCGACGCCTACGAGGTTCGCGACCGGGCCGCGCTCGCGATGCAGATGCACGCCTACGCCCTGGCCATCGACCTCTTCGAGCGCTACCTCGCCCTCACACCCTCGGCCGAAGACCGCACGCGCGTGCGCGAACAGATCGAGTACCTGCGGGCCTGGCTGGACCAGAACTAGCCGGCACGGCCGGCGGCGCTGGTTGCTCCGCCTTACGGCACGCCGCGGATGCGTTCGACGGTGTCGGCTTCGGGCGGCGCAACGCGCCTGACATTGCTGCCGCGCAGACTCCTGGCGCGGCCGCTCTGTTAACATTCCGCTTTCCGTGATCACCGGCTTCAACACCGACATCAAGCATAACGAGAAGGTCTATCACGTGCAGACCGAGGACAAAGGTGTCGGCAATCCGTACATCGAGTCGCTGGTGTACGTGGGCGGGGAGATCCTGGCGTCGAAGAAGACGTCCTACGCGGAGCAGCTGAAGGTCGGCGTCGACGACAAGTGGATCGGCGGGTTGATGGAACAGCAGCACCGCACGATGATCGCGGCGATCAAGCGGGGACGGTTCGACCAGCCCGCGGAGATCACGAGCACGCTGCAGGACCGGCCCGCGCAGGCGACGCTCGCGCAGGATGCGATCGCCGCGGTCGCCGGAGCCCCGCCGTCGATGCGGATCGACGAGGAGAAGACGCTCGATCAGGTCATCATCGACTACCTCGCATCGGAGGCGGAGAGCGAGCACCTCGAGCTCGCGTTGCTGAACCAGACGGAGTTCTTTGCCGGCTCGGCGATCGAGCTGCGGGTCGCCGCCCGCAAGAGCCTCTCGCAGGCGCCGATCCCGGCGGCCGCGATCGAGGTCAAGGTCATCTCCACTGTCGAGCCGCCGCGTGTGATCTTCCGGGGCAAGACCGCTGCCGACGGCTCGGCCGTCGTCCGCTGCACCATCCCCTCTTTCCGCGAGGGGACGGCCGCCGTGATCATCTCGGCCCAGAGCCCGATCGGGAACGACGAGGTGAAACAGCTGGTGAAGCGGAAGAAATAGTGCTGGGTGCTGAGTGCCGAGTGCTGAGTCTCGCCCCCCCCCAGCACTCAGCACCCAGCACTCAGCACCGCGTCCCCCAATCGGGGCACAGCGCAAGAAATAGTTGGCGGTTAGTAGTTGGCGGTTGGCGGACCCGCCCGCCCTCGTCGTGCTCCCGCTCCTCCGTCGTGCTCCCGCCAACCGCCAACCGCCAACCGGCAACCGCCAACCGATCGTGGGCACCTTTCTTTCATAATCGCGCCTCGTGTTCCGCTCGAAGTCTGTCCGCGCCCTGGTGCTCCTCGCCGCGATGGCGGGGACGATCTATCTCGTCGTCAGTCTGTTTCTCCCCTCGTCGCGGCGCCTGATCTTCGGCGTCGACAAGCGTTCCGGGAAGGTGCGGTTGGTGCAGAACCGCATCACGTTTCTGCCGCCGCATCAGTTCTATCGCCTCGAATTCGAGAGGCGGAACGGCGCGGCGCAACGCGATGACCTCGTGCGCATCTACTCGAAAGAGCGGGTGCCGGTCACCGTCAGCTATCGCATCCGCTTCACCCTGCCGGGTGAGCGGCTGGGCGACGCGCAGGGGCTCGTGCGCGACGGCTGGAGCGCGTGGATCCGCACGCGCGTGGGCGAGGCCGTCTCCGCGGTCACGCAGCAGGTGCCGGTCGAGGAGTTGCTCTCGCCGACGTCGCAGTTCGCGACGCGACGTGACGACCTCCGCCGCGTCGTGGCCGCCCACCTCGCGCGCAGCGGCCTGAAAGTCGAAGCTTTCGAGATCGCGCTGATGGAGCCCGATCGCCGGGCACTTCTCGATTACAAGCGGCAGGAGCTGCGCCGCAATGCGCGGGGCATCGCGGGACGCGTCGCGATCTTCGCCATCGACGGCGCGGACTGGGAGCTGATCTCCGAGCTCTCCGCGGACGGTCGCATCCCGAACATCCGTGCCCTCGCCCTCGGCGGCACGACGGGCACGCTGCAGACCATCCAGCCGACGGTCTCACCGCTCGTCTGGACGTCCGTCGCGACGGGACTCCCTCCCGACCGTCACGGCGTCCTCGACTTCATGGACCCGTCCACGAAGCAGCCCGTCGACTCGGCCACCCGGCGTTCTCCCGCGCTCTGGGACATTGCCGAGGCCTTCGGACGCCGCGCGGTGGTCGTGAACTGGTGGTCGGCGTGGCCGCCCCGCCTCGACAGCGCCGTCATGTTCGACGTTCCCGGCACTCTGACGCCGGAGGCGATCGAGCCCCCCGAGCTGGGGCCGCGGGTCGCTTCTCAGATCGTCGCCACGGACACGATCGGATTCGCGCAGGTACGCCGTTTTCTCAACATCACCGCGAAGGAGTACGAAGACGCGGTGACGCAGGGAGGCCCGGTCGACCCGGTGAACGTCTTTCGGGAAACGCTCGCCAAGACCTGGACGGACCATCGGGCCGGCGTCGCGCTGTACCAGCAGCAGGAGCCGCTGGTGATGATGATGTCCTACGAAGGGACGGACGTCGTCAATCACCTCTTCGCTCCCTATCACCCGCCCTACCGCGAGGGCATGTCGCAGACGCAATACCGCAGGTACTGGCCGAGCGTCGCGAATTACTACTCCGAGGTCGATCGTCTCATCGGTGAGTGGATGAAGGTGCTGACCGACGACACGACGGTGATCGTCATGTCCGCGCATGGATTCCGCTGGGGAAGAACCCGTCCGCGTGTTCCGCCGGCCGGACGCAGCGCGCTCTCCGACCACCGCAACCCGGGCATCTTCATCGCGTACGGCAATCACGTGGCGCCGTCGCGCGCCAGGCATACGTTGTCGCTCTACGACGTCGTTCCCACGGTCCTCTCACTTCTCGGACTTCCGAAGTCCATCGAGATGCCCGGCACTCACGCCCCGTGGGTCTTCCGCGACATCGATCCCGTGACTTCCGTGCGAGTGGTGAGCTACGACGAGTTCTTCGCCGGACGTCCAGGCGGACGCAAGGGTGCCGATGTGCAGAAATACACGCAGCGCCTGCAGGCCATCGGCCACCTCGTCGATCCGTCGCGGTTGCAGCCTGTGTTCGTAGACGATGGGGCGCGGACGGCGGCGACGGCGGTTTCTCCCGAGCAGTGGGGTGCGTACGCTCACTGGAACAACCAGGGGATCGAGCTGCGCAGGCAGGACAAGCCGAAGGAGGCCGGCGAGGCGTTCCAGAAGGCGATCGATCTCAATCCGAGGAGACCGACGCCGTACCTGAACATGGCCATCGTGCTCTTCGAGCGGCAGCAGTACACCGCCGCGGAGAACGTGTTCATCATGGCCGTCCAGCGTGGACTCCCGGAGGGGGAGCAACGCTTCGTCGACTTTGCCGCGCTGTATCGCTCGCAGAACATGACCTCGCGGGCGATCAACCTGCTCTACAAGGCGAAGCAGATCTATCCGCAGTCGTACGTCATCGCCGCGAACCTCGGCTCCGCGCTCGCGCAGGCAGAGCGATACACCGACGGTCTCGCGGAGCTCGAGCGGGCGCTCGGGCTTCAGCCATCGTCCACGCTCGTCCTCAACAACCTGGCCGTGTTGTACGCGCGCCGGGAGGAGTACGCGCGGGCGCTGGACTTCTGGAACCGATCGCTGGCCATCGATCCTCGCCAGCCGAAGGTGAGGGAGCTCTCGGAGGCCGCGCGGACGCACCTGTAGGACGGGGTTTGGGGCCGATGGGACGAATGGGACCCATGGGACGAATGGGACCCATGGGTAGCTACCCATTCGTCCCATTCGTCCCATAGGTCCCATTCGTCCTATCGGTCACACCCCCGTGTGCGCACGATCACTTGACGAACCCCGTTGAGACACCTACACTCCGCCTCGTTGTTGAGACAACGTCTCAACTGGACGCGACAGAAATGGCCCACGCCGACAAAGAAATCCCCCGCTTTCAGGAGTTCCTCCAGCAACAGGGGCTGAAGCTCACCGCCGAGCGGACGGCGCTCGTGCGCGAGATCTTCTCCATCCACTACCACTTCGAGGCGGACGAGCTCCTCTTCACGATGAAGGAGAAGGGCGTCAAGATCTCGCGGGCCACCGTCTACCGCACCCTGGAGCTGCTCGTGAAGTCGGGCATGGTCCGGCGGGTCCACCTCGGCGAGGACCACTATCACTACGAGCACGTCAGCGGGAACTCGCATCACGACCACCTGATCTGCACGACCTGCGGCGGCGTGATCGAGTTTCACGACGAGGAGCTCGAACGGCTGCAGCTCGCGATCTGCGCGAAGAAGAAGTTCACCCCGACCTTTCACAACCTCCAGATTCTCGGCGTCTGCGATCCCTGCCGGCGCAAAGGCCAACACCCTGACGCGCCCGATCGCGTGAAGATGATCGCGGCGACACGACTCAGAAAGTGAACGAATGCTCCAGGCACTGATCATCGTTTTTCGCGAGGGATTCGAGGCGTTTCTCACCGTCGCGATCATCTTCGCGTACCTGAAGAAGACCGGCCGCAATGCGCTCCTCCCCGCCGTCTGGTGGGGCATCGCCATTTCCGTCATCGCCAGCGCGGCCCTCGGCTACGTACTGCAGCAGATCAATCAGCCCCTCTGGGAGGGCATCCTCGCCCTGGTCGCGGCCGTGCTCGTGGTGAGTTTCGTGATCCACATCTGGCGCGTGGCGCCGACGATGAAGCGCGACATGGAGGCGCGCCTCGAGCAACACGCCAGCAGCGCCTGGGCCTGGCTCGGCGTATTCGGATTCACGCTCTTGATGATCACGCGCGAGGGGATGGAGACCGCGCTGATGCTGATCCAAGTCGGCAACATGCCGCGCTTCTGGCTGGGATGCGCCCTCGGTCTCATCGCGGCGGCCGCGATGTCCTGGCTGTGGGCGTACTACGGACATCGCATCGACGTGAAGCGCTTCTTCCAGGTCACCGGTCTGTTCCTGCTCCTCTTCACCGTGCAGATCGTTTTCTACGCGATTCACGAGTTCAGTGAGGCCGAGATCCTGCCGAACAGCGAGGCCATCCACCTCGCGACCGAACCATACTCGGCGGATGGCCGTTACAGCATGCACATCATGTTCGGCATGGTGGCGTTCTGCGCATTGTGGCTCGCCACGATGACGCTCATCGACCGCGCACGTCAGAGAGGTCCGATCGAGGCATGAGAACAGCGACGTTCATCGTCGCGCTCGCAGTCGTCGTCCCCACAACCCACGCACTCGAGAGGGCGCAGTACCTCATGGGGACGGTGTGCGAAGTCGCGACCGGCGGGAAGAACGCGGAGGCGGAGATCGAAGCCGCATTCGCCGAGGCGAAGCGCGTGGAGAGGATGCTCTCGACGTGGATCGCGGAGAGCGAGCTCTCGCGGGTGAATCGCGGTGAGACGGCACCCGGTGAGGAACTGCGCCTGCTGCTCGAAGTGGCCGCCGATTGGACCAGGAAGACCAACGGCACGTTCGATCCGCGCTGGAGGGAGCCGCGAGTTGCGAGCCCCGAGTTGCGAGAGACGGCACCTTCGCACCCCGCCACTCGACCCTCGCAACCCCAATACGACCCCGGCGCCTTCGGCAAGGGCTACGCACTCGATCGCATGCTGGCACTCACGACCGGCGACGCGATGATCGACTTCGGCGGCCAGCTCATCGTCCGCGGCGAGCATGAACTCGCGATCGCCGATCCGACGGATCGCGACAAGCCCGTGCTCGCGCTCACGATCGCGAACGCCTCTCTTTCCACGAGCTCCGGCTCGGAAAAGCCGGGCCATATCCTCGATCCTCGCTCGGGTGAGGTGATCCCGGCCGGCGGCTCGGTGAGCGTCATCGCCAACGACGCGCTGACGGCCGACATCCTCTCCACCGCACTGTTCGTCATGGGCGAAGACGAAGGTCTTCGCTGGGCCGACGCCAACGGCGTCGCCGCCATCTTCATCAACCCCTCCCACCACGTCCGGCTGTCGGCGAAGGCCCACGAACGCGCGCGCGGGCTCTTGCTGCTGGACCGGAACTTTCGATTGAAGGATTGAACATGTTGAAACGTACCGTCATCACCATCCTCGCCCTCGTGCTGAGCGCGAGCGCATTTGCCCAGGACGCCCCTCCCGATACCAACGCTCTCGATCGCCGCCTGCGCGCCCTCGAGGAAGCCGTCGCGAAGATGCAGCCGTCCCCCGACACCGCGGAGCTCCGCCGCCAGATCGAGATTCTCAGCCAGGAGATCGAAGCGCTGAAGACGCGCCAGACCGACAAGGTCGTCCTCGCGGACACCGAACAGTTCGGCCTCGGCGCCGCCGCTTCCAAGGTCTACCGCGTCGAGTCGGGCATCTCGTTCGGCGGCTACGGCGAGATGCTCTACGAGAACTACGCCGCGAGAAACGAAGCCGACGTCCGCACGACGAACAAGGACAAGTTCGACATGCTGCGCGGCGTTCTCTACACCGGTTACAAGTACAACGACCGCGTTCTCTTCAACTCCGAGATCGAGTTCGAGCACGGCAACACCGCCCTCGGCGGGGAAGCGTCGGTGGAGTTCGCGTACCTCGATTTCATGGCCACCAAGAACGTCGGCGTCCGCACCGGTCTTCTCCTCGTTCCGATGGGACTGGTCAACGAGCAGCACGAGCCAACGACCTATCTCACCGCGCGACGCTCGAGCGTCGAGAACGCGATCATTCCGACGACGTGGCGCGAGATGGGCGCCGGCGTCTTCGGCGAGCATGGCCCTGTGTCGTGGCGTGCGTATGCGGTGAACAGCATCCGCGGCGACCGCTTCAGCGCCGGCGGCATCCGCGGCGGACGGCAGAAGGGCGCAAACGCGCAGATCGAGGACATCTCCCTGACGGGCCGTCTCGACTACGAGCCCATCGCCGGCACGGTTCTCGGCGCCTCGTTTTTCTCGGGCAACACCGGGCAGGGGAATGTGGCCGGCGGCGAGACGGTCGAGGGCAACCTGACGATCTTCGACCTTCACGGCGAGACGCAGTTCCGGGGGGCGATCGTCCGCGCGCTGTGGGCGCAGGCGACCATTGACGACGTGGCGCAGCTCAACGCGCTGCAGGGCCTCACGGGAAACCGCTCCATCGGCGAAGAGCTGGGCGGTTGGTACGTGGAGGCGGGCTACGACGTCTCTTCGCTCCTGCCGCGCTTCGGCGAGTCGTCGCTGACGCCGTACTTCCGCTACGAGCAACTGGACACGCAGCGCAGCGTCCCGACCGGCTTCGCGCGCAATCCGGCCTCGGAGCAGACGATCTTCACGTATGGCATTCAGTTCCGGCCGGTGCCGGAGACGGTCATCAAGGTGGACTATCAAAACGCCGACAACGAAGCCGGCACGGGACTCGACCAGTGGAACATCGGCATCGGCTACATCTTCTAAGCGGCGCGGCCGCCGGCCTCGCACGGACCGCCGGCGTCCCGCCGGCTGACCGGCCGGCGTCTCGCCGGCCGGGGGCGGGCGGGGGCAGCATGCCTCAGCGCGACGCCGCACCCCCCGCCGGAGGTGGCGGCGCGGGACGCCGCCACGACAACCGGCGAGGACGCCTGCGCGCCGCGACCGTGCTCGTCGCTCTCCTTTTCGCCCTCTCCGCAGAGGCCCGGGTCTTCATGACCCAGCAGCAGGCGCTCGCGACCGCGTTTCCGACGGGGACGAAAGTCACGCGGGAAGTCGTCTATCTCACTCCGCAGCAGATCGACGCCGCTCGCAGGGAGAGCGGCGTCGACGTGGACGACAAGATGATCGTCCGCTACGTGAGCAGCGCCGGTGTCGCGTATTTCGACACCCACCGCGTCCGCACGCTTCCGGAGACGGTGATGATCGTCGTCACCCCCGACGGCCGCATCGACCGGATCGAGATCCTCTCCTTCGACGAGCCGCCGGAGTATCTGGCGAAGCCGCGCTGGATCGACCAGTTCCGCGCACGCAGACTCGATGACGAGCTCTCGACCAAGCGTGCGATCCGGCCGCTCTCGGGGGCGACGCTCTCCGCGAGGGCCATCCTGAATGCCTCGCGCAAAGTCCTGGCGCTGCATCACGCGATCGGAGCGGGCGCGAAGTGAGCCGCCTGCAACTCCTGTGGCTGCATCTGGCCGTCGTGCTGACGGCGGTCACCGGGATCGTCTTCGCCTGGATGAAGTACTTCATGACCAGCGACGACGAGTTCTCGGTCGTGAATCACCCGATGCAGCCGCACATGCTCGCGGCGCACGTCGTCATTGCACCGGTGCTGCTGTTCCTCTTCGGATGGGTGTTCTCGAATCACATGCTGCCGAAGCTGCGGTTCGGCGACGGCTCGAACCGCCGCACAGGCATCGGTGCGATGGTCCTGATCGCGCCGATGACTCTCTCCGCCTACCTCCTGCAGGTCTCGACGAACGAGACCCTGCGCGAGGTCATGGCCTGGGCGCACTGGATCAGCTCTGCGGTGTTCCTGCTGGCGTATCTGATCCACCTTGCAATCGGTCGATCAAAATCCGCAGACGCCTGAGCGTCCGCTCTTTTCCCAACACCACCGCGACGTCGAAGATGGGAGGTGACGCACCGCGTCCGGTGAGTGCGACGCGTAGCGGGTGAATGAGCTTTGCGGCGCCGATGCCTTTCGACTCGGCGAGCGCGCGCAGCGCCGCCTCGGTCGTCTTCACGTCGAACGGCTCGCTGCCCGCGAGGACGTCGTGCAGCTCCGTGAGACGGCCGGCGAGGTCGTCGCCCCTGAGATGCTTCTTCGCCGCCTCGTCCTCATACTCGAGGGCTCCGTCTTCCAGGAGGTACGGCTCGAGCTGCACGGCAAGTTCCTTCAGCGTTCGCCCGCGTCCTTTGTTCAACTCGATCGCCGCACGCAGCTCTTCGAGCGCGCGGTCGCCCGGAAGGAACGGCGCGAGGTGCGGGTAGATCTCGTCCGCGGACATGCGCATCAGGTACTGCCCGTTCATCCAGAGCAGCTTTTCCGGGTCGAAGACCGCCGGTGCCTTGTTCACGTCGGAGAGATCGAAGATCGCGGACGCCTCCTCGCGGGAGACGAGCTCGCGGTCTCCCCCGGGATTCCATCCCAGAAGGGTGAGGAAGTTGAAGAGCGCCCGCGGCACGATGCCCATGTCGCGATACTCCTCGGCCGAGGTCGCGCCGGTGCGCTTCGACAGTCGTTTCCGGTCGCTGCCGAGGATCAGCGGAAGGTGTGCGAAGACCGGCACGCTTGCGCCGAACGCCCGGAACAGCACGATGTGCTTCGGCGTGTTCGAAAGGTGATCGTCGCCCCGCGCCACGTGCGTGATCTCCATGTCGACGTCGTCGACGACGACGCAGAGGTGATACGTGGGATTCCCGTCCGAGCGGATGATGACGAAGTCGTCGATCAGCTCGCCCTCGAACTGCATGTCGCCGCGGATGAGGTCGTGGAACTCGATCATTCCCGGCCCGACTCTGCAGCGGATGACGTGCGGCACGTCCGCCGGCTGATGCCCGCCTGCCTCGGCGCGGCCGCGGCAGCGCCCCGAGTAGCGGTAGCTCGTGCCCGCGGCTTCCGCGGCGGTGCGCTCGGCTTCCAGCTCTTCGATCGTGCAGTAGCAGCGATAGGCTCTTCCGCTCGCGACGAGCTCCTCGGCGCGCTCGCGGTACCGCCCGATGCGATCGCTCTGGTAGATCGGTCCCTCATCCCACTCGATGCCGAGCCACTGCAGCGACTGCAGGATCTGCTCCGCATGATGTTGCCTGGAGCGCTCGACATCGGTGTCCTCGATGCGCAGCAGCATGCGTCCGCCGTGGCGCCGCGCGTGAAGCAGATTGAAGATCGCCGTGCGCGCGCCTCCCACGTGGAGAAAGCCGGTCGGCGAAGGGGCAAAACGGAGTTTCATCGGGCGGGGAGCTTATCAGGGCGCGGGGCAGGGCGGAGGGCGCAGAGAGCAGAGTGCGGAGGGCAGGAGACTGTTCGTGGTCATCCTGCCCCCTGCCCCCGCGCCCTACAATGTTCGTCATGCGCGACCAGCGCGGCTTTTCACTCGTCGAAGTCCTCATCGCGTTCATGATCCTCACGATCGTGATGACGACCTCGCTGGCCGCATTCCTCGAGCGCAACCGCCGGCTGCAGCAGGCGAGCGAGATCATCCTCGCCTATCAGGCTCTGGCGAACGAGGCGGAATACCGGCGGCGGATCGACTACGTGTCGCTCGATCCCGCGTCCCCGACCTGGTCGCCGGAGTTTCTCAGCAGTGTCGACGTCCTCAAACCGCTCGAGCCGTTCGGGACCATCGTGTCGGTGAAGGAAGTGCAACCGGGCGTGAAGCACGTGTTGATGACCATCCGCTGGAAGAACGGCGAGCGCCAGGCAAAGCTGGAGCTCGTGCGCGTGGACACCGGAGGATCGAACCTGTGGTGAGCAAGGCGGAGTGCGGAGGGCAGCGGGCAGACGGCAGACGAGTCGAGCTCCGGCTTCTGCGCTCTGCCCTCTGCGCGCTGCGCTCCCGCTCGGGCTACACGCTCCTCGAAGCCGTCTTCGCCATGGCCATCTTCGGCATGTTTTGCACGGTGCTGTTCCTTCTGACCGCGGAGATGCGCTTCTACGAGAAGCGGCTTCCGATCAACATGCACAAGAATCCTCAGGTCATCTCCGTGCTCTCGCGCATGCGCCGCGACGTTCTCGATGCCTCGAGCCGGCAGCCATACGAGAAGACACATGGCGAATACACGTCCTCGGACAAGGTGCTCATCATCAAGACGATGATGCCGAACGGCGGCGAGCAGACCGTCATCTGGGACCTCCGCACGCCTGGCGAGGTGCGGCGGCGCGCGTACAACGTGGGAGTCCCCGAGGATTGGGTGTCGCGCGGCTTGCCGGTGGACTTCTCCACTGCCGAGATCGGCGCGGTGAAGATCACGCCCGGCTCCGCCTGGGCGACACGGATCACGGCGAGGGATGAGAAGGGACGCATTGCGATCGACACGATCCTCCAGCCGCGCGCGACGGAATGACGAGCGGGGCTACGCGCTGGTCATGGCGCTCGTTCTGGCTGTGTTGTATTTCGGCCTGATCGAGTTGCTCTTGCTCGATTCCGCGCGAGAGCTCGCCGAGGCCCGCCGCTTTCGGGCGAGGATCACCGCGGAAACGCTCGCGGAGAATGCCGCCGAGCTCGCGGCGTTCCAGATCGTCACGCGCGAGTCGACCCCGCAGTTCACGGTCCAGAGCGAAGGGGGAATCATCAGCGGCCGAATGACCAAGACCGCCAATGAATTCGAGATTCATGGAGAGGGCGTGACCGAGGGGATCACGCAGTCGACGGCCCGCGTGGTGTTGCGGGGCCGCGTGGTCGGGACGGACGTGCGGATCCAGTACTCGATCCATCCTTGAAACGGCCGGCGCGGGCCGGCCGTTTCGCTCTACCTCGTCAGACCGCGTTTGCGCATCAATCCCGCGCCGATGGCCAGCGCCGCGAGGCCGCCGAGCACCAGGCTGGGGTTTCTTTGTGCCATTCCGCGCGCGCGCTCGAGCCGTCCGCGCACGTCGACGTTCTCGAAGTTTCTGCCGAGTGCATCGATCTTGCTCTGATCGATTCCGAGCTTGCCGAGGACGCCGCCAATCCCGCCCAGACTCTGCGAGGAACGCTCGGCCTGGGGCGTCGCATCCGGCGGCTGATACGGGTGGAACTGACTTGTAGGATTCATGTTGTCAACCATCGAGGGGTTTCTCCTTGTCGGTTATTTATAGTGCGAAGCAGGTGCCAAACCATTACGATTCAGGCAGTTGCGGATGAGGTGATGAACATGGCCGGAAACCCACGGGAACACGTCAAAGACAAAGGCTTCTGGGACGGCGGAGCGCCGGGACACTCGCAAGACGATCAGACCGCGGGCCGCCCCAGCGGCTTTCCGGGCACCCGCAAGTCGAAGCGAGTGGGGATCCGCACGAGCATCGATTTCCCTCCGGACGACCCGGTGAAGAAAGAACCGTAAGCTGTCCATCGGGCCGCGGAGACGACGAAGGACCTTCCATCATGCAGCGAAGAAGGTCCTTCGCCTCGCTCCGCCGGCTTCTAGTGACATCGAAGATGTCATCCCCCTCATCAAGGCCGGTCAGGTAGTACAGCGTGCCCGAGGCTTGGCCAATCAGCGCAGCCGGCCGTGCCGGCTCAGGATGACACCGGCTTCTGCCGCGCAGGCTCCCTACAGCCCCACGATGTTGTACCCGCAATCCACGAACATCACTTCGCCGGTGATGCCGCTGGACATCGGGGACAGCAGGAACATGCCCGTGTTTCCGATCTCCTCGAGCTCCACGTTGCGGCGCAGCGGCGCGCGCTCCGCGTGGTGGTGCAGCATCGTCGTGAAACCGCGGATGCCGCGGGCGGCGAGCGTGTTCACGGGGCCCGCCGAGAGTGCGTTCACGCGGATCTTGCGAGGGCCGAGGCCCGCGGCGAGGTAGCGCACGGTCGCTTCCAGCGAGGCCTTGGCCACGCCCATCACGTTGTACCCCTCGACCGCCTTGGTGGCACCTAGATAGGTGAGCGCGAGGACCGAGCCGCCGCCCGCCTTCTCGAAGTAGGGAAGCGCGGCGCGCGTGAGGGCGACCAGCGAGTATGCGGAGATGTCCTGCGCGAGCTTGAAGCCTTCACGCGACGTGTTGACGAACTCGCCCTCAAGGTCTTCCTTCGGAGCGTAGGCAACCGAGTGCAGCAGCGCGTCGAGGTGCCCAAAGTCTTCGCCGGCGCGCTGGAAGACGGCCTCGATCTCCGCATCGTTCGTCACATCGCAGGGAAGGAGCAGCGGTTTCGGACTGAACCCGCTCGTGAGCGCCTCGACGCTCTCCTTGAGCCGCTCGCCCTGATAGGTGAACGCGAGACGCATCCCCTCGCGTGTGAGCGCCTGCGCGATCGACCACGCGATCGACCGCTTGTTGGCGACGCCGAAGACGACGCCGGTCTTTCCTTCAAGTAAGCCCATGATCGGGATGATATCAGCAGTGTTTCGCTACTTCCGCGCCCATCCGCCCGGTGAGGATCTTCCAGAGCATCACGTAATCCGCGGCCAGCGAATAGAAGGGGTGGCCGAACGTGGCTGGCTTGTTGTGCTCGACGAAAAAATGGGCGTACCACGCGAACCCATAGCCGATCACCGGAGCGGCCAGAAAGAGCCACGGGCTCACCAAGATCCCCGCGGCCACCGCGGCGAGCGCAAGGATGGAGCCGATCGCATGCAGCACCCGCGTCATCGGCCGCGAATGGGCGCGGACGTAGTAGGGCCAGAAGTCGGCGAACGTCCTGATGCTCATGGTGCGGGCGCGATTTTCGCACGAACGCCCACCATGGCGCAGGACTTCGAACAGCTTCTGAAGGATGTTTTTGGGGAACCGCTGAGCCGCCTCTCTCAGTTTCAATCGGACCAGCTCGGCAAGCTGACCGCGCGCATCCAGGATCTCGCGCGGGAGGCGGTCAAGGACGATCTCACGAAACTGCAGCACGATGTGACCGAGCTCCGCTCGCGTCTCGCCCGCCTCGAAGAGGAGCGAGCCCAGGCGGCGGCGGACTCGGTGTGAGGAGAGAAGCGATAGGACCGATAGGACGGATTGGACGGATAGGTAGTCCTCAGGCCTGCCGAACAGTGTCTGCACGAATGGCGCGAGCCGCCGGATTGGACGGATAGGTAGTCCCTTCTCCCTATCCGTCGTATCCGTCCCATCGGTCCTATCGGTCCCCTCGGTCGACTGCAAACTCCCGATCCACATCGATCACTAGCGCCCCCGCCTCCCTCCCTCCCGCCCGTCGACCGGCCACGCTCACCTCGAGCTCAGGCCTGCCGAACAGCGTCTGCACGAACGGCGCGAGCCCGTCGGATCGCAATGCGAAATCCCAGTGCGCCGGATCGTCGGCGATGAAGACGACGCTCGTGACCGGCGCCGCACGGTATCGCTCCACGATGCCGTCGAGCGGCCGTAGCGCCTCGGACAGGTCATACCAGCTGTAGCGCATCGAGCGCTGGCTCACCTCGGCATTCAGCGCGAGCGCCACCAGGACCGCGGCGACCAGCGGACGCCACCCGGACGCCGCGGCAACGCCGAGGAGCACTCCGACCGCGGCCACGAGATCGTTGTGGTAGTAGAGCTGCTCGTTCCGACCCAGTAGCGTTGGTGCGAAAAAGAGCCCGCCCCACGCTACGCAGAATACGCTCAGCGCCAGAGGCGGACGCGCACGCCATAGCAATGCGCCGAAGAACGCGAGGAACGCGAACAGGGCGACCGCTTCGGCGATGCGGCCATTGCCTGAGTCGTCCGGCCAGACGAGGCGCGTCAGTCCCCGCGCTCCGGTCCGTCCCTCGGTCTCGAACAACGACAGATTCGCGAGCGTCGTCGCGGCCTGGACCGTCTTTCTGGCGAACACGCGCGCATCGACGCGCGGCTCATAAAGGCCCTGCGCCGGAGCCGGCGCCACCCACGCGCGAATGCCACCGTACGCCACGATCAGAATGACCAGCGGAATCACGAATGGGCGGATCGCGGCCCGCACTTCCGCGCCTCGGGCCCACGCCAGAAACGGCAGAAGGATCACCGCCACCGCTCCGTAATCTTTGGAGAAGACGAGGAAGGTCGCGAAGAAGATCGCCACGACGAAATCGACGCGGCGCCGTTGCTCGAGCCAGCGGCAGAACGCGAGGAACATCGAGAGCGTGGCGAACAGGAGCAGGATCGTGCTGAACGTCGCCACGTATCCGATGGTCGTCAGATGGACCTTCGAGATCGCGTAGAACGCAATGGCCACCCCACGTCCGAAGCGATCCGGAACCAGACGCAGAAGCAGCCGGTGAAGCAGCAGCGCGTTGACGACGATGAACGTCACGTTGCGCAGGTGATAGAGCAGCGCGTCCGGCGGCGCGATGAGGTTCCAGGCGAGGTTCACCGCCCAGATCGACGGTCGGAAAAAGATGAGGGCATGCGGTCGCACCAGCGCGCCCAGAAAGCTGTCTCCGGCTTCGCGGTACGACCCGAGATACACGAAAGCTTCGGCGAAGAAGTATGTGGCGATGCCCTTCCGCGCAAGCCATGCCACGAGCAGGGCGGCGACGAGCGTCCAGAGCGCGGTCTCCCGCCAGTGTCCACGCACGGGGCGCGTTGTATCATCGACCACGGGTGTCCACCATCGCCTTTTCTCTCGCCCGACTCGAAACGCTGCGACGCATCGAGACGTGGCATTTCTGGTTCGTCTCGCGGCGCGAGCTCGTGGCCTCGCTGCTGCGGCGCGAGCTTCGCGGGGGCGAGACCGTGCTCGACGTCGGCTGCGGAACGGGCGCGAACCTCGCGCTTGCAGGCGACGGGGTGCGCAGAGTCGGCGTCGACATCCACATCGAGGAGCTGACGCGCGGGATGTTGCAGGGGGATGCGATGTCGCTTCCGCTTCGTTCCTCGAGCGTCGACGTGATCCTCGCGCTCGACGTCCTCGAGCACGTCGACGACGACGCGATGCTGGGCGAGGTCGCGCGCGTGTTGCGCGGCGGCGGACGCTTGATCGCGACCGTTCCGGCGGTGCCCGCGCTCTGGAGCGTTCGTGACGAAGCGGCCGGACATCGCCGCCGCTACAGCCGCGCGATGGTTCGCGACCTGCTCGCGCGCCACGGCTTCCGCATCCGTGACCTGCGGGGGTTCCAGTTCGTGCTCCTGCCGCTGGTTCTGCTGTCGCGCCTCGGCCGGCGCAGGAGCGTCGCCGCGCGCGACTTCGAGGACGCGCCGCCGCGCTGGCTGAACCGTCTTCTCCTCGCCGTCAATCGCCTCGAGCTGCGCCTTCCGCGGTTTCTTCGCCCCCCGGTCGGCTCGTCACTGGCGCTCGTCGCCGTCAAGGAATCCTGAGTGGATCTCTACCTCTTCACCACGGACGTGGACTACGCGCGCGATGCGCTCGCCGCCGGCATCGATGGCCTCGTCGTGGACTGGGAGCACCTCGGCAAACAGCAGCGCCAGTCTGGCGCCGACACCGAAGTCAATCACGATACCGTCGACGATCTCGTCCGGCTGCGGCGCTCGATCGACGCGCCGATCCTGGTCCGGATTCACGCCGCCGGCGAGGCGAGCGAGCGCGAGGTCGAGGAGGCGGTCGGTGGAGGGGCGACGGAAATCCTCCTGCCGATGGTGCGCCGCGTCGGGGACGTGACCCGCATTCTCGAGCTGATCGATGGACGCTGCGGTCTCGGCATCCTCATCGAGACGACGGACGCGGTGCGGATCGCCGCCGACCTCTGCTCCCTGCCCCTCGCCCGAGTGTACGTCGGGCTGAACGATCTCTCCATCGATCGAGGCATCGCGAACATCTTCGCGTCCGTCGCCGACGGCACCGTCGAGAACGTACGCCGCGCGTGTCCGAGGCCGTTCGGCTTCGCGGGACTGACGCATCCGGAAGGCGGTGCGCCCATCCCGTGCCGCCTGCTGGTCAGTGAGATGGTCCGTCTGGAGTGTACGTTCAGCTTCGTGCGGCGCTCGTTCCGCCGGGACGCGCAGCGCTACGGCGTGGCCGGGGTCCTGCGCGCGCTCAGGGAAGAGATCGACCTCGCGCGCGGACGCTCCCGGGCCGAGCTCCTCGCGAATCGCGACGTGCTGGCGTCGCTCGTCGAGGTGTCGGTGTGATGCCGGAGGTATCGGTGATCGTACCGGTGTACGGCAACGCCTCGACGCTGCGCGAGCTCGCCGCGCGGGTCGCGGGCGCGATGCCGGCGCCGTTCGAGATCGTCTTCGTGAACGACGCCTCGCCCGATGACTCGGCCGCTGTGTTGGCGGAGCTGAGCGCCCACGTCGTCACGCACGAGCGCAACCGTGGCCAGAACGCGGCCGTCCTGACCGGGTTCGCTCACGCGCGTGGCGCCACGATCGTCGTTCTCGACGGCGATCTCCAGGATCCGCCGGAGGCGATCCCGGAGTTGTTGCGGCGCAAGGCCGAGAGCGGCGCGGCGATCGCGTTCGCCTCGCGCGTCGGCCGTTACTCGGGCACCGGCCGCATGCTCACGTCCCGCCTGTACAAGCGCATCCTGTCACGGCTGGCATCCGTGCCCCTTGGAGCGGGTTTGTTCGTCGCACTCGATCGCGAGGTGGCCATGCGCGTTGCGGCGATGGCCCCACTTCCATCCATCGTCGCGGCCCTCGGTCTGCTGCGCGTGAAGACGATCGCCGTCCCCATCGCGCGCGCAATGCGTGACGGCAGCGCCTACAGCGGCTTCGCGCGGCTGCGTCTCGCTTGCCGTACGCTGGCGTGGGTGCTGGCCCACCGATGAAGATCCTCCTGATGTACGAGCCCGGCGCGGAACATCTCGCGCGTCTGCAAGGTGCCGCGCCGCGGGCGGATTTCGCGGTCGCGCACGATGAAGACGACGCGCGGGCCCTCGTCGTCGATGCCGACGCGGTCCTCGGCAATCGCTGGTTCTACCAGTCCGTGGACGCCGCGACGCACCTGCGATGGATGCAGTCGGGCTCGATGGGCGTCGATCTCATCCTCGAGCGTGCCGGGCACCGCGACTTCATTCTCACCTGCGCGCGCGGCGTGTACGACGCCGAGGTGGCGCAGCACGCGGTGGCGCTCGCGCTGGCCCTCGTGCGCGGGCTGCCTGCGTTCCGCGACGCGCAGCATCGCTCGCAATGGAGCCGCGCACGTCTGCGGGACATCGGCGACATGGACGCGCTGATTCTCGGGTGGGGTGGCGTCGGACAGAGCATCGCGCGCCTGTTCGAGCCGTTCGGGACGCGCGTCCGGGCCGGACGCAGCGACGGTGCGTATTCATTCGACGTCGATCTGCTCTTCCTCGCCCTTCCCTTGACACCGCGCACGCGGCACCTCGTCGGCGCGAAGGAGCTGCGCGCGCTGCGACCGGGCGCGTTCGTCGTCAACGTCGGCCGCGGGGAGACGCTCGACACCGACGCCCTCCTCGCAGCGTCCCACCTCGGCGGTGCCGCGCTGGATGTCTTCGAATCCGAGCCGCTGCCCGCGGAGCAACCGCTCTGGGCGCGGCGCGACATTCTCATCACGCCGCACGTGGCGCGCAGCATCGAAGGGCCGCCGTACCGCTGGGAGCCGTTGTTCGAGGAGAACGTGCGCCGCTTCGCCGCCGGCGAGCCGTTGCTGCACGTCGTGGATCGCGAGAAAGGCTACTGATGAAACCGGAACAGATCGAAGTGCACAACCGGACCCAGCTCCGCTACTTCGGCGCGCTGAAGCCGAACATGATGCCGAACGAGTCGCCGTACATCCGCCGGCACGTCGCGGAGATGCTCGATTTCGCCAGGATCACTCCGGCAGATCGCGTGCTCGAAGTCGGATGCGGCATGGGGCGCTACACCATTCCCCTCCTCAACGCGGGCGTGAACGTGGAAGGACTGGACCTCTCGCCGTTCCTCCTTGCGAAGCTGCGCGAAGCCGCGCCGCGCGACGTGACGCTCCACGAGGCCGACATCTGGCATCCGCCCGCGCATCTCGAGGCACAGTTCGACGCCGCGATCGGCTTCTTTACCCTCCACCACCTCCACGACCTCGAGCTCTGCTTCCAGTCGATGGCGCGTCTGGTCAAGCCCGGCGGCCGCATCGTCTTCCTCGAGCCGAACGCGCTCAACCCGCTCTACTACATCCAGGTCGCGGTCACTCCCGGCATGACCTGGGAAGGCGACCGCGGCATCATCGACATGCGCAAAGGCCGCGTCTTCCGCGCCATGCGCCACGCCGGCCTCACCAACCTCCGCGTGCACCGCTTCGGCTGGTTTCCTCCGTTCATCGCGAACACCCGCGCGGGCGCAAAAGCGGAGCGGGTGCTGGAGAAGATCTCCCCCCGCGCGATCCTCCCCTTCCAGTTCTTCGGCGCAATCCGAGCGTGAGCGCTCCGGCGGGCACCGGGACGCGCCGCTACGCGGCGATCGCCGTAGTCCCCGCTCCGATGCTTGCCCGCTACGCGGGCGCATCGATCGCTACGACGAGTCTGCGCGGTAGAAACGTCGGGCGCGTTGCGCCGCCCGAAGCCGCGACTGGCGAATGTATCCGTGACGTGCCGAAAGGCGGAGCAACCAGCGCCGCCGGCCGTGCCGGCTAGAACGCGTAGCCCAGACTGACGAAGTACTGGAAGGTGTCCTCGTACGTCGCGAAGCGCTCGAAGGGCATGGCCACGTCGATGCGCAGGGGGCCGACGGGCGATAGATAGCGGATGCCGAGGCCGGCGCCGTAGCGGAGCTGGTCGAACTTGATGCGGCTGCCGGCGAACACGTTTCCGATGTCCGCGAAGACCGCGCCACCGACTGCGCCGACGATGGGGAAGCGGTACTCGGCGTTCACGAGGAAGAGCGAATTGCCGCCGAGAGGGAGGATCGGACCGATTCGTTCGCCGGCATCATTGAACTCGGCGAACAGGGTCGGCTGGCAGTCCGCCGGCTCGTCCGGATCGACGCAGAGATTCCCGAGACGATCGAGAGCGAACGCGCGGTGGGTGTTCTCGCCGCCGGCGGTGAATCGCTCCGACAGAGGGATCGGAAGGATCTTGTCGTCCTTGCGCGCATACGCCTGTACCAGGCCGACGCGTCCTGACAGTGCGAAGACCGTGCTGCGTGTCACCGGCAGATACCACGCGCCCTGCACGTACTCCTTCAGGAAGTGCGCATCGGCGGAGAACAGCGGGAATGCATACTCGATCGAGGCGCTGGTGAAGAAGCCGCGGTGCGGATCGATGATGTCGTCGCGTGTGTCCCAGAAGAACGTCGGGGTGATGCTGGAGATCTGGATGTTGCGCAGCGAAGGATCGAGGGACTCGACGGGGTTCGCTTCCGGCTCCAGGAGCGCGCAAAGGTTTCCGCTCACGCACTTGGAGATCTTGTACTCGTAGCGCACGGACCAGCGCGTCGTCTGTCGCGCGACCTTGCTCGCCTCGATCGAGAGGCCGCGCTGCTCGATGGATGTGCCGGTGCGCGTGCTGTCGTCGCTCTGGAAGATCTGGAACTGCACCGGCACGTCCCAGCGGCTGATGAACGGCTCGCGATAGGTGATGAAGGCTTCCTGTTCTTTGCGGCCGGCCACGATCTCCAGCCCGAGGTAACGGCCCGTGCCGAAGAGATTGCGGTGCGCGGCGGCGACCGAGAGTCGCTCGTGGATCTCTGCGCTTCCTCCTCCGATCGCCCCTCCTTCTCCGCCCTCGGGATCGGTTGGGTCCCCGCGGGTCACCGTATCCTGCTCGCCGCGCTCCAGCCGCAGACCGACCGATCCGGTGAGCGTCAGGTTCTTCCCCTCCTCGACCTGGATGGTCACATCGCGCTCGGACACGCTCGTTCCCGCCTGCTCGGGCTGGATCTCGACGCGCTGGAAGATCCCCAGGCGATAGAGCTCCCGCTGCGCCTCGAGCATGCGCGTGTAGCTGAACGGATCGCCGGGATCGAGGTTGGAACGGCGCAGGATCACTTCGCGATCGGTGTACGTGTTGCCGCGTACGGTCACCTCGTCGACCCTCACGCGCGGACCTTCCGCGATCGTGAAAGTCACCGTCGCGCGGGTCTTGTCCTCGGTCATGTCGATCCGCGGAGCGACCTGCACCTCCGTGTATCCCGCTTCCGCGTAATACGTCTGGAGTGCCACGACGTCCTCCTGCAGCTGTTGCGGATTCAGAGGCTGGCCCGGCGCGAGCTTCGGCTCCGGTGCTCGCGGATGCGTCTCGCGATCGATCCCTTCGGTGCGGATGCCGGCGATGAGTGTCTGCGGACCTTCCGTGACCAGGAACTCGACCTCCATCGTGCCGGCCGCGTCGTTCAGCTTCACGCTCGGGTTCGCAACTTCCGCTTCGGAAAACCCCTCGAGTCGATAGAAGGCCGTGAGCGAGTCGACGTCGTCCCTGATCTGTTGGCGCGTCACGCCGGTCGGACGGCGGAAGATCGAGGAGATGAGGCGTCGGAATCCACCTTGCGGTGTCGTGGCGACGGCCCGGTGCAGCCCCTTCTCCGGCACTTGTAGGTTGCCCGTGAAGCTCACGTCCGTCAGGCGGTAGCGCGGTCCGGCGCTGACGTGGAAGGTCGTCGTCCACACTCCGGCCTGCAGCTCACCCTCGGTGTCGACGGCGGCGTTGTAGTGCCCGCGCTCCTGCAGCCCACGCACGATGTTGTCGGCGGCCTGGTCGACGGCGTCCTCGCTGTATTCCTGATTGCGGGCGAACGGCAACCAGCGGCGGACCGCGCCGCGGTCGATTCCCTGCACGGCTACCCGCACGATCGGTCCGACGTCGACGCGATAGCGCAGGGTGACGCCGTGAGTCGCGGGATCGTAGACGTTGCTGACCAGGTCGACGTCCGCGCGGCGATAGTCGCCGCGCACGAGGAAGTTCCGTATCCGGTTCGCGTCCTCGCGCGCCTCGCCGATGTTGAACGTGCTGCCGGCCGGACGCCGCATGCGTCCGATGAGCTGCCGTGCGGTGAACGGCGCCGTATCGCCTTCGAGGATCACGTTCGCCACCTTCGCGAGCGGACCGGCTGTCACGTAGAGGGTGACGTCGGCGACGCTGCGGGCCCGATCGAAGTTCGTCTCCGGATCGACGGTGGCCTCGAGCCAGCCGTTGCGGCGCATCGTCTCCTGGATCGCGCTCGCGCTGTCGTCGACGGCGTCGAGGGACAGCACACCCCCGGTGCGGATCTTGAGCTCGCGCTGTGCACGCGCGCGCTCGGCGCCGGGAATTCCGTCGAGCACGATCTCGCCGATGCGGTAGTGGAGATACAGTGCAAACGTGAGGACGACGCCCTCGCCCGCGGGAGCGGCGTCGACGCGGACGTCGCGGAAGTTGCCGGTCGCATAGAGATTCTTGATCGACGACTGCAGCTCGCGGATCGTGACCGGCTGCCCCGGTTTCAGTGTGACTTCACTCGCGACCGCATTCGTGTCGAAGGGTGCGTCCGCCCGAAAGTCGATCTGCGCGATGAGCCGTGCATCCGCCGCGCTCGTGTTGACGACAGTGACAGGAGGGAGAGGAGTCGCGGGAGTCGTATCCGCTTGCCCTGAACCCATCGTGGCTGCCGTGGCAAGGTTCTCCTCGTCCTCGTCGCCGAGCTTCCAGTGCGCCTCGTAGCGGCGGCGGAGTCTCGCGTCGACCCGATACTCGTCGGCTTCGTCGCGCGTGAGCTGCAGCGTCCAGTTGCGGTTCACGAGCCACTCCACGACCTGACGGCTCTGCTGGTTCTCGAGGTTGTACACGAGGAGGAACCGGATGTCGCTCGACAGCCGCTTCTCGAAGGTCACCTTCGCGCCCGCGCCCGCGCCGGTGTCGAGCGTGCCCGGGTCATAGGCGAACGAGTCGACGAATGGAAAGACGCGCGAGCCGATGAGCGAGCCGATGGATTGATACAAGAGCGATTGGCCGAGCAATCCCGCACCCTGCGAAGCGCCCGTGCCGCCGCCCAGTCCTCCGAATCCGAGGATCGAGAAGAGCGTGATGTCGCTGGCGGGCGGATCGCTCGTGATCGTCGGGACCATCCGGTCGAGCGTGCCGGTGAGGTTCACGGTCACGTTATAGGGGCCGCTCTCCGTCTCCGCCCCGAAGCCCGACACGATGCCTTCGACCGTCACGTCGAGGAACGGGTCGATGCGGAACGGATTCTGAAACGCGACCGTGCCGCGCACGAGCCGATAGTCCACACCCTGGATGCGCATGGTGCCGCCTTCGTCGAGCGTGACCTCGCCCAGGATTACCGGATTGGCGATGGTGCCCGTGACGTCGAGGTCCGCGCTCCCGGTGACCTCGGCGATGTTGTTGCGGATGGCGAGGGTGTCCGGCGCGGAGAGATGAATGCGCAGCGCCACGCGGTCCTGCCATGATGCGGCCGTGGTCGGAACGACGCGCGCCCGAGCGAGGATCACGTCGAGCAGCGTCTGCTGGAGGTCGAAGTCGCGGAAGTAGAGAGCGCGCGTCACGTCGACCTCTCCGGTGAGCGACGCGCGCTCCAGGTCGCCGGCGAGCAACCGCGTGAAGTTCCCGGCGATGGTCACGCCGTCGTACGCGCGCAGCGCGACGTCCGTACCCTGCAGGGTGATGCGCGCGGAGCCCGGATTCAGACCGTCGAGGGTGATGAAGCCTCCCGCCACGACCGCCCCGCCGCCGACGGTCGCACGCAGGGACTCGATCTCGATGCGGCTGCGGCGAAAGCGCAGCGTTCCGTTGATGTCGTCGATGAGCTGCGGGAAGCCCGTGAACTTGATCTCCGCATCCGTCAGTTCCGCCGTGCCGGTGAAGGCCGGCGCGGAGATCGTCCCGCCGACGTTCATCGCCACGTCCATGTGCCCTTCGGCCCGGACGTCGCGCATGAAGAGCTGCAGCAGCGCGGCCTCGATGCGCCCGCGCACCCCCACCTCGACCCGCTTGTCGCCCGTGATCTCGGCGAACCCGGTGACGGCGAAGACGGAGTCGGTGCGGCGGAGGGTGAACGAATCGAACTCGATGCGGCTGTTGCGCAACGTGACGCGCAGCGGCTCGGGCGCGGTGAACTCGTAGTCGGCGAACTTGAAGTCGAACACGGGGACGGTCGCTTCGACGACCAGCGCATCCACCGGAGTCAGTCTTCCGCCGAGCCGTAGATCGACGACCAGCCTGCCCGATGCGGGAAGCGATGAGGTGACCGGCGAGATCGCGACCGCGCGGCCGAGGTCGTGCACCGTGATTCGTACCGTGCCGTCGACTTCCATGTCCTCGCCGACGGCTCCGTCCCCTTCGATCGTGACGATGTCCGTGATGCCGCCGCGGACGATGAGGCGTCCGTTGCGGATGGCGACGTAGAGCGACGGGGGCGGTGTGCCCGGCGGCAGAGTCAGTCCCTGCAGCGTCGCACCCTCGAGCTCCGCCTGGATGACGAGCTCCGGTTGCGCGAACGTGCCGGCGCCCGTCGACGAGAGCACGATCCTTCCGCCGAGGAGATCGGCGAGGCCTGCCGCGATCTTCAGTTTCGATGGATCGATCGAGCTCGACGCGATCGTGTAGCTGAAGCGCTCCTCTCCGAGGTCGATCTCCGCCTCGCCGCGGATCTCCCCTGCCGTCGCGCGCACGATCACGTTCGTCGCGCGCACCCGTCCCTCTGTGAAGATGAGGTCCGCGGACGCGCTCTCGATCGGCTCGTCCATCACCGTCCCTTCGGTCACCGTGACGCGTCCGCTGCCTTCGAGCGATTCCTTGCGTCCCGCGAGCTTCAGTGTGCCGGTGAGCTTTCCGGTGACCGGAAGATCCGAGAAGTCGAGGAAGGTCGCGATGTCGGTGACGGGAAAGTTGTTCGCGGCGACTTCGAGATCGAACGAGACGTTCCCTTCGCCGGGCAGCCAATCGATGGTTCCGTTCAGCGCGAGAGTCGCTTCGGCGCGCTGGATGGTGGTGTCGATGAATGTTGCACGTCCGTTGTCGGGCGTGCCGGTGACGATCATCTGTCCGGTCGCGAGTCCCGCGCCGATCTGCAGATCCAGACCGGCGGCATCGATCGCGCGCTGGGCGGGGTAACCGTTCGCGCTCACGGCGATGTCGAAGCGGGGACCGGGACCGCGATCCGGAAACTCGACCGTGCCGGTGAGCTCGAGCCGCCCCGCGCCGTCGGCGAAGATCGCCCGCTCGAACGTAAGCGTCGAACGGTTCCCGTCGTAACGGAGGTCGATGTCTGAGCTGCCGAGAAGGACCTCGTTGTAGCGCGTGTCCGTTCCCACGATGCGCGCCACGACCTGCGGCTTCTCGATCGGGCCGCGGACACTGCCAGTGATGGTTCCCGCGCCGCCGAGGCCGAGGAGCTCGTAATCGTCCTTGTCGGCGGCGTGCGCGAAGTTGTAGCCGATGCGGTCGAGCTCCCCGAAGTCGGTGCTGCGAATGCTCATCCGCAAATCGGTGACGACGCCTTCGATTTTCAGCGAGCCGGCGAGGCTCACGTGCGACGCGTCGGTGTCGAGCTCCGCGTTGCGGAATCTAACCACGCCGTTGTTCAGCGTGAAGTCGGTCGTGCCGGAGACGGGGATGGGATAACGCGCGTTCGAGAACGCGGTGGTCTTCGTCAGCCGCGCCGTTCCGGCACCCGAGCCTTCGAGGACCTTGTCCTTGTTCCACTGATAGCTCAGTTGGCCGGTCGCGGCGCCGCGCAGGCCGGTGTTCTCGACGCCCCAGCTGCTGAAGAGCGGCTCGATGCCGATGTTGAGGTAGCGGAGATCGACCTTCATCGGGTACGGCTCCGCGAACTGCGCGAGCGAAAACTGCGCGCCGATGGTGCCGCCGCCATAGGTGGCCTTCTCGACGTCGATGGCCAGGTTCTGATCGGTCACCGTGAGACGCCCCTTGGCGTCTTCGAGCGTATAGGTGTCGGCGACGATCTCCGGAGCGCTCCACCCGCCGGTCATCGTGAAGTCGCCGGCCTTCCCCTGAAGTCGCGTATCGAGGGCCAGCGTGCCTTCGAGGGTCTGTTCGACGCGGAAGATCTCGCGCACGCGCTCGAGGTTCAGCTTCGACGCGAGCCGCAGGTCGTACACCGCCTCGGTGAGCGGATCGAGCTTCCCGGAGAGGAAGGCCTCGATGCCGCGCCCCCGCAGTGCGATGGTCTGCAGCGCGAGGGCTCCGGGCGTGTAACGAAATCCTCCGCGCATGTCGACGTCGAAGGGCTCGTATTCCTGCAGCCGTACGCGCACGATCGAGCTGTGCACGATTCCCGCGTAGAGGTCTTCGGCCCGGGTGATCGTGATCGTCGATTCGATCTTCTGCGCGAGCGCGGCGATGTCGCGCTGCCGATCGTTGAAGCCGAACGCACCCTCGGTGATGAAGAGCTGGCCCAACTCCACGCGCACGATCTCGAAGCTCCTCTTCGGACCGGTCTTCCACTTCGGGAAGTTGTGGGTGCCGTCGGGCAGAATCTCGAACCAGAGACGCGGCTCGCGCACGTCGACGCGGCCGACCTTCACGTTGCGGCCGACGAACGATTCCACGCCGCCCGTGATCACGACTTCGCGAACGACTGCAAAGTGTGGAGCGACGGTGCCCGGCGCGTTGGCGATGCGGAGGTCATGAATGACGATCCTCTGCTGGGGCCCGCTGACGTCGATCTCGAGCCGTCCGATGGTGACGTCCCGTCCCAGCCGTCCCTCGAGCGAGACCTCGATCTTTCCGCGGACGTACTCCTCGAACGCGGTCGTGCCCAGGAACCACCAACCTCCGGCCAGGAGGAGGAAGAGCAGCAGCACGCCCGCGCCGAAGGTCCAGAACAGGACCTTCAGGCAGCCCCACATCGGCCCCTTGCGCTGCCGCTCGCGGGCGGAGCGGTGCCTGCCTCGGCGTGGCGGAGGCAATAGAGGATCTGCCGGATCGTCGATGTTCATCGCCGGCACCACGCAGGAGTAAAACAAGCGGCCGCGGCTTTTCTTGGAAATATCCG
>CAZLGP010000101.1:0-29281 GCA_964558905.1 uncultured Thermoanaerobaculia bacterium | reverse complement strand
GAACTGATCGAGAGCCTGCGCGAGCTGATTCCCGACTTCGCCGCCAGGGGCGCGCCGCTGGCGGCGGAGGTCCGCGACGATCACGTCTACCTGCTGACGGAGCAGTCGAAGGTCGCGCTGCCGATCGTTCCGCCGCCGCTGCAGAACCACGGCAACTACGTGATCTCGCTCGGGGAGATGGTCCGCTGGCTCGGACCGATCGTCGGCGAGATGGGCGTCGATCTCTTCGCCGAGTTCGCCGCCACGCGCGTGCTTGTCGAGGACGGCCGCGTCGTCGGCGTACGTACGGGTGACAAGGGCATCGACAAGAGCGGCCAGCCGAAACCGAACTTCGAGCCGGGCGTCGACGTCCGCGCGAAGATGACCATCCTCGCCGAGGGACCGCGCGGGACGCTTGCGAAGCAGCTCGCGGGGATGTTCGACCTGCACGCGGGCAAGAGCCCGCAGGTGTATTCGGTCGGCGTGAAGGAGCTCTGGCAGCTTCCCGATGATCGCTTCCCCGCGGGCAGCGTGATCCACACGCTCGGATTCCCGCTGGACATGGACACGTTCGGCGGAGCCTTCGTGTACGGGATGAAGGACCGCATCGTCGACATCGGTCTCGTGGTCGGTCTCGACTACAAGAACCCGACGCTCGATCCGCACAACGAGCTGCAGCGCCTGAAGCTTCATCCGGAGATCCAGAAGATCCTGCAAGGCGGCAAGATGATCTCCGCGGGCGCAAAGGCGATCCCCGAGGGGGGCTACTACTCGATGCCCCGCCTACACGGCGATGGCTTCATGATCCTCGGCGATTCGGGCGGCTTCCTCAACGGCGCCCGCCTCAAGGGAATCCACCTCGCCATCAAGTCCGGCATCCTCGCCGCCGAGGCCGCGTTCGCCGCGCTCCTCGGCGAGGACTGTTCGGCCAGTCAATTGAAGCAGTACGAGGAGCTGTTCGAAGCGTCGTGGGCGAAAGAGGAGCTCTGGAAACAGCGCAACTTCCATCAGGCCTTCAACTGGGGACAGCTCGCGGGCATGCTCAACGCGGGCGCGGGGATGATCACCGGCGGCCGCGGCTTCGGCGTTGCGAACAAGCTCGAGGGACACGCGGGCCACGAGCGGATGGTGCGCATCAAGCGCTACTTCGGATCCGAGGATCCGCATCCGCCGGCGAAGGTGAAGTACGACAATCAGTACACCTTCGACAAGGTGACGAACGTCTATAACGGCGGCGTGATCCACGAGGAGAACCAGCCCGCGCATCTGCTGATCCTCGACACCGAGGTGTGCATCACGCGCTGCACGGAAGAGTACGGAAACCCGTGCTTCCACTTCTGCCCCGCGCAGGTGTACGAGCCGAAGGAGACTGCCGACGGTCGCGGCCGCGTGCCGTTCCTCAACTTCACGAACTGTTTCCACTGCAAGACCTGCGACATCATGGATCCGTACCAGGTGATCACCTGGGTTCCGCCGGAGGGCGGCGGGGGGCCGAATTACCGGAAGTTGTAGCGTGTTGTCGACTGAACCGATGAGCACTGAACCGCTTCCGATGTCGGGATCCCTGGACCGCATCACGGCCCTGCAAGCCAATGTCGAGCGTGTCATTCGCGGGAAGTCGGAGGTCGTGCAGTTCTGCATCGCCGCCCTGCTCGCGAAGGGGCACATCCTGCTCGAGGACGTCCCCGGCGTCGGGAAGACCACATTGGCCCATGCGCTGGCGCGGTCGCTTTCGCTGGAGTTCCAGCGTATTCAGTTCACGAGCGATCTCCTCCCTGCGGACATCGTCGGCGTCACCATCTACAACCAGAATCTGCAGGAGTTCGAGTTCGTCTCCGGGCCGGTTTTCACGAACGTGCTTCTGGCCGACGAGATCAACCGGGCTACGCCGAAGTCGCAGTCGGCGCTGCTGGAGGCGATGAGCGAGGGGACGATCACGATCGACAAGCGGCGCATGGCGTTGCCGGACCCGTTCCTCGTCATCGCCACGCAGAATCCGATCGAGCACGTGGGGACGTACCCGCTGCCGGAGTCGCAGCTCGATCGATTCCTGATGAAGCTCACCATCGGCTACCCGAACGCGACGGACGAGAAGAAGCTGCTCCGCGCGGGCGGCGCGCAGGAAGCGCTCCATCACCTCGTGCCGGTGCTTGACGAGGGTGAAGTGTGCGAGCTGCAGGAGCGCGTGAGCAGCGTGCACGTGAGCGAGTCGCTGGTCGAGTATCTGATGGCGATCGTGCAGACCACGCGTACGCACGCCGAGGTCGCCCTCGGCGTCTCGACGCGCGGCGCGCTGACGTACTTCAAGGTCTGCCAGGCGCTGGCGATGGTCAATGGCCGCGATTTCGTCATCCCCGAGGACGTCAAACGTCTCGCGGAGCCGGTGCTCTCGCACCGCATCGTGATGAAGGACCGCCGCCTCTCCCGCGGCGATCATTCGCCGGAGGCGAGATTCATTCAGCGCATCGTGAACGAGACGGCGGTGCCGAGATGAGACGTTTCTCATCCTGAGCGAAGCGAAGGATCAAGGGAGCCCTCGCGGGGAGCGCGCATCGAGCGACGATGGCGTGCACATCGCGGGGGCTCCGTCGATGCTTCGCTTCGCTCAGCATGAACGGTTTCGAATTCAACGGAGTCGTCCGCTTCACGAAGGTCGGGACCACATACCTGATCACGACGATCATCCTCGCGCTCGCGGCGGTCAACACGGGCAACAATGCGCTCTACCTTGGCGTATCGTTGATGCTCGGCTCGCTGCTGCTGTCGGGGATGGCGTCCAAGGGCGGGCTCAAGCACCTGCACGTCGAGATCGCCGGCATGGAAGACGTTTGGGCCGGGCGGCCCGCGCACGGGATGCTTCGCGTGCGCAACGATTCGCGACTCTGGAATGTGCGCGACGTCATTTTGACCTCCGAGGCGCTCGCGGAGCCGGTCATCATCCCGGTGCTACCGCGGAGACGCACCGTCGAAGTCGCGGCGTTGTTCCTCTTCACGAAGCGCGGGCTCGCGCACGTGCACGCGATCGACTCTTACACGCGGTATCCCTTCGGGTTCTTCCTGAAGAAGCGCCGCGTGCGGATCTCCAGCGACGTCGTGGTCTACCCGCGCATCCTCGGCGACGACGCGTCCCATGACCGTTTCCGACCGCTCGCAGGCGAGCAGAGCGTGGCAAACCGCCCGGGCTCGGGAACCGAGATCCATTCGTTCCGCGAGTACGTCCGTGGCGACTCGCTCCGTCATCTCCACTGGAAGAAGTCCGCGAGCCTCGGACGCTGGATCATGAAGCAGACGGACGCGGAAGCGGGGAGATCGGTACACGTCGTCGTCGATCCGTACAGGCCGGTGACGGTGAGCGAAGAGAATTTCGAGCAGATGATCGCCGAGGCGGCGACGTTCGTCTGGCACGCCGTGCAGCAGGATTTCGACGTGACCCTGTCCATGCCGCGCGTGACGCTGCGCGCGCACGAGCACGAGCCGGCCGCGCATCTTTTCCGCGCGCTGGCATTGCTCGAGCCGGTATACGAGCCGGTGCATCAGGTGCTGGAGCGCCACTCGGTGCTGTTTTCGGTGAACCGGAGGGCCGCATGAGCGGCGCGCCGGCGTCAGGAGCGCCGGCGGCCCGCCGGCCGGTCCATCCGCCGCTGGCCGTTGCGGGCCAGCCGCTGGCGGACCCAACCCCTGGCGGCCGGCGCTCCCGGCGCATCCGCGGGTCGCGCGAGCTCGAGACGCTGCTGCTGGCGATGTTCGCGGCCGTTCCCCTCTATTTCACCTATGCGATCTCGAGCCTCTCGCTGGTCCTGTTCCACGTGTTCATGACCGCGGTGGTGGTGCGGGTCGCCTCAGGCAGGAGTCCGGAGCTCATCCCCGCGTCTCTGATGCGCTGGCTGGCGATCGCGTACGTGCCGTTCTATGTCATCGACGCCGCGTTCGTGTCCCGCAGTGCGATCGCGGCCTCGACGCACCTGGTCCTTTTCATCGCCGCGTATCAGCCCATCGAATCGTCGCACCGCGACAACCAGGCGCAGCGCATCCTCACGGCGGCGCTGATCTTCACGGCCAGCCTCGCGACGTCGACGCACCTCGCGATCGTCCCGTTCGTGGTCGTGTTCGCGTTCTTCATGTTCCGCCAGCTCATGGATCTGAGCCACCTCGAGACCGCTCGCGCCATCGGGGTGCAGTATGCCGAGGCAGCGTCCGGACGAGCGGCGGGGTTCTATCTCGTGGGAGCATTCGTCATCGGCGCGCTGCTCTTCCCGCTGCTGCCGCGGCTTCGCAATCCGATCGTGCGAGGCCTGACCGGACCCCTGCCCGGCGCGACGACGGCCCTCAGCGACACGATCAATCTGAATCAGCGACGGGTCACGCCGAACGACGCGACCGTCGTGGCGCGCGTCTGGCTCGATCACGGGGCGCGTCCGTTCTTCACGCCGATCCGTCTGCGCGGAACGATCTACGATCGCTACGACAACGGAGAGTGGCGACAGCCACCTCGCGGTCTGCGCATCGTCCGGAAACGCGGAGACACTTTCCTGCTGGCGAAGTCGAATGGGATCGAGCGAGAGGCCATCGTCGAGATGCGCGCGCAAAGGGGGAAGGTGTTTCTCCCGGTCGGCACGGTCGCGCTGTCGGGGGTCACCACGTTGTACGAGGGGCCGACGCAGGAGTCGTATTTCACGTACGACGACGGCTCGCTGGCGATGTCGGTGCGGATGGCGCTGCAAGCCGAGCCGCTGCGGCTCACGCGCATGGGAATGGCGGGCTACCCGATCTCGCCCGCGGTGGAGACGCTCGCTCGGACGATCGTCGGCGACGGGGAGAGTCCGCAGCGCCGAGCGGAGCTGATCGAGCAGTACATGGTTCGCAACTTCCGATACGTACCGAACCCCGCGACCGGGACGCCGATCTCGCTGGAGCGCTTCCTGCTCGTCGAGCGCGCGGGACACTGCGAGTATTTCGCGGCGGGCATGGTGGCCCTGCTGAACGCGGTGGACGTCCCGGCGCGCATCGCCGGCGGGTTCTACGCCGGACAACTCAATCCCCTCACGGGCTATTACGCGCTGCGGCGTGAGGACGCGCATGCGTGGACGGAAGTGTGGGACGGAACGCGCTGGCTGACGTTCGACTCGACGCCGCCTTCGCTGCGGCCGGGGGCGGTGCAGATGAACCCGGTCCGGTTCTACATGGCCGCATTCGCGGACTCTCTGACGTTCTTCTGGGACCGCTACGTCCTCACCTTCGGCCTCGGCGATCAGATCGGGCTCTTCACGGATGCTTTCACCTGGGCCGGGGAATCGATCGCGACTCTGCGCAGCCGGTTGTCGAACGAAGCGCGAAACGTGTTTACGCGGGAGACCGGCGTGATGCTGGCGATCGTCATCGGCATCGCCCTGGCGATCTTCCTCATCCAGCGCCGGCGCCGCCGCACGTTCGATCTCCTCGCCGCCTATCTCGCCGCGCAAGGCATCCAGGTCGGCCCCGCGATGACGATGGAGGAAGCGCTGCGCGAATTGCGCGACCAGCACCCGGATGCCGCCGAGGAGCTCGTGCCGCTGATCGCGTTGTACGAGGAGGAGGCGTTCTCGGCGTCGCGCAATCCCCAGCGATCGCGCGAGCTGCGGAGAAAGCTGGCGGAACTGCGGACGTAGTTGCCCGTTGCCCGTTGCCCGTGGCCCGTGGCCAATAGTCAGTAGCTGGTAGCCACTTCCCGTTTGCGAGCGACTGGCTCGCTTTGGCGGAGCGTCACCGGCAACGGGCGACGGGCAACGGGCCACGGGGCACGGGCGACCGGCAACGGGCTCTGGCCACATCACCTCACCGTCGGCAGTCTCCTCGGTGCTCGCATGAGCGCCGCCATCTCCCTCACCGCGCTGTCCAGTCCCACCAGCGCGGCCCTGGCGATGATCGAGTGACCGATGTTCAGCTCCTCGATCTCCGGCACCGATGCGATGCCGTCGATGTTGCGGTAGGTCAGTCCGTGGCCGGCAAGGACGACCAGCCCGAGCTTCTTCGCGGCCCGCGCGGCGGTGGCGATCTTGTCGAGCTCCGCGCTCCAGTTACCGTCCTTCCAGGCATCGGAGTACTTGCCCGTGTTGATCTCGATCTTCGGGGCGCGCAGCTTGTGGCACTGGCGGATCTGCTCGAGGTCGGGATCGACGAAGATGGAGACGTCGATACGTGCCTCCAGGAGCTGATGAACGACTTTCTCGACGTTCCCCGAGTGGAGCACGATGTCGAGACCTCCCTCGGTCGTCACCTCGTCGCGGCGCTCGGGAACGAGCGTCACCTGATGCGGCTTGACGGTCTGCGCGATGCGCACCATCTCGGTGGTCGCGGCCATCTCGATGTTCAGGTGCGTGGTGACGGTGCGGCGGAGGATCTCCACGTCGCGGTCCTGAATGTGACGGCGGTCGCCGCGGAGATGGACGGTGATGCCCTGCGCTCCGGCGAGCTCGCAGATCATGGCCGCCGCCACGGGATCGGGCTCGTCGGTCTTGCGGGCTTCGCGGATCGTGGCGATATGATCGATGTTGACTGCCAGACGCATTCGTTCCTCTCAAAATCCTGAGTCGCGCCAGCGACGAAGGATCAACGGAGCCCTCTCGGAGATCGCGCGTTCTTCGAGAGGGCTCCGTTGACGCTTCGCTTCGCTCAGCGTTCGCGGCCGAGTCAAGGTTAGCAGGGTGCGTCCGCGTCATAGATCCATTGTCATAGGCAAAGCCGTAACCTCATGAAGGTGATCCTCGCTCAGCCGGCGCGACGCCGGCGGGCCACCTGCTGGAACGAATCGCGCCCGTTCATCGTTCATCGTTCCGCGTTCATCGCTGAAACTCATGCTTTACCGCTTCGATAACGTCGAGAAAAGCTACGGGCCCCACGATGTCCTCAAAGGCGTCACGTGGCAACACAACCCCGGCGAGCACGTCGGCCTGGTCGGCCGCAACGGTGCCGGCAAGACCACGCTTTTCCGCCTGCTCCTGAAACAGGAAGAGCCGGATCGCGGGCAGATCATCCGCTCGTCCGGGATGACCATCGGCCACGTCGGCCAGCACCTCGAGGCCGAGCCGGGAATGTCGCTCTTCGACTTCGTCGAGACGGCGTTTGCGAACGTCCTCGCGATCGATCGGAAGATGCGTGCGATCGAGCACGACCTCGCCGACACGACGAAGAGCGAGGCCGAGCACGCCAGGCTTCTCGAAAAGTACGCCGAGCTGCAGCACGACTACGAGCACGCGGATGGCTATACGCTCCACGCTCTCGTCGAGCGCGTGCTCACCGGGGTCGGATTCAGCGACAGGGGCGAATGGCAACGGCCCATTCACGCCTTCAGCGGCGGCCAGCAGAACCGGGCCATGCTCGCGCGCGTGCTGCTCACGAAGGTCGATCTGCTGCTGCTCGACGAGCCGACGAACCACCTGGACCTCAACGGCATCGAGTTTCTCGAGGAGTTCCTGCAGGAGTTCAAGGGCAGCTACCTGCTGATCTCGCACGACCGCACGTTCCTCAACCGCACCGTCTCGACGATCGTCGAGCTCGCGCACGGGAAGCTGGTCGAGTACCCGGGAAATTACGAGAAGTTCCTCCAGCTCCGCGCCGAGCGGATGGAGAAGATGGCGAAGGACTACGAGCGGCAGCAGGAGTACATCGCCGAGACGCAGGACTTCATCCGCCGGAACCTCGCCGGCCAGAAGACCAAGCAGGCCAAGTCGCGCCGGAAGATGCTCGGGAAGCTGGACGAGATGGAGCGGCCGGAGACGGACGAGACGCTCGCGAAGTTCAACCTCGACGCCGGCGGCCGCTCGAGCGCGGTGGCGATGACCATCGATCATCTCGCCGTCGGCTACGGCGCGAAACGCGTGGTCGAAAACTTCTCGCTGCAGATCCGGCGCGGCGAGCGCTACGCGATCATGGGTCCGAACGGGTCGGGCAAGTCCACGCTGCTCAAGACGCTGGCGTCGAGACTCGCTCCGCTCGACGGGACGGTCACTTACGGTCACGCCGTCCAGGTCGGCTACTACGACCAGACCCTCGGCGATCTCAAGCCCACCGGCACCGTCATCGACGAGGTCTGGGACCTCGACGTCACCCAGACGGAGGAGGAGGTGCGCTCGTACCTCGCGCGGTTCTCGTTCTTCGGTGAGGACGTCTTCAAGAAGACCCGCGACCTCTCGGGCGGCGAGAAGGGACGTCTCGCGCTCGCGAAGATCATGCATCGGGGCGGCAACGCGATGCTGCTCGACGAGCCGACCAACCACCTCGACGTCTATACGCGCGAAGCGCTCGAGGAGGCGCTGGAGAACTTCACCGGCGCCCTCATCGTCGTCTCGCACGACCGCTACTTCATCGACCGCATCGCGGAGAACATCATCCTCGTCGAGGACGGCGTGGCGGAGGTCTATCGCGGCAACTACTCCGAGCTGGTCGAACAGATGAAAGCGGGCGCCGCCTTGCCGGTGTCGCAGCCTGCCGGCGAAGAGTCGTCGATCCGTCGATCCGTCGAGCCGCCGAGTCGCCCGGAGATCTCGACGACTCGACGGCCTGACGACTCGACGACTCGTATCGACCGCACCGAACAGAAGCAGCGCGCGAAGCGTATGAAAAAGATCGACGAAGAGATCGCCGCGCTCGAGGTACGCATCGCCTCGGCCGAGGGGGAGCGGGAGCGGAACGAGCTCATGCTCTGTTCGCAGGAAGTCTTCCGCGACGGCGAGCGCGTGAAGAAGATCCAGCAGCAGCAGTCGGCCCTGAAGTCGATGATCGACCTGCTGTCGGGGAAGTGGGAAACGCTCCTGCGGGAGAAAGAGGAGCTCGAGAGCGGCGCTCTGACGCTGTGACATCGCTCTTGCATCACCCGGAGGCATGAAACTCCTGATCCCCGCCGCCGTGATCGTTCTCGCCGCCTGCCAACCGCCTGCCGCCGGCACTCCGGAAAATCCTACGAGCGGTCCTCGCTCGACGACGCAAGCCTCGTCGTGTTCTCCGTTGGAGACGCGCGAGGCGAATGTCCCCAGGCAGCGTCCAACATTCGCCGGTCAGACGCGCGCGTGCGGAACGACTTCGAACGTGGCGTTCGACGTCGTCGTTCTCTCGAGCGATCTCGACCATCCGTGGGCCGTCGAGCCTCTTCCTGGCGGGGATCTGCTCGTCACCGAGCGGCCGGGACGGATGCGCATCGTCACCGCGGCGGGGAACGTCGGGCTGCCGATCGCGGGCGTGCCGGACGTGGTGGCCCTTGCACAGGGAGGCCTGCTCGACGTCGCTCTCAGTCCGACGTTCGCGACGGACCGGACGATCTACTGGAGCTATAGCGAGCCTCGGGAGGGTGGGAATGCGACCAGCGTCGCGCGGGGCGTGCTCTCCGCCGATCGGGGGCGTGTCGACGACGTGCGCGTGATCTTCCGGGCCATGCCGACCTACGACGGCAGGTTGCACTTCGGATCGCGGCTGGCGTTCGGGCCGGATGGGATGCTGTACATCACGCTCGGCGAGCGGTCGGTGCGGGCGGTGCGTCCGCAGGCTCAGCAGATGAACAGCCACATGGGCAAGACCATCCGCATCCGCCCCGACGGCTCCGTCCCGCCGGACAATCCCTTCGCCGGTCGCGGCGACGCGCGGCCGGAGATCTGGAGCGTCGGTCATCGCAATGTGCAGGCATCGGCGTTCGATCCTCAGGGTCGCTTATGGGTCGTGGATCACGGTCCGAAAGGCGGCGATGAGCTGAACCTGATCGAGAAAGGGAAGAACTACGGCTGGCCGGTGGTGACGTTCGGCGAAGAATACTTCGGCATAGCGATCTGGAATTCGGACACGACGCGCGAGGGCTTCGTCGATCCGGTCTACTACTGGGACCCGGTCATCGCGCCCTCGGGCGCCGAGTTTTACACCGGAAACGCGTTTCCCGAGTGGCGCGGGAGCCTCTTCGTCGGCGCGCTGCGCCAGAAGCGCCTGGTGCGCCTCACGCTCGAGAACGACCGCGTGACCGGCGAGGAGCACCTGCTCGCCGACCGCGGCAAGCGCATCCGCGACGTGCGTCAGGGGCCGGACGGGGCGCTGTACATCGTGACGGACCAAGACGAAGGGGAGCTCTGGAAGATCGTGCCGCGGGGGTAATCCTGAGCCGCGAAGACGGCGAAGGATCGAGGGAGCCCTCTCGAAAACGGCGGGACGTGCGATAGCGGCGCGCATCGCGGCGCTTCGGGGATGTTTTGCTCCGCGCAGCACGAATTTCGGCGACACGATGTGCGACGATGGCGCGTGCGTTCGTGAGGGCTCCATTGATCCTTCGCTGCGCTCAGGATTGATCTGAGGCATGAAAACAACAGCCGCCATCCTCGCCATCGGCTCGGAGATGCTCGGGCCGACGCGCCTCGAAACGAACTCTCTCAAGATCACGACCGCCCTCGAGACGTACGGCGTTCCCGTGGTGCGCAAGTCCGTCGTCGGAGATCTGCTGGCGGATCTCATCGCCGAGATCCGGTACGCGTTCGACCGCGTTGATCTGCTCGTCATCACCGGCGGCCTCGGGCCGACCGAGGATGACCTGACGCGCGAGGCGCTGGCCGAGGCGTTCGGGCTGACGATGGAGGTCGATCCGTCCATCGTCGACTGGATCGAAGCACGCTTCGCGGAGCGCGGCTGGAAGATGCCAGACGTCAACCGGCGTCAGGCGAACGTCTTCATCGGTCAGACGACGTTGCGCAATCAGCGCGGCACTGCTCCGGGTTTCCACATCGAGACCGGAGGAAAGCACGTTTGGGTCTTCCCGGGCGTCCCGCACGAGCTGGAGTGGATGATCGCGACGTATTTCACCCCGTGGCTCGCCGAGACGAGGGGCGGAGCGGCGCGCATCCGTCGCGTGCTGAAGATCGCGGGGCTGACGGAGTCGGGCGTCGAGGAGAAGCTGAAGCCTTACTACGGGCATCATCCGGGCGAACTCGTGACGATTCTGGCATCGGGTGGACAGATCGAGATCCACCTCGCCTCCGACGACCAGGCATTCGTCGAGTCGCGCGAGGCCGAGCTGCGCGAGATCTTCGGCCTGCGGCTTTTCGGCGCAGATGGCGACACGATGGAAGGGGTCGTCGGCGCGCTGCTGCTCGCACGCGGCGAAACGGTCTCCACCGCCGAGTCCTGCACCGGTGGACTCCTCGGCTCGCGCATCACCGACGTGGCCGGCAGCTCGGTCTGGTTCCTCGGCGGTGCGATCTGCTACACCGCCGCGGCGAAGACGGCTCTTGTAGGCGTCGATCCCGCGCTCGTCCGCGAGCACGGCGAAGTATCCGAGCCCGTCGCCCTCGCGCTCGCACGGGGCGTGCGTGCGCGTTTCGGCAGCACCTGGGGCATGGGAATCACGGGCATCGCCGGCCCGACGGGCGGGACGCCGGAAAAGCCCATCGGCACCGTGCACATCGCCGTGGCCAGCCCGAACGGCGAGCAGCACCGCAAGCTTCTCTGGCCCGCACCGCGGCCGATGGTGAAGTGGTTTTCCTCGCAGGCGGCGCTGGATCTGCTGCGGCGCACGATGTTGACCGATACGCACAAATAGCTCATATTGTGTGTATGAAGCGCACGAATATCGTCGTCGATCCCGAGTTACTGGAACGCGCCCGGCGAGCGCTCGGTGAGAAAACGTACTCGGGTGCGGTCACGAAGGCGCTCGAAAAAGTCGTGCGGCAGGAGAAGTTCTGGCAGGCGTACAGGGAGTTCGAGAAGCTCGCGCACAGCGACGAAGGGTTCTTCGATCCCGAGTACCTGAAGGAGAAGGCCGCGAAGTCGCTCAGCCCGCCGAAGCAACGCGTGTCGGCGCATGAGGCGCGAGCACGTCGAGGCGGGAAACACAGTGGTTCTCGTTGATTCGAGCGCATGGATCGAGGTGGAGCGAGGCCGGACCAGCCTCAGTGCCATCGTCGATGACGAAGTGGCCGTGTGTCCCGTCGTCGTCATGGAAGTGCTGCGTGGCGCGCGAGACCTGAGGCGCTATCACAGGGGCCGGGAGATGTTCACGTTCGTGAGAGTTCTCGATGCGCCAACGCCGCTGGACCGATTCGAGGAAGCAGCCCGGATCTATCTGCAGTGCCGCGATGCGGGAGTCACGCCTTCGACCGCGGATTGTCTCGTCACGGCATGCGCAATCGCGCACGACATCGCCCTTGTTCACAACGATCGCGACTTCGCTTACATCGCGAAGGTCGTTCCGCTCCGGCTTTTCACCCGTTCTTGAGGCGCAGCACGTTCGAGATCACGTCGTTGTAGAGCACCACCAGCATCAGCGTCGCCAGCACCGCGAAGCCGGCCTGCTGGATGCGCTCCTTCACGCGGAGCGAGAGCTCCCGTCGGGCGATTCCTTCGATCAGCAGGATCATGATGTGACCGCCGTCGAGGACGGGGATGGGGAGGAGGTTCATGATCCCGAGCTGGAGGGAGATCATGGCCATCAGGCCCACGAACTCGATCCAGCCGCGGCGGAGCATTTCCCCGGAGATCCGCGCGATGTTGATCGGGCCGCTCAGCTCCTTCATGCTCCCTTCCGGGCGGAAGAGGCGGCCCACCGCGGCGAAGGTGAGCTTCACCATCCGCAAGTTCTCCTGGACGCTGAAGCGCAGCGCCGGGAAGAACGAGAGCTTGAGCAGCTTGGTCTGCGGAAGGACGCCGCGCCAGACGGCGAGCTTCGGATCGGCCGAGGGCTCGATGCGCAGCGTCGTCAGCTCTGCGCCGCGGGCGACGACCACTTCTACCGGCTTGGTCTTCGTCTTGTCGGACGCCTGCCCGTAGTCCCCGAGCGCGCGCACCGGTTGTCCGTTCACGCTGACGATGCGGTCGCCCGCGCGGAGGCCGGCGGCGGCGGCCGGGGAATCGGGCTCGACGCGCCCGACGACCGGTTCGAGGCCGTACTGGATTCCCGCCCGCCCGACCGGTCCGAAATCGCCGTCCTCACGCTCCGGCGTGAGCGTCGTGGTGCCCTGCACTCCGTTCCGCTCGTACACCACGCGTAGCGGGGTGCCGGCGTTCATGGCGACGATCATCCGGATGTCGTCGAAGTCGTCGATGGGCTCGTTGTTGATGCGGAGGATGCGGTCGCCGGTCTGCAATCCCGCTTTGGCGGCGGGCTTGTCCGGCAGGACCTCGCCGATGATCGGCTTCGTCACCAGTTGCTCGGTTCCGACCATCACGATCGCCGCGATGAACGCGATGGCGATGATGACGTTCATCGCCGGACCGGCGACGAGAATCAGAAACCGCTGCCACTTCGGCTTGGAGAGGAACTCCTCCGGACTGCCCTCCGTGTTTTCTTCCGGGTTGTCCCCCGCCATCCGCACGTAGCCGCCGAGGGGGATCAGGGAAACCCGATAGTCCGTGTCGCCTTTCTTGAAACCGAACAGGCGCTTCCCGAACCCGAACGAGAAGACGAGCACTTTGACGCGAAAGAGCTTCGCGACCATGAAGTGGCCGGCTTCGTGGACGAAGATGAGGAAGCCGAGGACGACGACGACGGCGAAGAGATTGGTGGCGATAGCGTTCATAGAAAAGTCAGCGCCTGACTGCAACATCGATTCCGCGCGCTTCGTTCCGGGCCCAGGCGTCCCAGTGCAGCGCCTCCTCGACAGAGGAGATTGCGCTGACACCGGCAGAGTGCCGGTCGAGCACGCGTTTGACGATGTCTACGATTGCCGTGAACGGAAGTTCTCCCACCAGGAAGCGCTCCACCGCGATCTCGTTCGCGGCGTTCAGGACGGCCGGCATCGAGCCGCCCTGCCGGCAGGCGTGATAAGCGAGCTCGACCGCTGGGAAACGATGGATGTCCACAGGGAAGAAGTCCAGCGTCCGGATCTTCGCCAGGTCCAGTCGCGCGAAGGGAGCCGCCACGCGCTCGGGGTAGAGGAGCGCGTACTGAATCGGGAATTTCATGTCCGTCGTCGAGAGCTGGGCGATGATCGACCCGTCCACGTACTCGACCATCGAGTGCACGATGGACTGCGGGTGGATGACGATGTCGATCTGATCCACCGGCACGGCGAAGAGATGATGGGCCTCGATGACCTCGAGCCCCTTGTTCATCATCGTGGCCGAGTCGATGGAGATCTTGTTGCCCATCCGCCACGTGGGATGCGCGAGCGCGGCCTCGATGGTGATGTCGTCGAACGTGGCCAGGTCGCGGTGGAGAAAAGGGCCGCCCGACGCGGTGAGGATGATCCGCTGGAGCTCGGAGTGCGTGCCGCAGCGGACGGCCTGATGCACGGCGTTGTGCTCGGAGTCGACGGGGAGGATCTCGCCCCCATGCTCGCGCGCGGTGCGGGTCATGACATCTCCCGCGGCGACGAGCACCTCCTTGTTCGCGATGCCGACGCGTTTTCCTTTGCGCAGAGCCGCGTAGACCGCCGGGATGCCGGCCGCGCCGACGATCGCGGCGATGACGCAGTCGCACGAGTCCAGCGCCGCCACCGCGCAGGTGCCCTCGATGCCGGGAATGACTTCGACACCGGGGAAGAGCGAGCGCAGATGCGCGGCGTCGCTCTCGCTGCGCACCGAGACGAGCTCCGGTCGATAGCGCTCGATCTGCTCCGCGAGCAGCTCGACGTTGCCGCCCGCCGCGAGCCCGACGACGCGCAGTGCTTCAGGGAAAGAGTCGACGACCGCCAGCGTGCTGCGGCCGACGGAACCGGTACTGCCGAGGATCGAGATTTTTCGTGTCATGGAGTCCTGAGTCCTGAGTCCTGAGTCCTGGGGCAGTGGGACTCAGGACTCAGGACTGAGCACTCAGGACTTTACTCCGACATGATGTCCAAACTGCGGAACCCGCGCACCATCAGGCTCCAGTAGCAATAGAGAATCGGTGCGGTGAAGAGGATCGAGTCGAAGCGGTCGAGGAAGCCGCCGTGGCCGGGGAGGAGCGTGCCCGAGTCCTTCACCGCCGCGGAGCGCTTCCACATCGACTCCGCGAGGTCGCCCACGACGCCCGCGAACGAGAGGATCACCCCGGCGATGATCGCGTGGTGCAGCGGAAACTTCGGAAAGAACGTGAAGTGGATGACGATGGCCGTGACGATCGAGACGAAGACTCCGCCGGCCATCCCCTCCACGGTCTTCTTCGGACTGATCACCGGCGAGAGCTTGTGCTTTCCGAACGCCTTGCCGAAGTAGTACGCACCGGAGTCGCCGAGCCAGACCACCAGCAGGAGGAAGAAGATCAGCTTCCAGCCCTCCGGAAAATCGTGCCGCAGCCGGATCAGCGAGCCGCCGAGCAGGCCCACGTAGGTCGTCGCCAGCACCGCCACCGCGCTCGAGGGCAAAGAGTCCTCGATCGCCCCGGGACTGCTGAACACGTACGACGCCGGGATCACCAGCAGGGCCGCGAACATCCCCAGCTCCACCGAGAGGTCGTCGAAGACGAACCCCCCCATGATGATCAGCATCACCGCGATGCAGAGCACGGGAGGGATGTGGTAGCCCTTGGCCTTGCCGAGGTTGATGAACTCGAGCATCGCCAGGATGGCCACCAGGGCGATCACTCCGTTGAAGAGGTACTCGTGCCCCCAGCCGATCAGCCAGATGACGAACGGTGCCAGGACGAGCGCGGTGATCTCGCGGGCGAAGCGCATCAGGAAGAGGCCGCCGAGTCGTCCGCCTCGACGAACATCTCCGCGTCCGGCGGCTCGACTCCACCGTAGCGGCGTTCCCGCGACTGGAAGTCGATGATTGCTTCGAACAGATGCCGGCGGCGGAAATCGGGCCACAGCACCTTCGTCACGTGGATCTCGGCGTAGGCGATCTGCCACAGGAGGAAGTTCGAGACCCGCAGCTCTCCGCTGGTGCGGATCAGCAGGTCCGGATCGTCGACGTTCGCGGTGTAGAGGTGATCGGCGAAAAACGCCTCGTCGATGACCGCGTCGGTCATCTCTTTCTCGCGCAGGGTGGCCATGATCCGGTTGCACGTGTCGACGATCTCGGCGCGGCCGCCGTAGTTGAGCGCAATCTGGAAGAGGAGGCCGCTGTTCTGCGCGGTCTTCTCCTCGGCGTAGCGGAGCTCGCGCTGCACGCTCGGATCGAGGCCGTCGACGCGGCCGATCGGCGTGAAGCGGATGTTGTTCTCCATCAGCGTCTGCAGCTCCTTCCGGAGGTACTCCTTGAGGAGCATCATCAGGGTGGCAACCTCGTAGCGCGGACGCTTCCAGTTCTCGACCGAGAACGCGTAGAGCGTGATCACCGGCAACTCGAGGCGCGCGGCGGTCTCGACGATCTCGCGGACCGAGGCGATTCCGGCGCGGTGGCCCTCGACGCGCGGCAGGCTGCGCGCGCGCGCCCAGCGACCGTTGCCGTCCATGATCACCGCGATGTGCCGCGGAAGCCGCTTGAGGTCGAGCCTGTCGAGGAGCGTCTGCTCGATCGACCCCGGCTCGCAGAGCTTGCGAACGTCGATCATTTTGCGCGCGATGTTATCAAACGTTGCCCGTGACCCGTTGCCTGTTGCCCGGGCTTGATCGCGCGAGCGACCATGCCCCGGGTCCCGGACAACGGGTCACGGGCAACGGGTCACGGGCGCCGAATCCCGTTCGTAATTCACGTTCTCCAGCGTGAGCCCCCTCGCGGGAGCGGTCCAGCGCGCCTCGCGCCACATCGCATCGCTCGCCAGCTTGCCGCGTCCGATCTCGATCAGTGAGCCGGCGATGCGGCGGACCATGTAGCGGAGAAAGCCGTCGGCGGTGATGGTGATGCGGATGACGTCGCCGTCGCGGCGCACGTCGATCGACCGGATCGACCGCGTGGTCGACGCCACCTCGGGGTCGGCAACGGTGAAGGCGGCGAAGTCATGCGTGCCGGCAAGCTGCTGCGCGACATCGTGCATCGCGCGCTCGTCGAGCGCTTTCGCGACGTGGGCGTGCGTCTCCGCGGCGAACACGTCCGCCACCTCCGCGTTCCAGATGCGGTATGCGTACGTCTTCGCCTTTGCCGAAAAGCGCGCGTGAAAGTCGTCCGCGACCGGCTCGGCGGCCGTGATGCGGATGTCCGCCGGCAGGAGCTGGTTGACGCCCAGGACCAGTCCTCGCGGTGGGATCTCGAAGGGAGCGTCGAAGTGTGCGCGCTGCGCGGCCGCATGCACGCCGGCGTCGGTGCGTCCCGCGCCGTGGATGCGCACCGGCTCCGCGTAGATCCTCGCCAACGCCTCCTCGATCACCTGCTGGATCCCCAGCGCGTTGGTCTGCGTTTGCCAGCCGCCGTAGCGGGAACCGAGGTACTGGATCGTGAGCAGCAGGCGCATGGGACAACATGCTGAGTGCTGAGTGCTGAGTGCGTCGAGCGCCACTCAGCACTCAGCACCCAGCACTCAGCACCCGGTGCTTACCGCATGTCCTGCGCGATCACCTGGTCCCTGGCGAAGCCCGCCGTGTTGGAGACCTGATCGACCACGCCGATGGAGATCTTGTTGAGGCCGCGCTCCATCAGGAGCTCGAGCGTGTAGGTGTAGAACTTCCCGCTGAGCTCCTTGAACGCCGCCGCGGGGACGCGAATCTGGTGGGACTTGCGGGCGACGTCGGACATATCGTTGTCCTTGTTCCCGACGACCACGTAGACGTCGAAGCCGCCCACGTACTCGACCTCGCCCTGCGGGAGGAGCGTGAGGGCCTGCATCGGGATCAGGATGTCGACCGGGACGTGGTAGTAGCCGTCCTCGGTCGGCAGAGGGTTCCCGACGCGCGTCAGGATGCCCAACTCGTTGTCCTTGACGCGGTAGAGCAGGTTGGCCACGACACGGTCGTTCATCTCCGCGTACATGGACTTCTCGACGAAGGTCTGGCGGTTGCGGACGCGGTACTCCCGGTTCTTCATTCGCACCGACAGGTAGCGCTGGCGGTCGACGCGCTCGGTGCCGGCGCGGTATCCGAGGGAGTAGTACGACTCGAGGTCCTGGTGAATCCGGTCGAAGGCCAGCTTGAAGTTGTTCGTCTGCACCGAGGCCACGCCACCGGTCATTTCGGCCATGAGCTGCATCGACTCGGTCGTGTTGGAGATCGCCGCCTGCCCCACCGACGCGGAGACCGGCTGCGCGTGCTCGGCCGACATCTCCATGCCGCCGGTGAGACCGGCCGCATGCACGGTGTACATCGTGATGCCGTTTGCGTTCGCGGTCTTGGCTACGGACTGGATCAGGTTCGCGCCGTCGTAGGTCATGCCCTCGAGCATCGTCGAGCCCATGCCCGACCACCCCTTATCGCGACCGATGTCGTCGATGAAGTAGAACATCTCCCGGCCGGGCTGCATCGGGAAGCCCTCACTGGTGAGAACGAGGATCTTCTTCCCGTCGACGCCGGCGAGGGTGCTCATGAGGGCGTTGATGGAGGCGACGCTCTGCCGCAGGTCGTGCTCGATCGAGGACGCGTAAGCACGCGCGGTGGAGACGGCATCGTAATACGACGACGCCTCCCGGATGCGGTCCTCGGTGGTCTTGCGCTCGCTGCGGTTGGCGATCCCCAGTCCCGACTCTTTCTGGAGCGAGTCGAGCATCGAGAGGATCTGGCCCGTGTCGCGCGTGAACGGCACCCGCACCTTCATGCTCCGGTTGTACGTGGCGATCATGGCCTCGTCGCCGGGGCGCATGACCGTCGTCACGAACTCCTTCATCTGCTGGAAGACGCGGTTGCGGTTGAAGGGCGCGAGCGACAGGTTGTCGACGTAGAAGATGATCCGCCGCTTCATGTTCTCGGGGATCTCTTTCTTCGGGGCCTCCGAAGTCTCGGGGATGGGCGCTTCGCCGACGACGTTCTTGGCGACGCTTCCCTGGACCTCGTAGAAATTCGAGATCGGCTTCGGGACGCTGTTCTCGAGGATCGTGAAGTCGTCCGCGGTGAGGTTGGGGACGAAGTTGCCCTTCCGGTCCGTGACGATGACGTCGACGTTGATGATGCGGACGTCGATGTTCTCGACGAGTCGCGGCTGCTCCGGCTCCTGGCTCCTGTTCTGCGCCATCGACGGAACGGCGACGGCCAGCGCCGCGAGAATTGCGAGCGTACGTTTCAACTTTTGACCTCCCGGGGGAGTCTCAAAGTCTCAAAGTCTCAGAGTCTCAAAGGGTTTCGTTGGCCGCCTCTTTGAGACTTTGAGACTCTGCGACTTTGAGACTCGTCTTTCAGACGAATCGGTCCCTCCGCACGTTACGCGGCGAGAGGCGCGCGTCGTGCGAGAATACAGGGCCGTCCGAGGCAAACCGGGGCACCGGCGGAAAACTTCCGGAGGAGATGTGAAGCAGGATCCGTTGAGCTTCTCGAAGATGGCCGGGGGCGGAAACGACTTCGTCGTCATCGACAACAGGGATGGTCGAACCGCGAAGATCGCCGACGCCGGCGAGCTGACGCGGCGGATCTGCACGCGCGCCCTCTCCGTCGGCGCCGACGGGCTCATCCTCATCGAGAGCTCGGCCCGGGCGACGTTCAGGATGCGCTACTACAACTCCGATGGCGGGCTGGCCACGTTCTGCGGGAACGGTACCCGCTGCGCGGCGCGCTTTGCCTTCCTCAACGTCATCGCTGGCAGGAAGATGACCATCGAGACCGACGCCGGAATCGTCGGCGCGGAGATCGGCGAGGGCGGACTGGTGACGCTCTCGCTGCCGCCGCCGCATACGTTCCGTGCGCAGAGGCCGCTCGCGATTGGCGAGCAGACCGTGCGCGGCAGCTCGATCCTGGTCGGCGTCCCGCACTACGTGGTTTTTCTGCGCGAGGATCTCTGGTCGCAGAACATCACCCCGCTGGGGAGCGCGATCCGCAGGCATCCCGACCTCGTGCCCGACGGCGGCGCGAACGCGAACTTCGTGGTCGTCCGCGACGAGCACGCGATCGAGGTGCGTACGTACGAGCGCGGGGTGGAGAGCGAGACCTTCGCCTGCGGCTCCGGTGTCGTCGCCTCCGCGGTGACGAGCGCGCTCTTCGGGAAGGTACAGTCGCCGGTTTCGGTGCTGACGCGGAGCGGGATCACGCTCGAGGTGTCGTTCGCGCTGCGGGACGGCTACGCGGACAAGGTTCGGCTGAAGGGTGACGCGCGGCTGATTTATCGCGCTACCATCACGCCCGAGACGCTCGAGGGGTTCGATCCGGAGTTCGTGCGGAACCCGGCCGCGAGTGTGACGGTCGCCTGATTTGGAGAGCCTTCGCTGGATTGCCGCCGCGGCGCTGTCGGCGTACGCGTGCCATCTCGCCGTCCAACACACGACGCCGATCGACCAGGCGCTGCCCTTCATCGCAGTCACGGTGACGGTGCTCGCCTGGCTTTCGTATTCCGTGGTGATGCTGGGCGTGCCGCTGCTGATCGTGGCGGAGATCGCGGTCGCGGACGAGTCGCTGCGGCTGCTGATCTTCGGGGCGATCGTGGCGGTTGCCGTTGGGTTGGCGGTTGGCGGTTGGCGGTTGGCGGGAGAACCCTCCGCCCGCGGAACCGCCAACCGTCAACCGCCAACCGCCAACCTGGTCATCACCCTCATCGCCCTCCTCCTCCTCCGCTGGCTCCCGATCGACAACGTCCGGATCGGTCGCGAGCTCTTTCTGCTCGCGATTGCCGTCGCCATCGTCCTCGTTCTGGGTCGCACTCCCTTCGCCGTCGCGCTGGCGGTGATCGTCTCGCTCGTCACGACGACCGTTCCATTGCGGACGCTCGCTCTGCCGCTGGCGGTCCTCCTCATCGCCGCGGTGGCGCGGACGTTCGGATTGCCCGCGCTGAGGCTCACCTGGCCCTCGGCGGTCGTCCTCGGGTTCGTGATGCTCTTCTTTCCGTGGAGCGGCATCGTCGCCCGGGCATTCCCATACTTTCTCAGGGCCGCGACCCCGGAGAAGCCGAGGGTCGCCGTGGGGCACGCGCTCGCGCCGAACCACAGCGAGACCTACGAGGTGCCCGACGGTGCGACGCACCTCATCGTCTCCGGTGCCAACGTCGCCAATTTTCGCCGGGGCGCGATCCTCGGACGGATCATGGTGAGTCGGCAGTCGACAGTTGGCAGTCGACAGCAGGCCCTCACTCCTGCCAACTGCAAACGGCCAACGGTCAACTGCATCGACGTCCGCATCGGGGACGTCGCCGACTGGGGCTACGTCCGTCGCGAGGCGTGGCACAAGGCGCACAATCCGCTGCCGCGCGACGCGGCCGGGAAGGTCCGCGACTACGGATACGACGCCTGGATCGACGGCGCGGGACGGATTCCGTTGCCGCGCGGCGCGCGCACGATCCGCGTGACCGCCGACGGCGCGCTTCCCGCGCACGCCTCGCTGCAGGTCGAAGGGTTCGAGTGATCGCCGCAACGGTCATCGCACTGCTCGTGCTGCCGCTCGTCGTGCTCCGGAGCCGGACGCTGCTGCGATACGCGGGCGTGGATGCCGCGACCTGGCTGTTCGCGTGGATCGTCTGGCAGCGCCTTCCCGGCTTCGATCCGTATCTCGCCTTCGTCGCCCTCGCGGTGATCAAGCTCGCGACGTTCGCGCTGTTCGTCGCCGTGGGCGAACACGTACGCTGGTCCGCGAACCGCGCCGCGCTCATCGCCGCCATCGTCTACGCAATCACGGTCCCGGCGATGCTCCGCACGCCCATCGACGGCGATGAGCCGTACTACCTCTTCCTGACCGATTCGGTCGTCCGCGACTTCGATCTCGATCTGGCGAACCAGTACCACGAGCGAGTCGCCGCGCGGTGGAAGCGGCCGGACCTCGCCATACCGCAGTTCGGCGATCCCGTCGGAGAGGGCGGCGAGCAGTTCTCCCGTCACGAGCCGTTCCTGTCCTTGCTGATGGTGCCCGGCTACCTCCTCGGCGGCCTGCACGGCGCGATCGCGACCATCGCCCTGTTCGGCGTGCTCCTCGTCCGTTCGACGGTGCGGTGGATGGAGGACGAAGGCATCGGCGAGGAGGCGATCCGAGGCGTCTTCCCGTTCGTTGCGTTCGCGCCGCCGGTGCTCTTCTACGCCACACGCATCTGGCCCGAAGTGCCGGCGGCGTTCTTCTTCGTGGAGGCGCTCCGGGGCGCGAGGGAGCATCGGGCGAAGCGGTGGATGCCGGCGCTGCTCGGGCTGGTGTTGTTGAAGTTGAGGTTCGTGCTGGTGGCCGTGGGGGTGGTTGCCAGTAGCCAGTGGCCAGTTGCCAGGAAGTTCTGGCCCGGGCGAAGCAGTCCTGGCAACTGGCAACGGGCAACTGGCAACGTCCTCATCGTCATGGCGATCCTCGCCCTCCCCTTGCTCGTGATCTTCGCGATCACCGGCGATCCGCTCAACGTCCACACCTGGCGCGAGCTGCTTCCGACGCAGCCGATGAACTATGTGATCGGCTTCTGCGGGCTGCTCGTCGACGGCATGAGCGGGCTGCTGTTCCAGGCTCCGTTCTATCTTTTCTTCTTCGTCGCGTTGACCAGCTGGAAGACCACGCCGCGCGGGTTTCGCACGGGGTTGCTCGCGTCGCTGCTGTATGTGTTCTATCTGATCCCGCGCGGCGAGTGGTTCGGAGGATGGGCTCCGCCGCTGCGGTACCTCGTCTTCCTCATGCCGGTGCTCGCGCTCGGGATCGCGTCGGTCTGGCAGAAGCTGCCGCGCGGCACGCTGGCGCTCGTTGCGGCGTGGTCCGTCGGCCTCGTGATCCACGGCGTCGCGTATCCGTGGCGTCTGTTTCACGAGTTCAATGGTGAGAACGCGGTGGGGACGTGGCTGTCGAATCTCTACGGCGCGGACTTTTCGCGGCTCTTCCCGAGCTACGTTCGACTCAACGACGCGGCCTGGTGGGGATTGCTCGCGCTGCTTCTGTTTGGCGTGCCGAGGCATCGCCTCCGCTTTCTGAATGCGGCCGTGACGTGCGGGATCGCGGCTCTCGCGCTCGCCGTCGCCTTCCAGGTCGCCAAACTACCGGGAAGGACCGTCCACTTCGAAGACGCCCACGTCGTACACGACGGCGGGAAGCCCTACCCCGACGTTTACACGCTCATGCGCTCGACGTACCGGGGCGGCTGGGTCCTCGAGGCGGATCAGTCGGCGAGCTTTCTCGCGAGAGAAGGGACCCACACGCTCCACTTCATCACCGGTCTCGGCGCCACTTTCGAGCTCGCGGGACAGGCGTATTCGGTCCGGCCCGACGAGCGCTATCAGACCCTCACGGTGACGATCCCGAAGCCGGGACGGGTCACGCTGAGAGTGCTCAGCGGTGCCATCAACGTCGATCGGATGGACGCGCGATGATCGATGTCATCGTCCTCGATCTCGACGGAGGCGCGATGCTCGAGGAATGCCTCGCCTCCATCCAGGCGCAGAGCGTGGCGCCAGCGCGCGTCATCGTCTTCGACAACGGATCGCGCACGCCGACTCCCCACGCCACCGCACGCAGCGAGACGAATCTCGGCTTCGCGGGCGGATCGAACGCCGCCCTCCGGCTCTCTACGGCGCCTTACGTCGCGCTCGTCAACAACGACGTCGTTCTCGATCGCGACTGGCTCGCCTACGTGCGCGATGCTCTCGATCGCGACCCGCATCTCGCCGCGGTCCAGACGATCATCCGCCGCCCGGACGGAACCATCGACGGAGCGGGGATCGACATCAGCAACGGGACGTTCCGCCAGATCGGGCACGGCCAGCCGGTCGGCACGCCGCTGTCGGTCGCCTGGGGCGTCTCCGCGACGGCCACGCTCTACCGCCGCAACGCCATCGGCGGCCGCTTTTTCGAAGAGCGCCTCTTCGCGTACTACGAGGACGTCGAGCTCTCGGCGCGCCTACGCAAAGACGGCTGGCGCACCGCCGTCCTTCCGGTCGTGAAGGCCACGCATCGCGGGTCGGCCTCCGCCCACGCACTTCGCCGCGACGCGACGCGCCTCCGCACCCGCAACCGCTACCTCGTCGCGCGCATGCATCCCGGTGTGGGCCGCATCCGTTCCCTGCTGTGGGAAGACGCGCGCCTCCTCGTGAGGGGCCGGTGTTCCCTGCAGGGGATCGTCGAGGGACTGCTTGGAGGGCCGGATGGTCGAAGGTCGGAAGGGTGAAGGTCGGAAGGATGAAGAGTGAAGAATGAAGGTCGGAAGGATGAAATGAAGGCCAAGGATGCAGAAGGGGTGGTGTACGGACGCCGTCAGGGGTGAAGCAGCTGAGCTTGACGCGAGCCGGACCTGAAACACGCGTAGAATGATGCTGCCATGCCCGATCCTCGTCCCTTCGTAGATTTTACGGTAGAGAAGCCCGGGGAAGGCATGCGCCTTCTGGTCGAAGCGAAGAACACAATCTCAGCGTCGCCGGAATGGGCGGCCCGGTTCTTGCGAAATCTGTTTGTTCACGCCCAAGTCTCCGAATCCGCGTACTTTCTTCTTGCACTACGCGATCACTTCTATCTGTGGCGTCATCCTACGCCGGACGTTAGCGTTCCCGACTTTGAAGCCGACACGGCCGTTGTCCTTCGGCCGTACCTTGCGCGGCTGAACGCGCGTCTCGACAAACTCAGCGAGAGCAGTTTTGAGCTGTTGATCGAGGCGTGGCTATCTGATCTCGTGGCCGGCACCTTGCCTGATGCGTCGAATCGGCAGTGGGTAGAGGACTCCGGTCTTGCTGAATCTGTCCGTGGTGGCGCGATCCGAGCGAACATTGCTGCGTGATTGTCTACGTCGAAACCAACTTCATACTGGAGCTCGCGTACCTTCAGGAGAGATGCGAGAGCTGTCGCGGTATATTGGATTTGGCCAGTACGGGTGCCATCGCATTAGCGATTCCTGCGGTGTGTGCTGCGGAAGCGCGCGCAACGTGGTATCGCCGCGCGGCCGAGCGACGGGAATTCCAAGCGGCGCTGCAGCGGCAGATACGCGAGATTTCCAGGTCCGAGCCGTTTCGCACACTCATTGACCAGTCGAGAGATGTTCTCGCTGCACTCATCGCAGGCAGTGAGGAATCGCGCGATCGGTTGGAGCTGGCAATTGACAGCTTCGCCACAAGTGCAACGATGATCCCGCTCACCAGCGACATTGTTGCCATCGCTAGGGGGCACGAGCTCGCCTATTCGTTGACACCACAGGATGCTGTCGTTCTCGCGTCGGTCAGAGCCCACGCAGAAGCGAACGCAGGACAGAAGGTCTTCGTAAGCCAGGACGCGAAGGGATTCGCGCATCCCACCGTGTACGACGAACTGAGCGCCGTCGACTGTAAGGTTCTCGTCAACTTCGCGGATGCCCTCGCATACGTCAGAAATGCTCTGCGGCCGCCCGGCTGACTCTACGCAGACGCTGCCGCTGGTACGACTTCAGTAAGGGCGTACGCGGCAAGTACTCCGACGTGACGTGGTGACGAACCTCCGCGCGGAGCAGTCCTCCCGCAAGCGCGCCTCGAGATGCGTATGATCCGCGCACCAGAGCATGCGCGATTCATCCTTCATCCTTCATCCTTCGTCCTTGGGGCCTTCATCCTTCCGGCCTTCATCCTTCCATGTCGTGGTCCACACGCCCGACGTCGTCGGCGATCGCATGGCCGGTCCGGGGATTCGCGCGTGGCACCTCGCGCGCGAGCTGGCGAAGCATTTCGATACGACCTTGATCGCGAAATGCGAAGGTACGGGACGCGAGGGCGTCACGCGCATCGAGCACGGCACGGACGCGGCCCGCGCCGCGTTGCGCGAGGCGAGCGTCCTCATCGGACAGCCGGCGCGCGGCTTCCGCAAGCGCCGGGCGGCGCAGCGCATCGTCTACGACCTATTCGATCCCACCGTCCTCGAGTTGCGGGAGCTGTACGGCAACGCTCCTTCGCTGCGCCAGCGCGTGCATCTCGCCGCCGAATGGTGGCGGCTCTCGGAGGCGCTCATGCGCGCGGACCTGCTCGTCTGCGCGGCACGGAAGCAGCGCCAGTTCTACGAGACCCTGCAGAGCGGTGACGCGCCCTGGATTGAAGTGCCCTTCGGCTTCGACCCGACGGACGTGAAGGCTGTCATCGAGGCCGGCGAAGGTAGTACAGCGTGCCCAAGGCTTGGCCAATCAGCGCTGCCGGCCGTGCCGGCCGTCGTCTGGGGCGGCGGCGTGTGGGAGTGGCTCGATCCCGCGACCGCGGTCGACGCGATCGTGCGCCTCAACCGTGACGGGATCCGCGCAAAGCTCCTCTTTCTCGGCCGCTCGCGTCCGAATCGCGATCTCATCGACCGGCGGAGAGACGACCGGTTCGACGCGCTCCTCGCGCGCGGCGGGCCGTCCGTGTCGGCGAACGACGAATGGGTTCCGTATGACGAGCGGCTCTCGTGGCTGCGCTCCGGGAAAATCGCTATCATGCTCCACCGTCGCACGGCGGAAGCCGACTACTCGATCCGCACGCGACTCTTCGACGCCATCGCCGCCGGCATTCCGGTCGTGGCCACGAAGGGTGGCTTCGCGGCGGAGCTGGTCGAGCAGGAAGGACTGGGCATCGTCGTTTCACCGGGCGATGTCGCGGCGGTGGCCGAGGCCGTCCGCCGGCTTCTGACGGACGACGAAATCTATTTGAGCTGCGTAGAGAATCTCGAGCGCATCCGGCCGCGGTTCGCGTGGGAAGTCGTGACACGCCCGCTGGTTCGCGCGATCATGCAATGGCAGACCTGATGTTCGACGTCGAGCAGGTACCGGTAGTGCGGACGCGCGCCCGCGCCCTGGACCTCTCCATCCTCATCGTCACCTGGAACAGCGAGCGCTGGATCGACCGCTGCCTGCGATCGATCCCCGCCGCCTGCGAGGGCCTCGCGTACGAGGTCGTCGTCCACGACAACGCCTCAACCGACTCGACGCTCGAGCACCTTGGCGAGGCGAGCGTGCTTCGATCGACGAAGAACGAAGGCTTCGCCGCCGGGACGAACCGCGCGTTCGCGGCCTCGAGGGGGCGGTATGTGTTCCTTCTCAATCCCGATTGCGAGCTGGCGCCGCGTGCGCTGACCCGCCTCTTCGAGTTCCTCGAAGGGCATCCGCAGATCGCCGCCGCCGTGCCGCTGCTGATCGATCACAGCGGCGACTCGCAGCGCGAGTTCCAGCTCCGCCGCCTGCCGACCCTCGGCACGCTCGCGGCGGAGGTGCTGCTGCTCGACAAGCTCTTCCCGCGGAACTCGGCGACCGCGAGCTATCGCTACCACGACCTCGACCTGACCGAGCCGCGCAGGATCGAGCAGCCCGCGGCGGCCGCGCTGCTCCTGCGCCGCGAAGTCGTCGAAGAGATCGGCCCGCTGGACGAGCAGTTCGCGCCGGCGTGGTTCGAAGACGTCGACTACTGCCGCCGGCTCGCCGAGCACAGGAAGGAAATGTGGGTCGTGCCGGGCGCGGAGGTGGTGCACTTCGGCGGGGCCAGCCTCGAGCACATCCACTTCGCCGGCTTCGTGGACATCTGGTACCGCAACATGTGGCGCTATGCGCGCAAGTGGATGCGGCCCGGGCAGGCGGAGACCTTGCGGTGGACGGTCGTCGCCGGGATGATGCTGCGTGTGATCGCGGGGGTCGTGGGCTTGCGACCTCGGGGCATCGGCCGCCGGGAGGCCATGCGGGCGTACGCGGGAGTGATGAAGCGAGCGTTCAATCGATGGGACAGCTCGCCCTGAGCCCGCCGAAGGGAATCTCAATCGTCCTCGTGACGTGGAACAGCGCGGCCTACCTTCCGCGCTGCCTCGACGGAATCCTCCAGCAGACGGTCCGCGATCGCGAGCTGATCGTCGTGGACAACGCGTCGAGCGATTCCTCGGTGGATCTCGTCGAGCCTCACGCGACACACGTGATCCGCAATGACACGAATCGAGGATTCAGCGCTGCCGTGAATCAGGGGCTCGCCGTTGCGACGGGGGAGCTCCTCCTCGTCGTGAACCCGGATTGCCATCTGCTCCCGGACTACGCGGAGCGATTGGTGGCGGCGATGGAGGAGGCCGCCATCGGATCGGCGACTGGACTCCTCATCCGTGCGCAGGGTTGGGACATCGAGCCGACGAACGTGATCGACTCGATGGGCATTCGCATGACCCGGACGGGCAGGCATCTCGATCTGCACCAGGGTGCTCCCGCCAACCGCCAACCGCCAACCGCCAACCGCTTCGACGTCTTCGGGGTCAGCGGCGCCGCGGCGATGTTCCGCGTCGCGTTCCTGCGCGACGTCAGCATCGACGGCGAGGCCCTGGACGAGGATTTCTTTGCGTATCGCGAGGACGCGGATCTCGCGTGGCGCGGACAGATGCGCGGATGGCGGGCAGTGTGCGAGCCGCTGGCGGTCGCATATCACGTCCGGCGCGTGACGCCCGAGGCGCGGAGAGCGCTGTCGGCGGATGTGAACATGCACTCGGTGAAGAACCGCTTCCTGCTGCGGATCAAGAACGAAGGTGCATACCTCGCCCTGCGCAATGCACCGTTCGAGCTCGCGCGCGACCTCGTCGTGCTGATCGCCGCCCTGACCATCGAGCGCTCGTCGCTGCCCGCGTTCGGATGGCTGTGGCGCAATCGCAAGCGCGTGCTCGCGAAACGGCGCGCGATCCAGTCCCGGCGTACGGTGAGCGACCGCGAGCTCGCAAAATGGTTCCGATGAAGATTGCCATCCTCGGTACCCGGGGTGTCCCTCCCGCCTACGGCGGGTTCGAGACGTTTGCCGCGGAGCTGTCCGTTCGCCTCGTGCAGCGTGGGCATGACGTGAGCGTGTACTGCCGCGAGGAGTTGACGGTTGGCGGTTGGCGGTTGGCGGGAAGACCGGGGCCGGGCGGTGGTTCCACCGCCAACCGCCAACCGCCAACCGCCAACTGGAACGGCGTCCGCCGCATCGTGATCCCCGCCGCGAAGCACAAGTACTTCGAGACCGTGTCCCACGCGTTCCTCTCCGCGCTCGATGCAGTGCGCCGCGACTTCGACGCCGTCCTGGTCTGTAACGCCGCGAACGCGTTCGTCCTCCCGTTGCTGCGCGCGGCGCGCATTCCGGTCGCGATCAACGTCGACGGCATCGAGCGCAGGCGCCGCAAGTGGAACGTTGCCGGTAGGTCGGTGTACGCGATCGGCGAGACGTTGTCCGTCGGCTTCGCCAATCGCGTGATCGCCGACGCCGAGGTCATCGCCGACTACTACCGGGCGAACTACGCGTTCGAGCCCGCGGTCATTCCGTACGGGTCCGAGTTTCCGGACGAAGAGGACTCGGACGTTCTGGAGCGTCTGAAGCTCGAGCCCCGGAACTACATCCTCTACGTGAGCCGCTTCGAGCCGGAGAACAATCCTCTCGAGGTGGTCGAGGCGTACGGGCGGTTGGCGGTTGGCGGTTGGCGGTGGGTGGGACTACCGGCCAGAGTCGCGGGGGCGGGCGGGCCCGCCCACCCCCAACCGCCCACCGCCCAACCCCCTCTCGTCAAGGTCGGCA
>CAZLGP010000100.1:0-45201 GCA_964558905.1 uncultured Thermoanaerobaculia bacterium | reverse complement strand
GTGGGGGTCGTTTTTCATGGGGGGGCAGTTTCTCGCACGTGGGTTGGGGGGGGCGTTGGGAGGAATGGGACGAATGGGACGATTGGGTAGCCCGTTCTACCCATTGGTCCCTTTCGTCCCATTCGTCCCATTCGTCCCATCCCCCTTCTCGCACGTTTTATTGACGACCCCATCACCCAGGATTTCGCGGTTCCGTGTACCATTACTTCCGTCCGAAATGGTTCTCCTGTCCATTCGCCTCCTGGGAGACCTGTCCGCGGTCGATTACCGAGGGAACGCATTGTCGATCGGCAATCGCCGCACGCAGGCGCTCGTGGTGTATCTCGCGATGAAGATCGGCAACACGCCGTCGATCCGCGAGATCGGCGAGCTGCTGTTCGGCGATCCGACCGCGGCCGTGCAGGTGCGCGAGGTGGTGCGCGATCTGCGCTACGCGCTGCGTTACCTCCCTCCCGACGTCCTCATCGACGACGGCGTGACGGTGCGGTTCAACCGCGGGTCCGTCGACGTCGACGTGCAGCGCTTCAACGACCTCATCGCCGCACCGTCGCTCAATTCCATCCGCAAGGCCGCCGACATCTACCGCGGCGATCTCCTCGGGCACTTCACCTCCGGCATCGAGGCATTCGACGCCTGGATCGGGGATCGGCGCGCGACGTTCCGGGGTGCCGCGATCGCGATCTTCGGAAATCTCCTGACGGCCCTGATTCGCGCGGGATGGTGGGAGGAGGCGAGCGAGACGGCGACGCGAATGCTGGCGCTCGACCCGTCGCAGGAAGTCGTGCATCGGACGGTCATGCGCCTGCAACTCGAGCAGGGACGCGTGGATGCGGCGATGCGCCGCTATCACGACTGCACCGCGCTGCTGCGCCGCGAGTACGGGCGCGATCCAGCGCCGGAGACCGAGCGCCTCGGGCGAGAGATCGAGAATGCGCTGCTGAAGGTGCCGGCGCCCAGAGAAGTCGCGCGGGCCCAGACGATCGGTCCCGTGCTCATCCTCCTGGTCGAGGACGACCTCGTGTCGTCCGCGCTGGTCGAGGGGTTTCTCACCGAGGCGGGATATGAGGTCGTGACGGTCAAAGACGGCGGCGACGCGCTGATCGAGCTGGGCCGCACCGGTTTCGACCTGCTCATCCTCGACATCAACATCCCCACCCTGAGCGGCATGAAGGTGTTCGAGATCATGGTGCAGAAGCGCATCGACACGCCGGCGTTGTTCATCACCGGAATGAGCGGAACGGAAGTCGAAACGCAGAGCCTGGAGATGGGCGCGGCCGGATTTCTGCGAAAGCCGATCGCGAGGGATGTGCTCCTGCAGAAGATTCATGGCATTCTGCACCGGAATCGGCGCGAAGCTTCGAGCGCCGAGTGACCGCGTCCGCCAATGGCCGACATTGCCATCGATCCACTGGAGATCGAAACGCGACGGCGCGAGCGTGAACAGCGACTCGCTACGTTCGAGCTTCCGCTGGTGCGCGTCTGCGGATCGCTGCTGCTGTCGCTGGGAATCTTCATCCACAACCGCTGGGTCTTGCCGCAGCCGATCGAGTCGTGGCTCGTGGCGACCCTGGCCCTCGCGGTGTACGCGGCCGTGTCTTGGACGGTGCTCGCCTTCTTCCTGCGCCGCGATCCGCCGCGCGACTTCACCGTCGCCGCGCTCGCGGGCGATCTTCTGATCTGGACGTTCGCGATCTATTCGACGGGCGCGGAGGCGAGCTGGCTGTTCTTCGTCCTTCTCGTGCGCGTCGCCGACCAGACCCAGACCACCTTCCGCCGCGCCCTCGCGTTCGCCCTGCTGGCAACGGGCTGCTACGCGGCGATGCTCGCGTGGGTCGCGCTGGTCGACGGTCGCGCAGTCGCGAGCCCGCCGCAGATCGCGAAGCTGGTCTTCATTCTCTTCGGAGGCGTCTACATCTCGCTGGCGGCGCGCACGGCCGAAAACCGCCGGGCCCGGCTGAGAGAAGCGATCCATGTCTCCCGGGACCTGATCCATCGCCTGGAGCAGGCCCACGCCCGGGCCGAGGAGGCCAGCGCGGCGAAGAGCGAGTTCGTCGCGAACATGTCCCACGAGATGCGCACGCCGCTGCAGGCGGTGATCGGGATGCTGCAGCTGGTCATCGAGGATTCGCCGACACCGGTCGAGGCGCGGCGGCTGGTCACGGCCCGACGCTCCGCGGAGACGCTCCTGTCGATGATCGACGACGTGCTCGATTTCTCGCGCATCGAGGCGCGCAAGCTCGAGCTCGAGCCGGTGTACTTCTCGCTGCGGCAACTCATCCACGAGACGATGAAGTCGGTCGGAGTCATTGCCGCGTCGAAGAAGCTCACGCTGTCGTACTTCGTGCAGCCCGCCGTCCCGGAGACCGTCTGGGCCGACGCGGTGCGGCTGCGGCAGATCCTCGTGAACCTCGTCGGGAACGCGATCAAATTCACACATGCGGGCGAGATCTTCGTCGGCGTCGCCCGCGCCGGGGACAAGGTGCGCTTCGACGTGCGCGACACGGGCGTGGGCATCGCACCCGCCGTGCGGCAACGGATCTTCGAGCCGTTCGCGCAGGCGGATTCCTCGCACGGGCGGCGCTACAGCGGATCGGGTCTCGGCCTCTCGATCGTGGCGCGGCTGCTCGAGGCGATGGGCGGCTCGGTCCAGGTGTCGAGCGAGCCGGGCTCGGGCAGCGTCTTCTCGTTCGTCGTGCCGCTGGCGACGGACGCCCTCGGCGCAACGCCCGAGCGGAAACCGTGGGAGAGCGCACTGCAGGGGATGGCCATCCTGGTCATCGAGCCGGAGGAGATGGCCCGGTCATCGGTGGCGCAAATCCTCCGCAGCCGCGGCGTCTTCGCGGCGGCGTTCTCGCGCGCGGCCGACGCGCCGCAGGGTCGCTTCGCATGCGCGGTAACCTCCGATCCATCCGTGGGCGTCCGTCCGCAGATCATCATCACATCGCCGCTGGATACGAAGGATCATCCGATCCGCGTGACCCGCCCGGTCGGCGAGCGCGAGCTCATCGACGCGGTGGGCGTCGCTCTCGGCCTTGCGGAAGCGGAGCCGGAGTACACGCTCGAGCCCGTCCCGACGGCACGAACGTCGCTCCGGGTGCTGCTCGTCGATGACAGCGACGTGAACCTCGAGGTGATCTCGGAGATGGTCCGCCGCCTCGGGCACGAGGTATCGGTCGCGACGGACGGCGAAGTGGCCCTGGCCTCGATGACCTCGCAGCGCTTCGATCTGGTCTTCATGGACGTGCAGCTGCCCGGCATGGACGGACTGGAGACCACGCGCCGTTTCCGGGATGGCGGCGGGAAGACGCCCATCGTCGCGCTGACGGCGCACACCTCGGCGCGCGATCGCGACCGCTGCCTCGCCGCGGGGATGCGGGCGGTGCTGACGAAACCGGTCGACACGGCCCAGCTGGCAAAAGCGATCGAGGAGGTGACGCAGCGCCGCTCGATCGCCGACGTGGTCGGCGGCAACATGGAGCTGCTCGCGCGCGTGCGGGATGCGTTTGCGCGCCAGACCCCGGAGCTTCTCGCCGGGATGCGCGACGCGATCGCCCGCAAGGACTCCGAAGCGCTGGCCAGTCACGCGCACAAGCTCAAGGGCTCGATGAGCTATTTCCCCGGAGAGCGTGGCGCGGAGATCGCGCGGAACGTGGAGCAGGCCGCGCGCGCGGGGGACGTGGTCCGCGCCGCCGGCCTGCTGCCGGACCTCGAGCGCGCGGTGATCGAGCTGGAGCGGGCGCTTTCGCCGAAGTAGGCGGGGGTTGCTCTTTCTTCCGCAGGCCCCCTTCAATGGCAATCCGTGGGGTCATCGTGCGGGGACCGATAGGACGAATAGGACGTATGGGACGAATAGGACGAATAGGAAGTCCTATTCGTCCTATGCGTCCTATTGCTCCAGTTTCGCGGTCATCGTGATCGTCGTGTTGAGCAGGCGCGAGATCGGGCAGCCGGTCTTGGCGTTGTTCGCGGCGGTGTCGAACGCGGCCTGGTCGATGCCGGGGACGCGGGCGACGACGTCGAGGTGCACGGCCGTGACCGTGAAGCCGGCGTCGGTCTTCTCCATCGTCACCGTCGCCTGCGTGCGCACGCTCTCGGGCGGCGTGTTCGCGTTCGTGAGCTGTCCGGACAGCGCCATGGAGAAACATCCCGCGTGCGCGGCGGCCACCAGTTCCTCAGGGTTCGTGCCGATGCCGTCCTCGAAGCGCGTGCTGAACGAATACTGCGTGTCTTTCAGCACGCCGCTGTCCGTCGAGATCGTTCCCTTCCCGTCTTTGAGTCCACCATTCCACTGAGCCGATGCTTTGCGTTTCAGGGCCATTCATTCACTCCTTGGAGCGGGACTCTATCAGTACAGGAGCGCGATATCGTCCGGAGACAGGTGGTGGTCGTGATCGTTCAAGGGATGACGCCGTCCTCCACGCTCTTGAGGTGGAACGACAGCGACTCGAGGTTGATTCTCAGGTCGATGCTCTTTACCTTCACCTCCGGCCTCAGCTTCAGCTGAACCGGTGCGAAGTTGAGGACGGCGTGAACGCCGGCGTCCGCCAGCGCCTCGTAGACGCTCTGGGCGGCATCGCCAGGGACGGCGATGATGCCGATGTCGACGCGGTTCTTCCGGATGATCTCGCCGAGACGGTCCCACTGCATGACGAGGATGCCTTCGCGCGACGCCCGGCCGATCTTGGACGCGTCGGCGTCGACCATGGCCACGATGTGGAAGCCGTTGGTGTTGAAGCCGGAGTAGTCCGCGAGGGCCATGCCGAGGTTGCCCGCGCCCACGATGAGGACGTTGCGGGTGCGGTCCATGCCCAGGGTCTCGACCAGCTGCGACTTGAGGCGCACCACGTCGTAGCCGACTCCGCGCGTGCCGAACTCGCCGAAGCACGCCAGGTCCTTCCGGATCTGCGCGGAATTGAGATGGAAGCGATCGGCCATCTCGTGCGACGAGACGGTCTTCTGTCCCAGTCCCTCGAGGAACGTGAGGCAGCGGAGGTAGACCGACAGGCGTCCGGTGGTCAGCTCCGAGATGACCTCACGGTCGTTGGAGTTGTTCGGTCGAGGCATGGGGAGTCAACAGGGCACTCGCTGCATTCCCCGCGGCATCGAAGAGAGGCCGCGGATACAGACCGATGGCGAGAATTCCGACGACTGCGATGATCAGCGCTCCGGCCGCGAACACGCCGCCCACGGCGGGCACGGCGTACTCCTCGGCCGGTTCCTTCATGTACAGGTAGTACACGACACGCAGGTAGTAGTAGACGGACACGATGCTGGTGAGGATGCCGATCAGGGCCACGGTCGTGTGTCCCGACTCGACGGCCGTCTTGAAGATGTAGAACTTCGAGATGAAGCCCGCCGTCGGCGGCAGCCCCGCCAGCGAGAACATGCACAGGGCGAGGGCGAATCCGTAGAACTTGCGACGGAAGCCGAGGCCGGCGATGTCGTCCAGCGTGTGCGGATCGTTCTCGTTTTTCACGAGCATCGAGACGACGCCGAAGGCGCCGATGTTCATGAACGCGTAGACGATCGTGTAGACGGCAATGGCCGCAACGCTGTCGTCGCGCACGGTGAGCATGGCGATCGTCATATAGCCGACGTGGGCGATGCCCGAGTAGGCGAGCATGCGCTTGAGGTCGCGCTGCACGATGGCCACGGCGTTGCCGACGATCATCGAGAGGATCGCCAGCGCGGCGACCATGTTCATCCAGTTCACCGTCGGGAGCATGGGAGCCATTGCGTCGAAGAGGCGAACCAACGCGATCAGAGTGGCGGCCTTCGGTGCGACGGACAACCAGCCGGCGACCGGAGACGGCGCGCCCTGATACACGTCGGGCGCCCACGGATGGAACGGCGCGAGCGCAAGCTTGAACCCGAAGCCCGACATCATCAGCACGAAGGCCACGGTGAGCAGCGGCGTGGCCTCGTTCGCCGCGAACCACGCGCCCATCGTGCGGATGTTCGTCGACGCCGTCGCGCCGTAGAAGAGGGCGATGCCGTAGAGGATGAACCCGGTGGCGAACGCGCCCATGAGGAAGTACTTGAGGCTTGCTTCGTTCGACACGGCCACGCGCCGGTGATAGCCGACGAGGATGAAGATGCAGATCGAGAGGATCTCCAAGCCCAGGACGATGATGAGGAGGTCGAGGCCCTTGGCCATCATCATCATGCCGACCGTGCCCCACGCCAGCAGCGCGTAGAACTCGCCCCCCTCGATGCCTTCGCGATCGAGGTAATCGCGGCCGAAGAGAATGGCGAGCATCCCCGCGAGGAGGAAGGTGAGATCGAAGATGCGCGTGATCTCGCTGATCTCGTACGTGCCGCCGAAGAAGACGCCCCCGGTGACGAAGATGTTCTCGGCCCACGCCGCGGCCATGAAGACGATCAGCGCCAACGGTCCGAGCGCACCCTTCGCGCGCGGGACGAACGCGTCCAGGAGGATGAGCAGCATCCCGCCCGCGCAGAGGAGGATCTCGGGGAGGATGGCGGTGACCCAGCCGGGCTCCAGCATCGGATGGAGGTTCACTGCGCACCTCCCGACAGGTTGCCCGTTGCCCGTTGCCCGTTGCCCGGGCTGTGTGGTCCAGGCGGAACTGCACGGGCAACGGGCAACTGGGAACGGGCAACGCTTTCGGCGAGCATCGGCTCATTCACCCGCTCGCTCTGCATCGTCCGCACGAGATGCGAGACCGACGGCTCCATCTTCTTGAGGAACGTATTCGGGTGGACGCCGATCCAGACCATCAGGATCACCAGCGGCACCATCGCGGTCACTTCGTGCCAGGCCATGTCGGGGACGTTCCGGTTCTCCTCGTTCGTGATCGGCCCGAAGAAGACCTTCTGCACGAGCCAGAGGAGGTAGATCGCGGCGAGGATGACCCCCGACGCGGCGATCGTGGCGGCGACGGGGTGCGTCTGGAACGACCCCGCCAGGATGAGGAACTCGCCGACGAACCCGTTCAGGCCCGGCAGACCCACCGACGAGAGCACGGCGATCATGAAGAACGTCGCGAAGACCGGCATCGTCCGGGCGATCCCGCCGTAGTCGGCGAGCAGGCGCGTATGCCGCCGCTCGTAGAGGACGCCGACGAGGAGGAAGAGCGCTCCGGTCGACAGACCGTGGTTGACCATCTGCAGGATCGAGCCCTCGATCGACGCGCGGGTCATCGCGAAGATGCCCAGGACGCAGAAGCCGAGGTGCGAGACCGAGGAGTAGGCCACCAGCTTCTTCATGTCCGGCTGCACCCAGGCCACCAGTGCGCCGTAGATGATGCCGATGACCGCCAGCGCGATCATCACGTTCGCCCACTTCATCGACATCTCCGGAAAGAACGGCAGGACGAAGCGCAGGAAGCCGTACGTCCCCATCTTCAGCATCACCCCGGCGAGGATGATCGAGCCGCCGGTCGGTGCCTCGACGTGCGCATCGGGGAGCCACGTGTGAAGCGGGAAGAGCGGCACCTTGATCGCGAAGGCGAGCGAGAAGGCGAGGAAGAGAAGGAGCTGCGCGGTCGGCGTGAGCGACGTCCCGTACAGCTCCGCGATCGAGAACGTCGGGATCAGGTTGTTCTGGTGATAGCTCTGGAAGGCGAGGTAGATGATCCCCAGCAGCATCAGCAGCGAGCCGGTGATGGTGAAGAGGAAGAACTTCACCGCGGCGTAGATGCGATTCGCGCCGCCCCACACGCCGATGACCAGGTACATCGGCAGGAGCATCAGCTCGAAGAAGACATAGAAGAGGAGGAGGTCGGTGGCGAGGAACGCCCCGATCATCGCCGTCTCCATCACCAGGAAGGAGATGACGTACTCCTTCGGATGCTTGTGGATCGCGTTCCAGGCCGACAGAAGGATGATCGGGGTGAGGAACGTGGTCAGGAGGACCAGCCAGAGCGTGATCCCGTCGATGCCGAGGGCATAGCGGATGCCCCACTGCGGAATCCAGTCGATGCTCTCGACGTACTGGAAGCCCGCCTGCGCGTCGTCCCAGCCGCGGAGGACGCCCAGCGAGATCACGAACGTGATCAGCGAGACGGCCACGCCGAAGCCCTTGATCGCGCCGTAGGCGGCGCGGGGAAAAAAGGCCAGCACGAGCGCGCCCGCGATCGGCATCCAGAGGAAGAGACTGAGCAATGGCATCAATGGACCTCGATGGAGTGCTGAGTGCTGAGTGCTGGGTGCTGAGTCCCGCCCGCCCGGACGGGGTGGGGGAGCTCAGCACCCAGCACCCAGCACTCAGCACTCGTTCTCATACAAAGAATGCGACGAACACGATCACGCCGATGAAGAACATCAGCGCGTAGTTGCGGACGTTGCCGGTCTGGAAAAAGCGCATGATCTCGCCGAAGCCGCGGACGGCGTAGCCGAGGATCGCGGCGAGGCCGTCGATGATCGCGTCGATGCCCTTCCAGAAGAAGCGCGAGATGGCCGCGAGGGGGGCGACGATGATCGCGGCGTACAGCTCGTCGACGTACCACTTGTTCTCGAGCGCACGAGCCAGAGCAGGCGCCCGCTGTTCGAACGCGACGTCGGCCGCGAGCTGTTTTTCCTTGTAGAGACTGCGCGCCGTCCACCAGCCGAGAATCGCGATCGCCGTCGAAACGGCCGCGATCATCAGCTCCGTGGAGAGATGCAGCTCGATCTCCGGGACCCCGTTCAGCGCCGGCATGATCGGATGGAGGAACGACGAGAGCGACCAGCCGTGCCAGAGCGCGTGGGGCAGCGAGAGCAGACCGCCGAAGATCGACAGAATCGCCAGGATCCAGAGCGGCACCGTCATCGACGGCGGCGACTCGTGCAGGTGATGCTCCTGCTCGTGCGTGCCCCGGAACTTCCCGTAGAACGTCAGGTAGACCAGCCGGTACATGTAGAACGCGGTGCAGAACGCCGCCAGCGTCCCGAGGAGCCAGACGAGCTTGCCGACGCCGGGGAAGAACGGAGTCGACCAGGCGGAGACGAGGATCTCGTCCTTCGAGAAGAAGCCGGCGGCGAGCGGCAGACCGGCGATCGCATACGTGGCGATCGCGAACGTCCGGAAGGTCTGTGGGATCTTGTCCTTCAGTCCGCCCATGTTCCGGATGTCCTGCTCGCCGCTCATCGCGTGGATGACCGAGCCCGATCCGAGGAAGAGACAGGCCTTGAAGAACGCGTGGGTGACGAGGTGGAAGATCCCGGCCGCGAACGCTCCCACGCCGACGGCGATCATCATGAAGCCGAGCTGCGAGACCGTGGAGTAGGCGAGGACTTTCTTGATGTCGAACTGCCTCAATCCGATGGTGGCCGCGAACAGCGCCGTGAGCCCGCCGACGATCGCCACGACCATCATCGCCTCGGGCGCGAGTCGATAGAGCACGTTCGAGCGGGCGATCATGTAGACGCCCGCCGTGACCATGGTCGCCGCGTGGATGAGCGCGGAGACGGGCGTCGGACCGGCCATCGCGTCCGGCAACCAGACGTACAGAGGGATCTGCGCCGACTTCCCGCACGCGCCGAGGAAAAGCAGCAGACAGATCGCCGCGAGGATGCCGGCGGGGACTCCTCCACCCGCGGCGACGTTCGACACACGCGCGAAGTCGACGCTGCCGAGGTACGCGAACATCAGGAACATCGCCACGAGAAAGCCGAAGTCGCCGATGCGGTTGACGATGAATGCCTTCTTGCCCGCAGGGGGCGCGTAGTCGGTCTGGTAGTAGAAGCCGATGAGGAGGTAGGAGCAGAGGCCCACGCCTTCCCATCCGACGAACATCAGTAGATAGCTGCTGCCGAGGATGAGGATGAGCATGGCCACGAGGAAGAGGTTCAGGTAGGCGAAGTAGCGCCAGTAGCCCTCTTCGTGGTGCATGTAGCCGACGGAGTAGACGTGGATGAGGAAGCCGACCCACGTCACGACCATGAGCATGACGATGGAGAGAGGGTCGAGCTGGAAGGCGACGTCCGCGCCGATTGCGCCGCCGGCGCTGTTCGTCATCCCGCCGCTGAGGAACCACTGGGAGACGACGTCGACGTGCCGCTCGCCGTCGTGGTACCGCGCGTTGTACTCGAAGACCGCGACGGTCCCAAGCACCGCCGCCGCCAGCGACCCGAGCAGCGCCACGACCGTGACGAACCGCTTCCCGGCACGGGCCCCGAACAGTCCGTTCAGGAGAAAGCCGACGAAGGGCGCGATGGGGATGAGCCAGAGGTTGTTCAGCATCTTCGGGGAGAGTGCTGGGTGCTGAGTGCTGAGTGCTGAGTCACGCCCGCCCGGTGGGTGGGGCAACTCAGCACTCAGCACTCAGCACTCAGCACTCATCGTTCTCCTCGCCTGGCCCGCGAGGAGACCCCGCGTGCCTTACTTGTCGTTGCTTGTCCGGTCCCGATAGTCGTCCGAGGACGCGGGATCGAGCTCCCACCGCTTGTGATCGCGGCTTCGCTCTTTTTCTCCAAACTTCAGTTCTTCCGAATCCTGATACGTGACTCCCATGGCCGCCCCGATGTCGTCCACGACGTTATTGTCGGGGGTGGGCATGCTGGAGACCGCCGACTCGTCGCCGGAAAACTGCGCGCCTTCCCACTGCGCGTCGAGGTCGCCGGCCGTAATGGTCGGGTCCGCGAGCGAGTCGTCCCGCAGCCGGTTGGCGAGCTTCGCGGCGCCGGCCGAGATGTCCACGGCAGGCGGCTCGATGTCGTCCCGCAAACCATTGCGGTTGCGATCCCTCTTTTCGTTCTCTTCCCAGTCAATGAGCTTTTCTGTCTTGTCCATTCTCTTCGGCTCCTGTGCGGAAGAGATTGCGACAGACGTGCCGTCTACGCGGCAGTGCTGAGTGCTGGGTGCTGAGTGCTGGGGTGGGAGGGACTCAGCACTCAGGACTCAGCACTCAGCACTCGTTTCACCAATGCATCAGGTTGGCTTCATCCACATCGATCGTGTCTCTGTGGTGGTACAGCGAAATGAAGATGGCCAGCCCGATCGCGGCTTCCGCGGCGGCGATGGCCATGATGAAAAAGACGAAGATGAGGCCGTGTGTCTGGCCCAGCTGTTTCGCGTACGCGAGGAACGTGAGGTTCACCGCGTTCACCATCAGCTCGATGGACATGAAGATCGTGATGCCGTTCCTGCGCGTGAGCACGCCCACGACTCCGATGGTGAAGAGGATCGCGCTGAGGATCAGAAACCACTGGATCGGGATCACTTCGTCACCTCGTCGCCAAGCTTCGCCCGTCCTCCGGAAATGGGGCGCCCGCTGAGCAGCAGCGAACCGACGATCGCGGCGAGCAACAGGATCGACACCATTTCGAACGGGAAGATGTAGGCCTCGAACATCCGCAGACCGACGTCGTACGCGGTCGCCGGGAACTCCTCCGCGGGCGGGCCCAGGACGGCGTACTTGATCAGGAAGTAGACCAGTCCGATTCCGAACGCGGCCCCGCTCGTGTAGCCGAGGAACTGCTGGATGGGGCGCGTGCGCGGCTCGGCCACATGGTGCAGGTTGAGCAGCATGATCACGAACAGGAAAAGCACCATGATCGCGCCGGCGTAGACGATCACCTGCAGCGCGGCCAGGAACGGAGCGTCGAGCAGCACGTACATCACCGCCAGGGCGAAGAACGAAGCCACCAGGGACAGCGCGCCGACGACCGCGTTCCGGTGCAGCACGACCACCAGCGCGAAGATCACGGCGATCGCGGCGAAGAAAAAGAAGATTGCGTATTCCATAGGGTCGTCAACTCTGAGCGAAGCGAAGAGTCACGGGAGCCCTCTCGACAAAGGATCCTTCGTCGAGAGGGCTCCCTTGATCCTTCGCTTCGCTCAGGATTTTCATATCCACCTCGCGGCGATGAATGCGGCCACGATCACGATGTTCAGGATCGCCAGTGGCAGGAAGACCTTCCAGCCGATGCGCATCAGGATGTCGTATTTGAGGCGCGGGATCGTCCAGCGGACCCAGACGAAGACGAACATCAGGACCGCCCACTTGCCCATGAATGCCAGGAACGACAGCAGGAAACCGACGAACGTCGCCGGCTCGTCGTACCAGGGGATGTCCCATCCGCCAAGGTAGAGGGTCGTGATGAGCGCGGACATCGTGGCCATGGCCAGGTACTCGCCCATGAAGAAGAGCGCGAACTTCATCGACGAGTACTCGGTGTGATAGCCAGCCACCAACTCCGCCTCCGCTTCCGCGAAGTCGAACGGCAGGCGGTTGGTCTCGGCGAATCCGGAGACGACGAAGATGATGAAGCTGAGCCACATCGCCGGGGAGAGGACGTTCCAGGCCGGGAGCTTCACGACGTCGAAGAGGATGAAGTAGCCGGTCTGGTGCGCGACGACGTCGGTCAGCCTCAGCGATCCGGCGGCGAGGAGCACGCTGATCGCGGCCAGCGTCAGCGCGAGCTCGTAGGAGATCATCTGCGCCGATGCGCGGATCGCGCCGAACATCGAGTACTTGTTCGCGGACGACCAGCCCGCGATGGTGATGCCGTAGACGCTGAGCGAGGCCAGTGCGAAGACGACGAGGATGCCCGCGGTGACGTCGGCGACGACCGGCTCGAACCAGCGGCCGCCTTCGAAGAGCCGCCGTCCGAAGAGGGTCATCTCCGGAATCGTGAACGCGCGCCCCCACGGCACGACCGCGACCGTCGTCAGAGCGGGGAAGAGCCCGAACGTCGGCGCCAGGGTATAGAGCCACTTGTGGGCCTGGGCCGGGATGATGTCTTCCTTCGTGAAGAACTTCACGACGTCGGCCACCGGCTGGATGAGTCCGAATGGCCCCACGCGGTTCGGACCGGGGCGGTCCTGAATGAGCGCGCTGCCCCGTCGCTCGAGCCAGACCATGATCGGCACGCTGGTCAGCCAGATGCCCAGGATGATGGCGATCTTCAGAATCGAGAGCAGGACGTCCGTCGTATCGAAGGCCATTACACGGTGACCTCGGCCAGCTCGTGGAGATTCTCGAGCTCCGCGTCGGCAGGGAAGAGACGCGCGCCGAGGCGGCGCAGAGCCTCGAGATCGGTCTCGGCCTGTCCCTTCGGCGGGAAGGCCTGATGGATGCGCTGCACGCGGCCCTGGACGTTGGTGAACGTCCCCTCCTTCTCCGCGTGGATCGCCCCGGGGATGACCACGTCCGCGATCTCGGTCAGGGGATGGGTGGCGTCCCACGAGTGTACGACGAGGAACTTCGCCTTGCGGAGGTTGGCGACGACGGCCGGGTCCTTGGCCCGCTCGCTGAAGCGCGCGTCGCAGATGTAGAGGACGTCGACTCCCTCGGCGCCGTTCGTCAACAGCTCGTCGATCTCCGTATCGCCGACGGCCGCCTTCACGCCGCGGTAGTTCGGCGCGCCCTGCTCGCCGAGGATCCAGTCGGTTTGCGACTTCATCTTGATCGGGCCGATCGGATCCACCATCACGCCGATGCTGGCGCCGAGGCGTTCGAAGAGCACCTTCGCCATCGACGCTTCTTCGTTGGTCATGTGCGCGGATGCGATCACGGCGATCTTCTTCGCGCCGCGGATGGCGGTCTCGATGCTCGCCAGCACCTCGTCCCACGTGGAGATCGCGAGGTAGTCGTCCTCGGTGCGGACTTTCGGAACGACCACGCGGTCCGTTTCGTATTGCTCGTAGGAGAAGCGGCCGTAGTCACACAGCCAATGATCGTTCACCTCGGGATTCACGCGCGGCCGGTAGCGGTAGATCTGGCCGTTGCGGTGGCCGATGAAGAGATTGCAGCCGACGTCGCAGCCGTTGCAGACCGACTCCGTGGAGCCGAGGTTCCAGACCCGTGACTCGAAGCGGAACTCGCGCGGCGTGAGGGCGCCGGTGGGGCAGATGTCGGTCACGCAGGCGCTCATCCAGTTGTCGAGCGGCGTTCCCGGGAAGACGCCCACTTCCGTCGACGCACCCCGCTTGAAGAACGCCAGCTCGCTCGTCCCGGTGATCTCCGCCGTGAAGCGGATGCAGCGCGTGCAGTGGATGCAGCGGTTCATGTTCTGGATCACGTGCGGCCCGATGGCCGTGCGATCCATGCCCGGGTAGGTGCGCTTGAACTCTCCGTAACGGGAATCGACCGAGCCGTAGTTGAAGGAGTAGTCCTGCAGCGGACATTCGCCGGCCTTGTCGCAGATCGGACAGTCCAGCGGATGATTGATGAGCAGGAACTCCATCTGTCCCTTGCGGGCCTTGTCGACCTTCTCGTTCCAGACGTGGATCTTCATCCCGTCCTTGACCGGGGTCGCGCAGCCGGCCTGCAGCTTCGGCATCCCCTCGACTTCGACGAGACACATGCGGCACTGGCCGACGATGCTGAGGGAGGGGTGATAGCAGAAGTGGGGGACGTGGACGTCGGCCGCTTTGGCGGCTTCGATGACGTTGATCCCCTCCTGGACTTCGACTTCGATTCCGTCGATGGTAACTTTAGCCATAAAGGTGCTTGATCGATGCAGATTGAGCGCCCGATGCACGGGCAGGCTGCGAGGGCGATCGGAAAGCTTTCACAGAAGAGTCCGTGAAAGATTTCACAAGCGCGCAGCATACTCACGGAGATGAGGAGCGTCAACGCGCGATACGCGACAGCGGATAAGCTGTCGTCGTGCCCGAAAGGAACTCGTGAGAAAAGACATCGTCATTGCCATTGCAGTCGTCCTGCTCATCGCCGCCGTCACGTTCGGACTGGCGCAAGTGCGGCCGGATCTTCCTCCAACCCCGTCGTCGCCCGCGGCCGCGATGGGCTCCTCCGAAGCCGCGAAGAAGAGCGGCAAGGTCATCATGCGCGTCAACGGCGACCCGATCACCGAGGCCGAGTTCGAGGCCTTCATGAGCGCCGTGCCGGAGCAGCAGCGAGCGATGTTCGCCGGCCCGGGCGGCAAGCGCGAGCTCGCGAAGGAGCTCGTGCGGATGAAAACGCTCGAGCAGGAAGCGAAGCGCCGCGGCCTGGACAAGGATCCGGAGCTGCGGTCTCAGCTCGATCTCCTCACGACGCAGCTCACCGCCACGCGCGCGCTGCAGGACATGGTCGAGGAGAAGGCCGAGAAGCAGATCCAGACTCTGTACGAGCAGGAGAAGGGGAGCTCGCTCTCCCTGCGGCACATCGTCGTCGCGTACGAGGGCGGCATGATCCCGCCGAAGGGCGAAGGCCGTCCGCCTTCGGGCGACGAGGCGATGCGCAAGGCGAACGTCCTCGTCGGGCGTCTGCGCGGCGGTGCTGATTTCGCAGCCACCGCGCGCTCGGATTCAGACGATCAGGAGAGCGGCCAGCGCGGAGGCTCACTCGGGCCGCTCCGCGCCGAGATGCTCCCCCCCGAGGTGGCCAGCGTCGTCACCAAGCTCCAAGCGGGGCAGATCAGCGATCCGGTGAAGACGCAGTTCGGCGTTCACGTCTTCAGCGTCGGCCAGCCGACGCTCGAGGACATGCGCCCGATGCTGCAGCAGCGCGTGCAGAACCAGATCGCGCAGGAGGAGGTGACGCGCCTGCAGGACGCGGCCAAGGTGGATCTCGATCCGCAGTTCTTCCCGCCCGCGCCTGTCGTGCCGACGCCAGCGCCGCAGACCGGGACCGCGCCGCAGCCGCCGGGTGGACCGCGCCGGTGAGCTCGAAGGGACTAGACTGAGCGCATCCAGCCATGAGCGCGCGGAAGATCCTCGTCGTTGAAGACAACGACATGAACATGCAGCTCGTCGAGTTCCTCCTCGAGGAGGGGGGCTACGACATCGTCAAGGCGACGAGCGGCGAAGAAGCGCTCCTGCTCGCTCGCGAGGGCGCGGCGCCCGACCTGATCCTCATGGACATTCACCTTCCCGGCATGGACGGCCTCTCGGTCGTCCGTGCCATGAAGAAGGACGCGCGTACGGCAACGATTCCCATCCTCGCGCTGACCGCGCACGCAATGCGCGGCGACCGCGACCGCTTCCTCGAAGCCGGCTGCGACGGCTACATCTCGAAGCCAATCGATGTGAAGACGTTTCTCACCAGCATTCAGCAGTATTTGTAGGACGTTGGCGGTTGGCGGTTGGCGGGGGATCTCGGCGGGAAGGCAATCCCGGTCGAGTGGAGTATTTAGCCCGCATTTCTCACACTGTCATCCCGAGCGTCGAGCGAGGGACCTGGGCGGGAGGGGCTCGATGCGCGTGCCTGCCGCCCCACCCGCCCAGGTCCCTCGCTACGCTCGGGATGACAGCCTGTCACGCGATCGCGCTGTGAGAAATGCGGGTTAGGGCAGGGTTAGGGCTGTCGCTGCTCGCGCTACTCGACCGGTCGCCTCTCCCGCCAACCGCCAACCGCCAACCGACTACAATCCCCCGCCATGAGAATGCTCGTCCTCGGCGCCGGCCGCATGGGTCTCGGCGCGGCCCATGACCTCGTCTCGACATCCAACGTCACCGGGGACGTCGAGGGCGTCACCGTCGCGGACTTCGATCTGTCGAAAGCAGAGGCGATCGCGGCCCGGTATCCGGGGAAGGTGCGGGCCGCGCAGATCGACTGCAACGATCACGCGGCCGTCGTGGCGCTGATGCGAGGCCACGCCTCGGCGATCAGTTGCGTGAACTACTGGCTCAACGAGAAGCTTGCCCGCGCGGCCATCGAGGCTCGGACGCACTTCTGCGACCTGGGCGGAAACAACGACGTCGTCGATGCCGAGCTCGCCCTCGACGCGGAGGCCCGTGCGGCCAGCATCAACATCATCCCCGACTGCGGACTCGCTCCGGGGATGGTCGCGGTGCTCGTCGCGCATGCCGTGCAGCAGTTCGAGATCATCGATGAGATTCACATCCGCGTGGGTGGACTGCCCGAAACGCCGAAACCGCCGCTGGACTATCAGATGGTGTTCTCCGTCGAAGGGCTCATCAACGAGTACATCGAGCCGGCGCGGATCATCCGCGACGGAAAGATCGCGACGGTCGAGTCGATGACCGAGCTCGAGTCGCTGACCTTCCCCGAGCCGTTCGGCGAGATGGAAGCGTTCCAGACCTCGGGCGGCACGTCGACGCTCGTGGAGACCTTCCTGGGCAGGGTGCGCGAGCTCGACTACAAAACCATTCGCTACTCCGGACACTGCGCGAAGCTCAAGGCGATGATCGACCTCGGCCTCTGCAGCTCGGAGGCGATCGACGTCGACGGAACGCAGGTCAAGCCGCGCCGCGTCCTCGGCGAGCTGCTGGTGAAGAACCTCCCGCACGACGAGCCCGACGTCGTGCTCGTGCGCGTCGAGGTCGTTGGACGATCCGCCGATGGCGGGGGCGAGAAGCGCCTGCGCTACGACATCATCGACCGCTACGACCCCGAGACCGGCCTGTCCGCGATGATGCGCACGACCGCGTTTCCGGCGTCGATCGTCGCGCTGATGATGGCGCGCAATCAGACGACGTCGAAAGGCGCTCTGCCGCAGGAGCGCTGCATCCCGCCGGATGCGTTCATGGACGAGCTGGCGGCGCGGAGAATAGACGTCGTCGTAACCTAGTCACAAATAGCTATACAGTTTTCAGCTTTAGGCGTGACGCGACACTAGCGCGGTAGACGCGCCCGACCGGCACGACCGCGCCGGAGCTCATCACGAGCGCGCCGGCACGCACGCCGGCGACGCGCGTGAGACTGGCGATGTACGAGCGGTGTACGCGCGCGAACGAGTCGGGCAGCAGCGACTCCAGCGCGGTCAACGACTTTTCGTGCAGGTGCACGGTGCCATCGGCGAGATGAAGCTCGGAGTAGTCGTCGGCGCCGCGCACGAACACGACGTCGTCGACAGCGATGGTCCGCAGCTCGCGTCCCTTGCGCACGACGAGCGTCCGCGCGGGTGACGGCGCGTGGGCGCGGGTCCGCTCGATCGCCCGACGCAACCGGTCCTCGGTCCAGGGCTTGGCCACGAAATCCGTGACTCCGTACTCGAACGCGCGCAGGGCCTGATCGTGATGGGCGGAGACGACGACTGTCTGGAAGGGCGATGCGGCCGCTTCCTCGAGGAGCCCGAATCCGTCCCGGCCGTTCAGGTTCAGATCGAGAAACAGCAAATCGAGCGGACGCCTCGTCACAACGAGAGCGGCGTCGAAGGTGGGGGCGATCTCGATCGTGGCGCCGCTCACGATCTCGCGCACCATCCTCTCCAGTCGCCGCGCCACCATGGCCTCGTCCTCCGCGATCGCGATTCTCACGCTGGCACCTCCATCTCCGCGCGCCACACCTCGCCGGCACGTCCCTGGCGGAACGTCCACGCATCGCCGAACGTCTCCCGGAGCCGGGCTTTGATGTAGCGCGTGCCGCCTCCCTCCCGAGCCTCGCCGTGATGCGCCGCGGGAGCCTCGAAGACATAGAGGACGCGATCTCCGGCAGCGCGCGCGGACAGTCGCAGCGTCACCCGTGCCGCCGCGGGCGCATGAGTGATGGCGTTCTCGACGAGCGTATGAAACACGGCCGGGGGGACGAGCCGCGCGGCGTCGACTCCATCTACTTCCAACGCGTAGGCGACGTCGCGCCGCAGACTCATGTTGGCAACGTGCACCTCGCAGAGCCGCAGCTCGTCCCCGGCGGGGACGAGACGCCGCGCCGACATCGCGGCCAGGATGCGCAGCTCCTCGGCCAGCGAATCGATCATCCGCACGGCGGTCTTCGGCTCCTGCTCGATCCACTCCGCGAGCGCGGTCAATGTGTTCATCAGGAAGTGCGGCTGCAGGTGACGGCGCACCATCTCCAGTTCCAGGCGCGCCTTCGAATCCTGCTGCCGGCGGACCTCCAGGGCGTGCGAGCAGAGGAGGCAAAGGAAGACCAAATTCAGGGCGAAAAAGGACAGGTAGTCGAGGAAGTGCTGCGGCGCGACGAACATCGTTGCCAGCGCGGTTCCGACACCGAACAGCGCCAGCAGACTTCCGTGCATGCGGCGGAGCGCCGCGAATGCACACCAGAGCGTGGCCACGCTGCCGCATGCCATGAAGATGTACAGCGATTTCGGATCCCAGGCCCTGGGAATGAACGGGATCACCGTCGCGATCGCGATCGTCGCCGCGAGGACGAGCCGGCCATGCCGGTGGGGAAACCGCGTGACGACGAGCGCCACGAGCTGCACGCCGACGAGCCACGAGAACGCCACCACGCACCGCAGTCGCACGATGTGCCAGTCGTACGTGTACCCGAACAGTGGACGCCACGCCTCGGCGATCAGCAGCGCGGCCGCGGCGAGACAGAGCGTGCCGAGGAGAAGGAAGGAGCGGTCGCGGCGGGAGACGAAGAACATCGCGAATGCGAAGACGCCGGTCAGGACGATGCCGCTCATCGCGACCAGCGCCAGCCACGCGCTGAGGGAGCGCCAGCGGACGATGCGATCGTAGTCGGCGACGACCAGCTGCCAGTAGCCGCGCAGGGGACGAAATCCCCGATGGAATGCCGAGGCGCGCATCTCCAGCGTGTGCAGGCCGGGCGTGGCCAGGCGATCGGGGATCGCGTAGTGAGCCTCGATGGGACCGGGGACCTCCTCCGCCTTCGTCCGGCCCACCACTCCGCCCCCGCCGATGCGCACCCCGTCCCAGAAGATCTCGTGCGAGGCCATCCCGCCGTAGTAGATGCCGAAGGGATGTTCCGGCGCGCGCGGGACGGTGCGGAGATCGACGGTCGTGCGGAACCACACTTCACCGGTCTCGGAGACGTTCTCCATGTCCTCGACGCGATGCACCGTCCTCGCGCAAAGAACCGGCCCGGCGCAGAGCGCGACGACGAGCAGGAGGACGTTCACCGACGCAAGCGGTCGTTCACCGATGGGCATGGATCCTTGCGGCCGGATTCCCGTAGGTTGCTGCGGAGGCAAAGACATGTACAAGACCATACGGATCGCGCTGCTCACGGTTTTCTTCACCCACGCGGTGCTCGCACAGAGCATTACCTGGAAGCCGCACAAGTTCGAAGGCGGAGGGCAGAGCGTGGACGCCGAGCTGGGCGAGCTCCGGGTTCCGGAGAATCGCGGGAAACCGGACTCCCGAACGATCACGCTGAAGCTCGTCCGTTTCAAGTCGACGGCGGCGAAGCCGGGATCTCCCATCGTCTACCTCGCCGGCGGCCCGGGCGGCTCGGGAATCGGAGCGGCGGGCGGTGCCCGCTTTCCGTTGTTCCTGGCGTTGCGCGAATTCGGGGACGTCATCGCCTTCGATCAGCGTGGCACCGGCGCGTCCGAGCCCGACATGCGCTGCAGCAGCGATCAAATGGTTCCCCTCGGCGAACCGCTCGATCGCGCCAAGGCCGGTGCGGTCTTCGCGCGGGCCGTCGAAGCGTGCGCCGATCGTCTCCGGGCGTCGGGCGTCGACGTCGACGCGTACAACAGCCGCTCGAGTGCGGCGGACCTGAACGACCTCCGCAAGGCACTCGACGCGGAGAAGCTCGTGCTCTGGGGCATCAGCTACGGAACGCATCTCGCGATCGCGACGCTGCGCGAGCACGGAGCGCACATCGAACGCGTGATCCTGGCCGGCATCGAGGGTCAGGACGAGACGTACAAGCTGCCCAGCGATCAGCAGTCGCTGATGGAGACGATCGCGCTGCTGGCTCCCGGCGATCTACTCGCGTCCGTGCGCTCCGTGCTGCGCGAGCTGGAGGAGAGTCCGAAGCGCGTCTCCCTCACGCATCCGATGAATGGAATGACCGCGGAGATCGTCGTCGGGCCGCTCGACTTCCAGGCTGCGCTCGCGCAGATGCTCACCGGCCCCGAGTCCTTCGCCGGGATGCCCGACTTCGTGACGCGCGTCGAGCGCGGCGACTGGACGGCTCTCGCGCTCTCCGCCGTGCCCACGCGCATGCCGGGAGGGTTCTCGGTCATGGCCGTGGCCATGGACTGCGCGTCCGGGGCGAGTGCCGCGCGTCGCGAAACGATCGCCAGCGAGGCGGAAAGAACTCTCCTCGGCGATGCGATCAATGCGCCCTTCCCGGAAGTGTGCGCGGGAGTGAACGTCCCGGATGTGGGCGATGCCTTCCGCTCGCCGCTGCGCTCCGACGTTCCGGCCCTGCTGATCAGCGGCACGCTCGATGGCCGCACGCGGCCGCGTCAGGCCGAGGAACTGCGGATGGGAATGCCGAACGCGCAGCACCTCGTCATCGACGGCGCCGGACACAGTGATCCGCTGTTCCTGTCGTCGCCGAAGATCCTCGAGGCGATGAAAGGCTTTCTCCGCGGCGAGCCGCTCCGGGAGCGCGTGATCGCGTTGCCTCCCGTCCGGTTCCTGCCGGTGCGCAACGTCGTCGCCGTCAGCGACGACGTGCTCGCGCGGTACGTCGGGACGTATCGCGTCGATGAGAAGTCGAAACGCCGTGTGCTGAAAGCGGGCTCGATGCTGTACACCATGCGCGACTCCAATCCGCCACTCGCGATTCGCGGGATGTCGGAAACGGAGTTCTTCTACGAGGGGACGAGCGATACCGTGAGGTTCGAGATCGACGGCAGCGGCAAAGTGACGGCGATGGTCCTTCGCACCGCGGCCGGCGAGGAGCGACGGGCACCGCGGGAGTGAGCTTCGTTCCAAACCAGGCGCTTTCAGCTGCTCCGCGTCGGCATGCTCCTTGACGCCCCCGACCCCCGGTAGAATCCCCGCATGGGCCTGATCATTCGCTGGATTCTGAACACCCTCGCCCTGCTGCTCGTCGTGAACGTCGTGCCCGGGTTCGTTCATGGAGGATGGGTGTCGCTCGCCATTGCGGCGGCCGTGCTCGGGCTGCTCAACGCGGTCGTCCGTCCGATTCTGTGGTTCATCACCCTGCCGATCACGGTCATCACCCTGGGGCTGTTCCTGCTGATCCTCAACGCGATCATGCTGGAGCTCACGGCGTGGCTCGTGCCGGGATTCGGGATTGAGGGCTTCGGCTGGGCGATCCTCGGCGCGCTGGTGCTGTCGATCATCTCGTTGCTCACGGACCGGATCGGCCGGCGGAACGAAGAGCGTTGACGCTCGGCGAGGAAGCCGGAGAGGTAGGCCTCCTGTCAGGCTCAAAGCCTCAAAGGCTTGTAGTCAGTCTCAAAGTCTCAAAGTCTCAAAGAGGCCACCGCGCAACCGGCGCGATCCTGGTGGGCGGGTCTCTGAGACTTTGAGACTTTGAGACTTTGAGACTCGTTCAAGACTCGAGCCTTCAGGACCAGTCGCGGACTCGCTGCGAACAGCTCGTCGGGCAGCGACGGCGGTGAAGGCTTGGCCAGGCAGCGCCGCCGGCCGTGCCGGCCCGGCGGAACGAAGAGCGTTGACGGTCGGAACGTTCTGATACACTTCAGACCGTCCGTATGAACATCATCAAGAATCGGGTCAACGACGTCACCGTCCTCGACATCCAGGGCGTGATCAAGCTCGGCGAGAGCGCGCGCGAGTTCTCCAGCTACCTCGAAAAAGTGCTGAACGACGAGACCGGTCCGGTGATGATCAACTTCGAAGCGATCAACTACATGGACTCCACCGGTCTGGGCGAGTTGATCGGCTACCTGCAGAAGTTCGAGGACCGGCAGCGCAAGATGGCGCTGGTCAAGCCGTCGCACCGCATCCTCGCGTTGCTCAAGATCACGAAGCTCGACACGGTCTTCAAGATCTTCGACTCGCGCGACACGGCGATGACGTACCTCACCGAGTCCGTCGCGTAAGGCCGGCGCTCGCCAGTAGGTCGGCGAACCGTGGTTCACCGTTCAGCGCATCCAGCTTCGGATCGACGCCCGCCAGAGGGAAGGAGATGTTGCGGGTGTCTCTCGCTCGGGTGAGATGAGCCAGCGCGGTGTCTCGGTCGCCGCTGAGCGCGGCATTCACGGCGTCGGTGTAGGGGTCGCGTCCATTGGTGAATCGGATCGAGAGCCGCCCTCCGCGTTTCAACGTCTGCGCGTCTTCCAGGCAGCGAATCGCCTCCTCGAACTTCGGATCGAGAGCGAGCGCGCGGCGTGCCTCGCGGATCGCGTCGTCGTAGCGCCGCGTGTAGATGTACGCCCACGCGACATGCACGGTCGCACGCGGAGAGACCGGGTCGAGCTCCTGCGCGCGGCGGATCTCCGCGATCCCCTCGTCGAACTTCCCGCGGGTGATCAGCAGCCATCCGTGATCGTGCAGTGCACCGGGCTCGTTGGGATTGAGACGGATGGCGTGCCGGTAACTCTCTTCCGCCGCCTCCCAGTCCCAGGCATACCAGAACGCGTGCATGGCCGCGATGTCGTGCGATTGCGAGAGCGACGGCGCGAGGCGCAACGCGGTCTCGCTTGCCGCCCGGATCTCTTCCCCGGCCAGGCGTGCATCGACCAGCTCGCGCATCGCCTGGATGTGCACTGCCTCGGCCAGTGCGATGTGCGCGAGGACGAACGTGGGCTCGAGACGGATGGCCTTGCGGAGCTCTTCCACGCTCGACTGCTGGCGTCCGCGGAGGTACGCGTCATGCGCCGCGGGAGAGCGGGCGGTGAGCGTGTCCTCGGCGAGGAGCTCGATCCTGAGGGCACGTGCGATCCGCTCCGCGACGTCGCGCTGGATCGCGAGCGCGCCGGCGCCGGTGCGGTCGAACGATTCGGACCAGAGCTGCGTCTGATCGCGCGTGTCGATGAGCTGCGCGGAGACGCGCACGCGCTGGCCCTCGCGGCGGACGCTCCCCTCCACGATGTAGCGCACACCGAGCTCGCGTCCGATGTCGCGGATGCTCTTCCTCGTGTCGCGATACGTGAGGATCGAAGTGCGCGCGATGACGCCGAGCCGCTGCGGCTGCAGGGCGCCGACGTGCGTGATCAACTCCTCCGTCATTCCATCGGCGAACGGCGCCGCGCCTTCGAAGGGGAGGATGGCGAGCATCGTTTTTCCCGTCGCGGCCGGCTCGTCGCGCTGCCAGGCGATCGCGGCGAGGACGACGAGCAGCGCGCCTGCCGCGACGAGCCAGCGAAGGACGGGCCGCAGTCGCCCGTCACTCTCGGGGATCGGGGTGACATCGACAGCGGCGACGAAGCGATATCCACGCCGCGGCAGCGTCTCGATGTACGCCGGATTCTTCGCGTCGTCGCCGAGGGCGGTGCGGGCCTGCAGGACGCAGAAGTTGAGCCCGCGCTCGAAATCGACGAAGGTCGCGTTGCCCCATACCTCACGGCGAAGCTCCTCCCGCGTCACGAGCTCACCCGGACGGCTCGCCAGCGCGAGCAGCAGGCGGAACGGCTGCGGCGCGAGCGGCACGACCTCGTCGTCGCGGCGAAGCTCGCCGCTGCGTGCATCGAGCGCGTACGGTCCGAACCGAATCGGCTGCATGAGAAGCGAATCGTACGCCGATCTAATGCACTTCTAATGGACGCAAATCGGTGAACGAACGCATGTTGCACGGCATGAAGAGAACGATCGCCATCCTGCTTTTCGCCTTCGCCGCATCCGCCGCCGACGAGGTCACGCTCACCGGGGAGATCGTCGACCTCCACTGCTACACGAGTCGAGGGGCCCGCGGGGAAGAGCACGCTGGCTGCTCGAACGCCTGCATCAGCCGCGATGTCCCCGCGGGGCTGTTGACCGCGGACGGGACGCTGTACCTGCTCGTCAACGAGAAACCGGTATCGGTGAAAGAGAAGATCGCCGGCAAGGCGGGGAGGAAGGTGACCGCGCGCGGCAAGATCCTGGAGCGCAGCGGAATGAAAGCCCTGCAGTTGATCTCGGTGGAGTAGGGCAGCGGAGGCGCCGGCTTCCAGCCGGCCGCTCCGCCGGCCCTGCCGGCAGGCTCTCGGGAGAAACCAGGGCCGGCTGGAAGCCGGCGGCGCAGCCGGCAAGTTGCCCGCGCTCCGCCCTTCGGAGCGAAGTTTGCTTCGCCTGCTTCCTCCCTGTAGGATTCGCGCCGTTTTATGACCAACAGCTACATCCCGATCCTGCTCATGCTCTTCGCCGCCGGCGCTCTCGGGGCCGTCTTCCTGGGCCTGAACTGGATCCTCGGCCGCCACCAGCGGAACCCCGTGAAGCTCGCTCCTTACGAGAGCGGCGTGCCTCTCCTCGATGACAACCGCAAGCGCGTGAACGTCCGTTTCTACCAGATCGCGATGCTGTTCATCCTGTTCGACATCGAAGCGGCGTTCCTCTATCCGTGGGCGGTCATCTACCGCGACGCGACCCGCACGTCCAGCGCTCTGGCGTGGTTCGTCTTCGCTGAAATGCTGCTGTTCATCCTTCTTCTCGGCGTCGGCTACGTCTATGTTTGGAAGAAGCGAGCGTTCGACTGGAAGTGAAGAAAGTGCTGAGTGCTGAGTCCTGAGTGCTGAGTCCCGCCCGCCGGACTTCACTCAGGACTCAGGACTCAGGACTCAGGACTGATTCATGGCTGACTTACATCCCGACAACCCTTACGCAAAAGACCGCTTCCCCGATCCCGAGAAAACCGTCGAGTTCCCCGAAGAGACGAAGAAACGCTTCGAGTGGATTCTGACGCGCTATCCGAACAAAGAGGCCGCGCTGCTCCCGACCCTGCATCTGGTGCAGGAAACGTGGGGCTACATCTCGCCGGAGGCGGTGCTCTACGTGTCGGAACTGCTCGATTTGTCGCCGGCGACCGTATTCGGGGTCGTCTCGTTCTACGATATGTACGACCAGAAGCCGGTCGGAAAGTACCGGCTCCGCGTCTGCACGAACCTGAGCTGCATGGTGTCGAACGCGTACGACATCTACGAGCACCTCTGCGATCGGCTGCAGGTCAACCCTCACGAGACGACCAAGGACGGCCGCTTTACCGTGCTCGAAGTGGAATGCCTCGGCTCGTGCGGCACCGCTCCGGTCGTGCAGGTCAACAACGACTACCACGAGAACATGAACGTGGAGCGGATGGACGCTCTGCTGGAGAAGCTGAAGTAGCCCCGCGAGGAGTCTCAAAGTCTCAAAGTCGCATAGTCTCAAAGAGGAAGCCGGCGTGGGTGGGGGCCTCCTTTGAGACTTTGAGACTTTGAGACTTTGAGACTCGACACCCAGGCCGATTGAGACGAACGATGGAACCAATTCGAGTCCTCACTGCAAACATCGACAAGCCGGGCTCGGCTTCGATCGAAACCTACGTCGCCGGCGGCGGCTACGAATCCGCGCGGAAAGCGCTGGGGATGAAGTGGGAAGACGTCATCCAGCTCGTGAAAGACTCCGAGCTCCGCGGACGCGGCGGCGCCGGGTTCCCGACGGGGATGAAGTGGGGGTTCGTGCCCCGCAACGCGCCGCGTCCCACCTATCTGCTCGCCAACGCCGACGAGGCCGAGCCGGGCACGTTCAAGGACCGGGTCATCATCGAGAAGGACCCGCACCTGCTCATCGAGGGGATGATCATCGCCGCGCACGCGATCGGCTCGAATCCGATGGCGTACATCTATATCCGCGGCGAGTTCCACTATGGCGCGACCGTGCTCGTGAAGGCGCTCGAGGAAGCGCGGGAGAAAGGCTTCCTCGGCAAGAACATCTTCGACAGCGGCTTCGACTTCGACATCACCGTCCATCGCGGCGCGGGCGCGTACATCTGCGGCGAGGAAACGGGGCTCATCGAGTCTGTGGAAGGCCATCGCGGCCAGCCGCGCGTGAAGCCGCCGTTCCCGGCGGTCGTCGGTGTCTTCGGCGGGCCGACGGTCGTGCAGAACGTCGAGACGCTCGCCTGCGTGCCGTTCATCGTCAAGAACGGCGCGGACTGGTTCAAGTCGTTCGGCACTCCCAAGAACACCGGCCCGAAGCTCTACTGCGTCTCCGGCAAGGTCAAAAAGCCGGGGGTGTATGAGTTCCCGATGGGAATCTCCCTCAAGGAGCTCATCTACGATCACTGCGGCGGCATCCCCGGCGATCGCAAGCTCAAAGCGGTCATCCCCGGCGGCGCCTCGGCGCCGATGCTGCTCCCGGAAGAGATCGACCTTCCGCTCAACTTCGATGCGGTGATGAAGGCGGGCTCGATGCTCGGCTCCGCGGGCATCATCGTTCTCGATGATACGGTGTGCATCGTCGACGCGGTGTGGCGTCTGTCGAAGTTCTTCGCGCACGAGTCCTGCGGCCAGTGCACGCCCTGTCGCGAGGGGACGAACTGGATGGAGTCCATTCTCGACCGTCTCGAGCGCGGCGAAGGGAGGCAGCAGGACGCCGACCTCCTGCTCGACATGGCCGACAACATCGGCGGCAAATCCCTCTGCGCCCTCGGTGACGCGGCCATCGGTCCCGTGATCTCGTCCGTGAAGAAGTTCCGCGACGAGTACCTGCACCACGTGACGCACAAGAGCTGTCTCCCCGGCACGAAGCGCTACCGGCGCCTGGACATGCCCGTCGGCGCGCATTGATCGTCCGCCGCGCGATTCGGTCCGATGCCGCCGCGCTCGCGGAGCTCGGCGCGCGGACCTTTGTCGATGCCTTCGGCGCGCAGAATCGTCCGGAAGACGTCGAGGCGTATCTCGCGAAGTCGTTCGGCGTTCCACAGCAGAAGCGCGAGATCGAAGAGGGGACCACGCTGCTCGTGGAGGACGGCGACACGCTCGTCGCGTTCGCGCAACTCCGCCGTTCGGAATCACCGTTCGGAGATGTCGAGCTCGCGCGGTTCTATGTCGAGCGCACGCATCACGGCCGGGGCGTGGCACAGGAGCTGATGGATGCCGCGATCGCCGCCGCGGCGAACCTCGGCGGCCGGAAGATGTGGCTGTCCGTGTGGGAGCGCAATCCGCGCGGAATTCGCTTCTACGAGAAGAGCGGCTTCGCCGTCGAGGGAACACAGCCCTTCGTCGTCGGCAGCGACGTCCAGACCGATCGGGTCATGACGCTCGATCTTCGATGACTTTCGTCATGCCGCAACGCTGACACCGGCCACTGCTCGCTCGTCGCCTCCGGCCGTACCTTGGTGCGCGAAGGAGGCAGTTCATGAAGATCCGTATCGCAATCCTGTTCGTCATCGCGTTGCCGCTGTACGCGGCGGACGAGATGCGCAGGCTCGATTTCCTGGTGGGCGACTGGAAGGGAGAGGCGTCGGTCAGCAGCGGACCCGGCAAAGGGGAGAACGCTCTGCAGACCGAAACAGTCCGGTCGAAGCTCGGTGGGAAGGCGTTGCTGATCGAAGGGATCGGCAGGAGGGAGCTCGCTGACGGATCGGCAGGGGACGTCGTCCACGACGCCGTCGGCATGGTGTGGTTCGACGAGGCCACGAAGAAGTATCGCTTCAACGCATGGACCGCGGCCCGCGGCTACGTCGAGGCCTGGTTCGAGGTCGACGGGGTCAACGCGGCGCGGTGGGGCTTCGACACGCCGGACGGCGGGAAGGTCCGCTTCACGATCGCCCTCGACGAGGAAGGCCGGTGGCGGGAAGTGGGAGAGTATTCGCCCGACGGGAACCGCTGGTTCAAGACGATGGAGATGAAGCTGACGAAGGTGAAGTAGCGTCAGCGCTGTCCGAGCGTCGAGGCGCGGCCGAGGTAGGCCTGCGCCTCGACGTGGTTCCGCGTGCACCCGATCCCGGAAACCTGCGTATATAGCTCCAGGATGACGGCAATCGCGCCAGAGACGATCGAGTTCCCCACCGCGTTGGTCCGGGCGAGGGAAGGAGACCACGAGGCATTCGCGGACCTCATCGAGAGGCACGAGGCCATGGTCTACAGCCTGGCCTGGAACTTCTTCGGCGACCGATCGCGCGCCGAGGAGATCGCGCAGGACGTCTTCCTGCAGCTCTACCGCAACCTGGATCGTGTCGAATCGGATGCGCACCTCCTGTTTTGGCTGCGTCAGGTCACCACGCGTCGCTGCATCGACGTCACGCGGCGGGCGCGCCTCAAAGCCGTCAGTCTCGACGACGCGGGTGAGATCCAGGCGGAGCTCAAACCCGCCGACCCGCTCCTCGATCGCCGGCTGGCGCGCCTCGTTCAGGAGCTGCCGGACCTGCAGCGCGCCGTCGTCACCCTCCGCTATCAGGAAGACCTCGATCCCGCGGACATCTGCAGGATCGTGGGGATGCCCGTCAACACCGTGAAGAGTCACCTGCACCGCGCCCTTTTGGCGTTGCGCAGGAAACTGGAGACCGTCCATGAACCTCGAAGATGATCTGAGTCGCGCACTGCGTCGGGAATCGCCGGCGCCCGGTTTCGCGTCGCGTGTGATGAAACGGATCGAGAGCGACCGGGCGCCGAAGCCGCGCCCGTGGTGGAGAGCGGTCGCGGCGTCGCTGACTCTGACTGCGCTCATCGGCGGCGGCGTTGCGTACCAGGACCATCAACGTCGCGTTCGCGAAGGCGAGCAGGCGAAGGATCAGGTCCTCCTCGCGCTGCGCATTGCCGGCGAAAAAGTCCGCTACGCGCAGGCCGAAGTGCGCACCATCGGAACGAAAGACTGAACAGGAGAAACCATGCGTAAGATCGTCCTTGCATTCATCCTCGCGCTCGCCGTCGCGGTCCCCGCGTCCGCGCAGCGCATCAACCTCGACCTCCCCGGCATGGCCGGTCTCGCCGATCGCGCCGACGAAGTCGTCGACATCACCCTCGACGCGACCATGCTCCGCCTCGCGGCGAAGTTCCTCACCGGCAGCAATCCCGAGGAGCGCGAATTTCGCGAGATGATCACCGGCCTCGAAGGGATCTACGTGCGCAGCTACGAGTTTTCGAAGGACGGACAGTACGACCGCTCCCTCCTCGACCGCGTGAAGTCGCAGCTCGGGCCGTCGTGGAAGCCTCTGGTCACCGTCCGCAGCAAGACCAAGGAGAACGTGAACATCATGGCCGACGTGCGCGGCGACCGCATCCGCGGGTTGGTCATCATCGCCGCCGAGCCGCGAGAGTTCACGGTGGTGAACATCGTCGGCAACGTCGACATCGACCGCCTCTCGAGACTGGAAGGCGAGTTCGGGATCCCGAAGATCACGAAGGGAAACGACCATGACTAAACGCTTCGCTGGCGCGCTTCTCATCCTCGCCGCGGTCGCGCTCCCGCTTCACGCGGACTTCGCGTCGATCGCCCGGGCGATCGGCGCGAAGCAGGGGGTCAAGCGGGTGTGGATCCCGTTCCTCAGCATCGCCCGTGTGGCCGTGCGCATGATCGAGCCCGAGGGCGTGCACGACTTTCAGCTGGCCACGTTCGAAGGCACGGACAACGTCGATCCCCGCGAGCTGCAGCAGATCCTGCGTACGCGAATGGGACCCGGTTGGATGCCCCTCGTGCAGGTGCGGTCGAAGCAGTCGAGAGAGTGGAGCTTCATCTACGCGAGGCCGTCGGCGAACACCGATCGCCTGGAGCTGATGATTCTCGCGCACGACTCGGACGACACGGTCCTGGTCCGCCTCGACGTGGATGCGAACATCGTTGCCCGCGAGCTCAGAGACGAGCCGCGAGACGTCACGAACATGGCCCGCCGGTGATCACAGACGATGGTGCGGCCGGTGTAGAATGCTCGCTCCGCGAACATGGCCCGGCACGACGAACGAGACGAGTCGTACGATCTCCTCAATCAGTATCTGCAGGAAATCGCCAGAGTGCCCCGTCTCACGCCGGAGCGGGAGCGGGAGCTCGGCCGCCGCATTCAGGAGAATGACAAGGGCGCCCTGGAAGAACTGGTCAAGGCCAACCTGCGCTTCGTCGTCTCCTACGCGAAGCGCTATCGCAACGCCCACGTCCTCTTCCTGGATTTGATCAACGAAGGCAACATCGGTCTGATCCACGCGGCGAAGAAGTACGACCCCGACAAGAACGTCAAGTTCATCACCTACGCCGTCTGGTGGATCCGCCAGGCCATCCTGCACGCGCTCTCCGAACAGGCGGGCGCGTTTCGTCTGCCGCCGAAGCGCGCGAACCTCATGTATCGCCTCGAGAAGGCGATCTCGACGGCCATGACGGAAGGGAAGCACATCCCCACGCCGGACGAGCTCGCCCAGAACCTCGGCGTCAGCGTCAAGGAAGTGCAGACGCTGTTGCAGGCCAACGCCGACAACTACTCGCTCAATGCGGAGCTCGACGACGAGTCGCACACAGAGCTCGCCGACGTGGTCGAGCAGACCATGATCCCGTCGGCCGAGGACGAGATGCAGGAACAGTCGCGACGCGAGGAGTTGCTCGCGCACATGTCCGAGCTCTCGCCGAAGGAGCGCCTCGTGCTGACGCTGCGTCACGGCGTGAGCGACAACGTGCCGAAGTGCATCCGCGAGCTGGCGTCATTCCTCAACCGCGAGGTCGAGAACGTGAAGGCGGTGCTCGACAGCGCGACTCAGAAGGTCTGCGAGCAGCTCGTCATCACCGAGAGCGAGTTGGCAGTGCTGCTGCTCTACACGAACCCCAACGCCAAGGCGTCGTTCCGCTACTGGTACGAGCTGAACGACCGCAACGAGGGCATGAGCCCCCATCTCGCGGAGGACCGGTTGCCCTACCTCCAGAACATCCGCCAGCATGCACTGGTGCAGGTCGCGGTCGACGCGCTGTCGCTCGAAGAGAAGACGATCGTGAAGCTGCGCTACGGCGTCCTGCAGGATGACGAGCTGACGCTGCGCGACATCGGAGAAATCCTCGGGCTGTCGCGCGAGCGGGTGCGGCAGATCGAAAGCCGCGCCGAGGCGAAGTGCCGGCGCAGCGTCAGGCGGGAGCGGTAGTGTGGTGTCTCACAAAATAGCTATGCGGTCTTCAGCACGCTGGAGGCTCGCTTGCTTCACCCCCGCTCCTCAACGATGTCCCGCATCGCCTGCGTCGCAGCGGCTCGCCATCGAGCCTCCATCGCGCCGAATACCGCATAGCTATTTGCGAGACACCACACTAGCGGCGCGTTTCTCGAAGTAGGGAGTGAGCTCGCGCGATACACTACGAGACCGAATGGCTGACCCGCAGAACGCCCCCATGGGCCGCCTCGACGCCTTCGACGTCGCCGCCAAGAAGCTCACGATTCAGACCGAGTTCTTCTCCCGCCCCTCTTGGCGGATCGAGACGAAGGTCTACCTCGGAGGCGCGCTCAAGAAGGTGTACACCGAGGAGCTCGACGAGTCCGTCGAGCCCCGGCTTCAGGCGCGCATCGACGCGTTCCATCAGACGAAGATCCACGAGATCGTCGAAGGGCTGCGCGCGCGCAAGGCATGAGCGTCACCGGGGTTCGTATCCGCGCGCTGCGCAAGTCGTTCCGATCATTCCGGCGCACTCACGAAGTCCTCCAGGGGATCGACCTCGAGGTCGCGCCCGGCGAAGTCGTCGGTCTCATCGGACCGAACGGCGCCGGCAAGACCACGCTCATGTCGTGTCTCCTCGGCTTCCTCCATCCCGATTCCGGCACGGTTTCCATCGACGAGCAGCGCAACGACGCCCTCGCCATCCGGAGCCGCACGGGTTTCGTCCCCGAGCGGATGAACTTCGATCGCCGCGAGACCGGCTGGCACTTCCTGCGCTACATGGCTCGCCTTGCGGAGGTCCCGCGCGCGGACGTCGACTCGCGTTGCAGGGCCATGCTCGAGCGTCTCGGCTTGGGGGAGGCGGCGGACAAGCGCCTCTCGCAGTACTCGCGCGGCATGCTCCAGCGCATCGGGATGTGCCAGGCGCTGATTCACGAGCCGTCGTATCTGTTCCTCGACGAGCCGACGTCCGGACTCGATCCGAACGGCGTGCTCCTGGTCCGCGACCTCATCACCGAACAGAAGGCGCGCGGCGCCGCGGTGCTTCTCAATTCGCATCAGCTTGCGGAAGTGGAGAAGGTCTGCGATCGCGTGCTCTTCCTCCATCGCGGCGTCATCGAACGTTCGGAGACGCTCCGTCACGCGGACCGGATCGTCGTTGCGGTGACGCTGCTGCCCGGCTTCGACGTAGCGGAAGTCGAGAGAATCGCCGGCGCGGCGGCGCGGGAGAACGTGGTCATCGTCTCCGTCGAGACCGAAAACGGCATCGCCGAGCTCGTGCGCGAGCTCGTCGAGACCGGTGCGGGCGTCATCGACGTTCGTCGCCACACGACGGACCTCGAGAGCATCTTCCGAGGTGCGGCGTGAATCCGGTGGTCATCGCCGAGACGCTCCGGAGGCACGTGACGAACGGCGCGTACCTCGCCTACGTCGCGTTGCTGGCAATCGCGGCCCTCGGATCCTCGGCGTTCGACAAGCCGGCGGCCGCGTGGCCTTCGCTCGTGACCCTGCTCGCGCTCATCGCCGGATGCGGCCCGATCGGTCCGGAGTTCTCGTCGGGCACGCTGCAGCTCATCCTCGTGAAGCCGGTGAATCGTGCGACGTATCTCCTCTCGCGTGTGACGGGGGTGGTTCTCGCCGTGTGGTCCGCTGCAATCGTGGCGGCCCTGTTCGAGCTGGCCGGACGGGCGATCCGGGGCGACGGCGTTCCGACTGCCATCATCGGCAGCACTCTGTTGAACGTCGCCGTCGACACGATCCTCACGGTGTCGCTTCTCACGCTTCTCGGAAGTCTCACGCGCGCGTACTTCAACCTCGCGATCTACTTCGTGGTCATGGTCGGATTCTCCACTCTCACGGTCGTCCTCGGCATGATCCGGCAGTCGAGGAACGCCGTCGGCCGTTTCCTCAACGAGCACGTCGCCATCGAGCGCGGTCTGAGTCTCGTCGACAAGAATCTCTTCCCCGATCTCCCGCCGCGCCTCGACGCCCCGTGGATCCTGATGGTGCTCGCCAACGCCGCGGTCGCGCTCCTGCTCGCGTGCCTGGCATTCCGGCGGAGGGAGGTGCCGTATGGCGCGGACTGATCAGCGCGCGATTCCGATCGCGCTCATCCTCCTCACCCTCGGACTCGTCGCCGCGCGCGCCATCGTCGCGCTGACCAAGCGCGAGGCGCCCGCGAGCGGGGCGGCGGTGCTGTGGCTCACACCCCAGGAAGGAATGCGTCTCGCTTCGAGGTCCGACAAACCGGTCCTTCTCGACTTCACCGCCGACTGGTGCCAGCCGTGTCACATCCTCGACGCCGAGGTATTCCGCAACCCGGCGATCGCGAAGGACATCAACGAGCGCTTCATCCCGATTCGCGTCGTCGACCGCCGGCAGGAGGAGGGGCGGAACGCTCCGGCCGTCGAGGAGTTGCAGCAACGCTTCGGCGTACGCGGATTCCCGACGGTCGTGTTCGCCGACCGCACCGGCGAGCGGGCGCGCATGGAAGGCTTTCGCGGACGGGCTGAGTTTGAGCGGGTCATGGAGTCCGTTCGCTGATGCGTCTCGAACATCTGTCCGAGGAAGAAGAAGACCACTGGCGGGGCGAGTTTGCGCAGGAGAACTGGATCTTCGGCGCCCTGAAGCTGAGCGTGACCCTGCCGGAGTTCGCGGGCGGCGTGCCCGCGCTACGCGAGATGCACTTCGGCTATTACCTGCAGCCGCTGCATCTCAACGTCGACGACCGCGAGGACCTGCCGCGAAAGCTCGCCTACGTCCTCGCCCGTCGCAAGCCGCCCCTCGACTTCCTCGAGCTCTCCGGCGCGGGCCTGCGCATTCCGCACTGCTTTCCGACCGGGTTCACCCTCGGCTCCGTTCTTCGGATCACCCTTCAGGAGCTGAAGAGGCTGCCGTTGCGGGAACCATTGTGAGTCAGTGCTGAGTGCTGGGTGCTGGGTGCTGAGACCCACCCAGCCCCTACTCAGCACCCAGCACTCAGCACGCAGCACTCATTAGAATGCCCACCTGATGACCGCCGCGCGCCGCCTGATCCACTACTTCGCTCTCTACAGAGCGCGCCTCATCCTCGGGGCGCTGTGCGTGGTCGGCTCGGCGCTGTTCGCGCTCGCGAAACCGCTCATTGTCGGCAACGCCGTGAACGCGCTGGGGAGCGGATTCACGCGCGAGATGCTCATCCGCTACGGCCTGATGCTCGTTGGTGCCTCGATCGTCGAGGGAGTGTTCCTCTACCTGCAGCGCTGGATCCTCATCGGCGTGTCGCGGCAGATCGAGTACGACATGCGTGCCGATTTCTACGGACACCTGCAGAAACTGCCCCTCCGCTTCTATCAGGAGCAGCGCACCGGCGATTTGATGTCGCGGGCGACGAACGACCTCGGCTCCGTGCGTATGCTCGTCGGACCGGCGACGATGCACTCGATCTCGTCCCTGCTCGTCGTGACCGGGGCGTTCATCATGATGCTCCGCATCGACATGATGATGGCCTTGCTCGCGATGACCGCAGTGCCCGTCGTCGCCGGCCTGGTGAAGACGTTCGGCCAGCGCATTCACGTTCGCTCGCGGTCGGTGCAGGACTACTTCGGCGAGATCTCCGCGCGTGTGCAGGAGAACCTCTCCGGCGTCCGCGTCGTGCGCGCGTTCACGCGGGAGGCGAGCGAGATCGAGACCTTCAAGCGGATGAACCACGAGTACGTGGCGCGGAACCGTTCGCTCATCCGCCTGACCGCGACGTACTATCCCGCGCTCCACGCGCTCATCGGCGTCATCACCGTCATCGTCTTCTTCGTCGGCAGTCGGAAGATGATCGCGGGCACGCTCTCCCTCGGCGCCTTCGTGGCCTTCCAGTTCTACCTCGCACGGATGATCTGGCCGCTCATCGCTCTCGGATGGGTGATGAACCTGTTCCAGCGGGGCATGGCGTCGATGAAGCGGCTGCACGAAGTGTGGTCCGTCCAGCCGGACGCGAATCCGACCGAGACCGTCGCGATGGAGCCGCAAGGCAACCTCGAGATCCGCGACCTCACCTTCGCGTACGGCACGCGCCCCGTTCTCCGCGACATTCACTTGGACATCCGCCACGGCCAGACCGTCGGCATCGTCGGCAGGACCGGCAGCGGGAAGTCGACGCTGCTTTCGCTCATCACACGCTCGTTCGAGCCGCCGCCGGGAACCATCTTCCTGGATGGCCGCCCGCTCGAGACGATCCCGATCCACCAGCTGCGCGAGTGGATCGGCATGGTGCCGCAGGAGACGTTCCTCTTCTCCGAGTCGATCGCCGAGAACATCCGCTTCGGCCGCGCCGATGCGAGCGACGACGAGGTCGATGCCGTCGCGGCGCAGGCCGGACTCTCCACCGACGTCGCGGGATTCCCGCAGGGCCTGGGGACGGTCATCGGGGAACGCGGCATCACGCTCTCGGGAGGGCAGAAGCAGCGCGCGGCCATCGCCCGCGCTCTCGTGCGCGATCCGCTCATCCTGATGATGGACGACTCCCTGAGCGCCGTCGATACGCACACGGAGGAGCGGATCCTTCACGCCCTGCGCAGCATCCGGAAGGGCCGGACCGTGCTGATCGTCTCCCACCGCGTCTCCTCGGTGAAAGACGCGGATCACATCGTCGTTCTCGACGACGGAAAGATCGTCGAGCGAGGCACGCACGAGCAACTCCTGGATCGCGGGGGTTACTACGCCGACCTCTACCGGCGCCAGGCGATCGAGGACGAACTGGAGGAGATCGCGTGAGGGTGGGAGTGGGGCGAATGGGCCTGATGGGACGAATGGGACGAATGGGTAGCACGGAGGCCTTTGCTCCCCATAGGTCCCATAGGTCCCATTCGTCCCATGGGTCCCATCGGTCGCCCCAAGCAATTCGCTCAGACCATGCCTGAACCCATCGAGAAGCACGAAGACGAAGGCTCGAAAGCCTTCGATCCGCACCTCACCCGGCGGCTCTTGGGATACCTGCGCCCGTATCGCTGGCGCGCGGGCTTCTCCGTCTTTCTGGTGATCGTCTCTTCGCTCTTCGAGATCGCGGGTCCGGCGATCATCGCCATTGCGATCGATCTTTTCGTCAAACCGCTCAACGGCGCGGAGCCCATCGGCGTCAGCCAGACGCTGGGAGAGTGGCTGGCGGCGAACGGAATCCAGCTCGATCCCATCACCGGCATCAACATCGCCGCCGGCATCTATCTCTTCACCCTTGCCGGCGGCTTCGCCGTGCTCTACACGCAGATGGTGCTGATGAACCTCATGGGCCAGTACATCATGTACGACCTGAGGAAGCAGATCTTCGGCCACCTGCAGCGCCTCGAGGTCCAGTTCTTCGACCGCAATCCCGTGGGCCGGCTGATGACCCGCGTGACCACCGACGTCGACGCGCTGAACGAGCTCTTCACCGCGGGCTTCGTGGCCATCTTCGGCGACATCTTCGTCCTGGTCGGCATCGTGGGCGTGCTGTTCTGGATGAACTGGCGTCTCGCGCTGGTGCTCTTCTCCATCACGCCCTTCATCATCCTCGTGTCGATGTGGTTCCGCCGCGGGGCGCGTCTGACCTATCGAAAAGTGCGCGCCCGCATCGCCGCGATCAACGCCTTCCTGCAGGAGCACATCTCGGGCATGTCGACCGTGCAGCTCTTCAACCGTGAGGAGCAAGAGGCCCGGAAGTTCGAGGGGTTGAACGCGCGCCATCGCGACGCGAACATCGAATCGATCTTCTACTACTCCGTCTTCTACCCGGTGATCGAGGTGATCGAGACCGTGGGCCTCGCGCTGATCGTCTGGTACGGCGGCGGAATGGTCATCCAGGGGACGCTCTCCGTGGGTGCATTGTTCGCGTTCTTTCAGTACTCGCAGCGCTTCTACCAGCCGATCTCGGATCTGTCGGAGAAGTACAACATCCTGCAGGCGGCCATGGCGGCGAGCGAACGGATCTTCAAGTTGCTCGACACGCAGGTCCGCATTCCCGACACCGGAAAACGCCAGATTCACGACTTCGAGTCGCTGGAGCTCAGGAACGTATGGTTTGCCTACAACGAACCCGACTGGGTGCTGAAGAACGTCTCGTTTCGCGTCGGTCGCGGCGAGCGCGTCGCGCTGGTCGGGCACACGGGCGCCGGAAAGACGACCGTGACCGCGCTGCTGCTCCGGTTCTACGAGCCGCAGCGAGGCGAGATCCTCATCAACGGCATCGACATCCGCGAGTACTCGATCGAGTCGCTGCGCCAGCTCTACGCAATCGTCCAGCAGGATTTCTTCCTCTTCACCGGCACGATTGCCGACAACATCTCCCTCGGCGATCCGGCCATCAGCGATGAAACGATTCGCACCGCGGCCGCCCGCGTGCAGGCGGACCGCTTCATCTCCCGTCAGCCCGACGGCTACGCGTCGCATGTGCGGGAGCGGGGCGCGGGCCTCTCGGTGGGGGAGAAACAGCTCCTCTCCTTCGCGCGCGCGCTCGCATTCAACCCCCCGGTGCTGATCCTCGACGAGGCCACGTCGTCGATCGACACCGAAACGGAACTGCTCATCCAGGAGGCGATCCGAACGCTGCTCGAGGGCCGCACGTCCATCGTCATCGCCCATCGTCTCTCCACGATCCGCTCCGCCGGTACGATCCTGGTCTTCCATCACGGCGAGATCCGGGAGCGCGGGACGCACGAGGAATTGATGCAGATCGGTGGTCTGTACCGGCGTCTCTACGAGATCCAGTACCGCGAGGCCATCGTGGCCTGACGGGGTGCTGAGTGCTGAGTGCTGAGTGCTGAGTGCTGAGTTCCCTCCCCCTCAGCACCCAGCACCCAGCACCCAGCACTCAGCACCCCACGATTGTTATTCACATTTGACTTCCCTCGAAAACGGGCCTAAGGTCTGCAATCGCCATACATCGGTTCGTTTCAATCATGGGAAGGGAGGGGAGGCGATGACCGTAAGGTTCTTCCCCGGTACACAGAGGCACAAGACCAGTTTGATTCAGGGGTTTTTGAGACAGTTCCGCGTCGAGCACGAGCTCGTGCGCGTCGACGAGAGCAAGAAATCGTACACGCATCACGCCGGCTCGGATCCGGCTCTCGAAGTGGACGGAAAGCTGTTCGTCGATCCGAACGTCGACGCCCTCAAGAAGATCTTTGACGTGGACTGACGCGGCAGCGTCAGTCCCTCGAGTTTGGAGATTCGCGGCGCACGCGTCTCGTGTGCGCTTCCCCGAGCGTCACCGACCCACGTCAGGCCGTTCTGAACATTGCATCCGCTTCGCGCTCGACCGCCTGCCGGATGCGGCCCTCGAACATCTTCGCCACCAGCGGAAGCTTCGCCTCGAGGATGATCTCCGCGTCGGTCACGTCGACGGTTCCCTCCACCGCCAGCCCGCGTGCTTTCCCCTTGAACCGCATCGTATCGCCGAGCCACTCATGCTCGATCTCCTCGGCCTGTCCGCCGAACTGCGACAGAAGCTGCCCCAGCCGCTGATCGACCTTCCCGCGGGCAACGTCCTTCGAGGTGTGATGAGGCACGGCGATACGCATGGGTTCCCTCCGGTTGGCGGTTGGCGGTTGGCGGTTGGCGGGAGATGAAGCCCGTGGTCGGGCGGCGGTCTCCCGCCAACCGCTAACCGATCACCTCCGGTTGCCGGTTGACAGTTGACTGTTGACGGGAGATGAAGCCCGTGGTCGGGCAGCGGTTTCCCGCCAACCGCCAACCGCCAACCGATCTTATGCCACTCTTGCCTCGGTCGAACGTCCGAGGGATACTCGGGGCCGGGACTTCCGCACGAGTCGCCAGGCCATGCTTTCCAAAGTGTGGAGCGCCGCCACGTGCGGAATCGACGCCGTTCGCATCATCATCGAAGTGGACGCCCGGATGGCCCATCAGCCGGGGTTCACCCTCGTCGGCCTTCCCGATGCAGCAGTACGCGAGGCCTACGCCCGAGTCCACTCCGCCCTCGCCAACTGCGGGATGTATCCCCCGACCCGCCACATCACTGTGAATCTATCGCCGGCGGATGTGCGGAAGGAGGGGTCGCGATTCGACCTCCCGATCGCCATCGGCATCCTTCAGGCGCTCGAGCTGCTGACTCCGGACGACGTGCAGGGGCGTGTATTTGCCGGTGAGCTCTCGCTCGACGGGGCGCTCACGCCGATCCGCGGCACCCTATCCATCTCCGCCGCGCTTGCGGGTGACGAGACGGTGCGGGAATTGATCGTCCCGGCGGCGAACGCCAACGAGGCCGCCGCCGTTCGCCGGACGCGTGTCATCGGGGTCTCGCATCTGCTCTCCGTGCTGCGGCACATCCGCAACGAGCAGCCGATCGAGCCCGCGGTGTCGGCTGTCGCGCTCGAGCCCGTCGAGTACGACGCCGATTTCGCCGACGTACGAGGGCAGGCTCAGGCGAAGCGCGCGCTCGAGGTCGCGGCGGCCGGCGGTCACAACGTGATGATGATCGGGCCGCCGGGATCGGGAAAGACCATGCTCGCGCGGCGGCTGCCGGGCATCCTCCCGCGGCTCACGCTGGACGAGTCGATCGTCACCACGAAGGTCCATTCCATCGCCGGCGTCCTGCCCGCCGGCAGCGGTCTCCTCGCGCGGCGCCCCTTTCGCGCGCCGCACCATACGATCTCCACGGCCGGATTGGCCGGAGGCGGCTCGCCGCCTCGGCCCGGAGAAGTGAGCCTCGCCCATCACGGCGTTCTCTTTCTCGACGAGCTGGCCGAGTTCCGCCGCGAGACGCTCGAGGTGATGCGCCAGCCGATGGAAGACGGCAGCGTCACCATCGCGCGCGCGGCGCGCACAGTCACGTTTCCCGCGCGTTTCACCCTTGCCGCCGCATTGAACCCCTGCCCCTGCGGTTACTTCAACGACCCGCGGCGCGACTGCATCTGTTCGCGGACGCAGATCGCGCGGTATCTGGCGAAGATCTCCGGACCGCTCCTCGATCGCATCGACCTGCAGGTCGAGGTGGCGGCGCTGACGACGGACGAGATCGCGTCCGTGGAGCCCGGCGAGTCGTCGGCGGACATTCGCGTCCGCGTCGACGCCGCGCGCCAGATTCAGCACGAGCGCTTCCGCCGCGCCCTGATCCGCTGCAACGCGGAGATGGTGACGCGGCACATGCGTCGCGTCTGCGAGCTCGATGCGTCGTCGCGGCGGATGCTGATCTCGGCCATCGACCGGCTCAACCTCTCCGCGCGCGCTCACGACCGGATCCTGAAAGTCGCGCGCACGATCGCGGATCTCGCCGGCTGCGAGCGCATCGAGTCCCCGCACGTCGCCGAAGCCGTGCAGTACCGGGCGCTGGATCGGGCGTACTTCCGATGAGGAAGAACTGAGACGCGCCAGAAGATTCGAGGAGGTCCGGCAAGGCCGCGGGATGTACACTACGGCACCCATTCGACAACATGCGTGTCAACTGACCTTCCGCCTCGCGACGAAAGGAGTCGTCCATGTCCGAGATCGTCAACACCCCAGGGTCGGAGATCCTCCCCGGCAGCATACCTGCGATCGCAGCGAGCAGACGCTCCATCCGCGAACGGCTCGCCGCGATGCGTGAGGCGCTACAGCCGTCGCCGCGCGTGCGCCGCGCGGCGGGCCTCGGCGCGACCGTGGTGCCTCTGGTCTTTGCGTTCCTCATCGGCCTGCAGGTCCGCAGCGAATGGGGCTTACCCGTCACCGTCATCGGGGCGATGCTCCTGATGACGCTCGCGCTGCTGCTCGTGGCCGGCGTCCTTTGGCTGCTCGCTCGCTTTCTTCATTGGGCGCCGCGCTTCATCGGCTGGCTCGGCACCGCGACGGCAGTGGCGGTGATGCTGCTCGTGATGGCCGGGACCGGTCTTCCCCCGGTGGCCGTTGCCGTCGTCGGCGTCGTCCTGCTCGGCTGTTTCATCGGCGCTTACATCGCCATCATGACGAACCGCGAGTTGCGCGGTGGTCGTTCCCGCCGGGTGCTGCTCACGCTCGCCGCCGCCGGTGCTGCGGCGCTGGTCGTGATGCTCGGCTCATGGCTGGCCCAACCAGGATTCGGCGAACCGCCGGTCCAGTCCGCGCCGGCTGTCGCCGCCGCGCCGATCGGCGAGCCCGATCCATCGCAGGCTGGTCCGTACTCCGTGCGCACGCTGACCTACGGCAGCGGCACCGACCGTCACCGTCCGGAGTTCGGGGCCAACGTGGCGCTGCGAACCGCGAGCGTCGACGCGCGCCCGTTCGTCAAGGGGCTGACGGGCTACCCGGATTCGGTGCGACGCAATTACTGGGGATTTGGCCCGGAGGCCTTCCCGCTCAACGCGCGGGTCTGGTATCCCGAAGGGAGTGGACCGTTTCCTCTGGTGCTCGTCGTGCACGGCAATTACGACATGGGCTCGAGCTCCGATCGGGGCTTCGACTGGCTCGGTGAGCTGCTGGCAAGTCGGGGCATGATCGTCGCCTCGGTGGACCAGAATTTCCTCAACATGACCTTTCTGGCCGGCGGCGTTCCGCGCGACAACGCCGCGCGTGCCTGGATGATGCTCGAGCATCTCCGCCTGTGGCGCGGGTGGACCGCGAGCGGCGGAAATCCGTTTCACGGCCGCGTCGATCTCGACCGCATCGCCCTGATCGGTCATTCGCGCGCCGGCGAAGCGGTGGCCATTGCCGCCGCGTTCAACAAGCTCGGGTATTACCCGGACGATGCGCGCCTCGAATTCGATTACGGTTTTCCCATCCGCGCCGTCGTGGCCATCAGCCCGACCGACAGTCAATACAATCCGGCCGATCGCCCGGTTGCGCTCGAGAACGTCGACTACCTCGTCCTTCACGGAGCGCATGACAGCGACATCGCGCAATTTCTCGGCGACCGCCAATACAACCGTGTCAGGTTCACCGGGGAGGGCGACTGGTTCAAGGCGAGCGTCTACATTCATCGCGCCAATCACGCCCAGTTCAACACCGTATGGCGACGAACCGACCAACCCGCGCCCCTGGGTTGGTTCCTCGATCTCCAGCCGCTGCTGACCGGGGAGGAGCAGCGCCGCGTCGCGGCGGTCAGCATCTCGGGATTTCTGGAGGCGGCGCTCCGCGACCGGCGTGGTTATCGCGCCCTCTTTCATGACGACATGGCGGCGGCCGCGCCTTGGCTGCCGAGGACTACGTACGTGACCCGTCATGAAGAGAGCTCGTTCCAACTGTTGGCGGATTACGAGGAGGACGCCGACGTCACTACCACGAGCGCACCCGGCGGCGTCTTGCGCGGGGTGGGATTCTCGCTCTGGCGCGAGAAGGCGCTACGCCGGAAGCAGTCGGTTTATCTGGGATGGAAGCCGGGCGGCGGCGCGCCGACGTACGCGCTCACGCTGCCTGATGGATTCGCCAGCGCGGCGAAGCTCGACGGTGCGGCGCGGCTGATCCTCGACATCGCGGAGCTCGACGAGAACCCCGACCCCGACGCCGGGGGCCGCAGGGTCCGGCGAAAAGAGCCGCTCGATTTCACAGTGGAGTTGCGCGACCAGAATGGAAAGGTGGCGCGGCTCCCTGTCAGCCGTTTCGGCGGCGTTCTGCTTCCGAAGAAGCCCCGATACACGAAATGGGCTGTGCTGGAACAGCTCTACGGCACCAAGGCGGAGCCGGTGTTCAAGACGTTGGCTCTACCGCTCGGCGATTTCGCCGCTGCGGCTCCCGGCTTTGCACCGGCTGACTTGCTCTCGATCACCATCGCCTTCGACCGGAGCGATCGCGGCGTGGTCGCGCTCAACCGGGTCGGATTCGCCCGCTGACGTGGCGCTGCCCGCTCGCCTGCGGGGTGCATACTCCGTCGATGAGGAGGACGGCTTTGCGTATCGTTGAAGACCCGGAGCTCGATCGCGCAACGGAGCAGTTCGCCCGTGGTGTACCTCTGCCTCTCGTGCAATACCACTTCGACCGGGGCGAGCTCGATGAGGCCGCGGCCGTGGCACGCCTCGGGCTCACGCGCCCGGGCTGTCCCGATGCCGACAGAATCGAGGAGATCCTCGATGCGTGCAGCGCACCGCCCGACGACTGGAAAGACCTCCTCGACGGCTTCGTCGCCGCGCCGTCGGTCGACCGCTGGCGCGATCTCATGCGCTTCGTACCCGAAGACCACTTCTATCAGCGTCACCGCAACAGCATCCGTTACCTGAAGCAGCAGGGCGTCGAGCCAAACCTGCTGTTCCTCTGCGCCTGCTCGCCCGGCATGACGCCCGACGCGATCGAGCTCGTCGAAGAAGGACTCGTGAGCGTCGACACGATTCTGTCGCGCGCCGACGAATCCGGGCGCGCGCGCGGCGCCTACGTCGGGCTTGCCGCGCAGGCGGCTTATCTCGCCGGAGACATGGTGGGAACGGTTCGCCTCCTGCGCGATGCCATGGCTTCGGAGACCGAGTGGATCTCCGCCGCGCCGCACGTCTGGTTCATCCGCGAGCGCGCCAGCGACGCCGAGCACGAGGCGCTCGATCGCGCCGGCATTCCCCGCGAGCCGGAGTGACGGAAGGAATGGTCACGAGCTTGCCCTTGACCGAGGCAAAGCGTTTCGTTGACCGCCAGGCGTTGCGAGAGGCACAGGTACGAGCTCTTCCGTAGGGGAGACGTATCCTGTAACGCTTTTAAAACCAACAAGTTCATCGATTTGGGCAGATGCTTTGCCTCACCGCTGAGCGTGCGAAAACCCACCACGCTTTCAATCAAACTCGGAATCGGCCGTCCTGGCATGACGTTTTCCTGTCGCGAAACACGTCCGATTAATTGTTGACAAAATCATTCCAGTTTTTATGATCGTCACGACGCCAGAGAGGTCCGTGATGGGTGAGGAGTCGGTTTATGGCTTTTGAGAAGTGGGAGCCGCAGCCTGAGTTCGAACGCTTTCCCGCTTCGGCGACGATCGTCCAGTCGCGCCTCATCCGACTGCCTTCACCCGTTGCAAACATGCTCCGCCTGCGCGGAAAGACCAGCGCGAACCTCTACTACGACAAGAAGCGCAAGGTCATCGGCATCAAGCCGCTCGAGAGAAAAGAAGAAGGCGCGGCGAAGATCCGCCAGTCCGAGAAGTCGACCTCGCTGCACGTCCCGAGCTTCTTCCGTTTCTACGACATCGACGTGCCCGGCATCAAACGCTTCCACTGCTGGTACGACGAGAAGGAGCGCATGGCGATGATCGACATCTCGAAGCCGTCGCCGCGCGGGCGACCCGCGGGAACGTAGACAGAGCGAGAAAAAGGCGGCCGATTCGGCCGCCTTTTTCATTCTCAGCGAATGCCGATGGAGATGGGTCGTCTCTTCATTGTCGGCTGCGCCCACATCGTGCGGATCTGCGCCGCGGCCGCATCCGTGACCTGAAGGCGATCCGCGTTCGTTACGAACTGACCGTCGGCGGTCTCCGGAAAGAACGCGCCGTTGTTCGCAAAGAGCTGAGCGATGCTCGCCACGGGGATCTCGGTGTCGTACGCCGCATTGATCGTCTTGATGTACTCGTTGGCGAACAGGAGATATCCGAGGTCGGTGAGGTGGAAGAAGTCGAATCCGAAGAAGCCGCCCGTCACGGGCTGGGCGGAGATCGTCACCGGACCGACGTGCATGCCGCCCGGGGCGTATACGCGATCGAACAGGCCGGCGATGTTCGCGACCGGGATGTTCCGCGCCGAGGCCTCGGCCTGGATCGCCGCGTTGTATTCGTTGACGCGTGTAATGATCGCGGCGAACTCGGTCGGAGTGAGGACATCCGAGTCCGGCAGCGGCTTGCCCGCGTTCGGGAACGCG
>CAZLGP010000099.1:0-6374 GCA_964558905.1 uncultured Thermoanaerobaculia bacterium | reverse complement strand
TCGATGACTAGTCACAAAGTCTCAAAGTCTCAAAGTCTCAAAGAGGTCGCCATCACACTCTTTGAGACTTTGAGACTTTGAGCCTTTGCGACTTTGAGACTAGCCTCGGAGACTCGAAGACTCGACGACTCGACGACTTGGCGACTCGAAGGTCAGGCCGCGTCCCAGAAGGACGTCGCCGCGACGGCGTTGTTCCGCAACACGGGCGTGACTCCCAGCTTGGCGAGCTCGTCGAGGACGCGCGCGACCGCCGCGGGGATCGCGGCCTTCACTTCTTCGCTCAGACCGAGCTCATCGAGACTCTTGGGGATGATCCCGATGAGGGTGATGGACGACGGGCCGTCCGGGAGGAGCTCGACCATCATGCACGTCTCCTTGAGGGAGGGATCGTGCGGCGACATACGGATGGAGGGCGGGTTTCTGATGATCTGTGCGCGATCGTACTGACGGAGCTCGCCCGGCTCCCCTTTCGCGGAGACGGCGTCGACGAAAATCACCGCATCGTGGCCGCCCATGCGGGCGGCCAGATCGAGCGATGGGGTTCCGAGGTCTTCGATGAAGACGTTCGGAGGGAAATCGTAATGCGACTCGAGGTGACCGATGATCGTCGGACCGACGGCATCGTCGCCGATGAGCACGTTGCCGATGCCGAAGATCGCGATCTTCTTCATTAGAGGACCTTCACCGCGGCCTGTTCATTGCCGTCGGGATCGAATGTGTGGACCGCACAGGCCATGCAGGGGTCGAACGAGTGGATCGTCCGGACGACCTCCAGCGGGTGGTCGACCTGGGCCACGGGATTACGCAGAAGTGACGACTCGTACGGACCGGGGACGTTCTTCTCGTCACGGGGACTGGCGTTCCACGTCGTCGGGACGACGGCCTGGTAGTTCTTGATCGTGCCGTTGTCGACGACCACCCAGTGCGACAGCAGTCCACGCGGCGCCTCGTGGAAGCCCATGCCCTCGATTTCGCCCTTGGGGAACGACGGTGGGTTGTAGGTCTTGACGTCGCCCGCGAGGATGTTATCGACGAGGAGCTGCCAGTGCTTCTCGAACAGATCGGCCAGCATCGCGGCGCGGATGGCCCGTGCGGCGTGGCGTCCGAGGGTCGAGTGCAGCACTTCCGGCCCGGCCTTGATCTTCGCGATCGCGCCGACGGTCTCGAGCGCGCGCGTGGCCCACTTCTGCGCCAGGGGATTGCCCGCGGCGAGCGCGCAGAGGACGTTCGCCAGCGGACCGACCTGCATGGGCTGGCCATTGAAGCGCGGCGCCTTGACCCAGGTGTACTTGCCGTCCGCTTCCCAGTCGGTGAACTCGGGCTCGGTCTCCCCTTTCCAGGGGTGCAGACCGGCCGCGTCGTTCTTGTAGTACGCGTGCTTGTTGTGTTCCGTTACGCCCTTGCGGAAGAACTCATCATGCTGGCCGGCGATCGGCTTGTAGGACGAGAGGTCGCCGTTGAGGATTACGCCGCCCGGGAAGTCGAATTCAGTGCTCTTCGTGTCGAGGAAGAGATCCGGTGCGGAGAGGTAGTTCGTGACGCCGGCGCCGTAGCCGAACCACTCCGGATAGAAGGCCGCCACCGCGCAGACGTCGTTGAAATAGACCTCGCGGACGAACGGCAGGACTCTGTCCATCAAGGCCTTGAGCTGATAGAGGCGGTCGAGATTGAGCGTGGCCTCGCTGTTGAGGTTGATCGCGTTGCTCACGCCGCCCACGGCCATGTTCTGGATGTGCGGGGTCTTGCCGCCGAGGATGGCCACGGCCTGGAGCGCATACCGCTGGTACTCGAGGGCCTGCAGATAGTGCGAAGTCGCCAGCAGGTTCACGTCCGGCGGAAGCTTCATCGCCGGGTGGCCCCAGTAGCCGTGCGCGAACGGTCCGAGCTGGCCGCTCTCGACCAGACCCTTGATGCGGTTCTGCACCGCCAACATCTGGTTCTTCGAGTTGCCCGTCCAGGGCGAGAGACTCTCGCCGAGGGCCGAGGCCTTGGCTGGATCGGCCTTGAGGACCTGGGTGACGTCGACCCAGTCCAGTGCGGAGAGCTGGTAGAAGTGGACGATGTGGTCGTGCAGTGCGTGGGCGATGACGATCAGGTTCCGGATGTACTGCGCATTGAGCGGAACCTCGAGCTTCAGTGCGTCCTCGACGGCCCGGACGGACGCGAGCGCGTGCACGGTGGTGCAGACGCCACAGAATCGTTGAGTGAAGAGCCACGCCTCGCGGGGGTCTCGGCCGAGAAGAATCTTCTCGATGCCTCGCCACATCGTGGACGAGGCCCAGGCCTTCTGCACCGCACCGTTGTCGACCTCGACGTCGATGCGCAGGTGGCCTTCGATGCGGGTGATCGGATCAATAGTCAGTCGCTGCGCCATGTTCCATCCTCAATTTCGGAGTCACTTCCGTCTTGTCGTTTCCGGCGGTTCGTCGCCACTTCATGTACGCATCCCAGTCAGCGTTCGTGCCCGGAAGAATCGCCCAGCGTTTGGCAGCCCAAATGAACAGAATCACCGCCACGCCGATGTAGCCGAGACACATCAGGAGCTCGGCGATCTTTGGGAAATAGACGGACGGGTGATCGACCCGGAATGCCAGGGTCGTCGGGGTGAAGCGATAGAGAATGCCGCCCAGCCCGGTGAGCGCGGAGGCCACGAACACGATCCGGGGGATCGTGCGCAGCCGGGCATTGAGCAGGAGCAGGGCCGGCACGAGCACGAGCAGGTTCTCGACGTGGAACAGCAGCGCATACCAGGTGGTCTGAAACGCCTGTCCCAGCACGCCCCGGAAGATCACGTCGATGGAGCGAGCCGCCACGAAGACGACCGAGGTCCAGGCCATGTACTTGGCGAGGTCGGCGAGGATCGGCGTATCCAGCGGGCGTCGCCAGGCGAGACTGGCGCTCATCAGGATGAAGATCACGGCCGCGAAGCCGCAGACGATCGCCTGAATCAGGTACAGCGCGGGGAGCATCTGCGTCTGCCACAGCGGATGCACCTTGTGACCGGCGATGACCATCAGCGACCCGAGCGACGACTGGTGCATCATCGGGAGAAGGTACGCACCGGCGATCATCCACGGCAGGATGCGGCGGACGCGGTGCATCCACACGTTGATGCGGGCCTTCTTCTCCGCGTCTCCCGACTCGTGAGCCCGCTCCAGCAGCGGCGGGATGTTCTCGAACGAGAGGAACAGGATCACGTAGGCGGTCATGCAGATGGCCACTTCGAAGAGCGCCGACTGGAGGTTCCAGTTCCAGGGCAGGAGAAGGTGGTACATGTTCCACGGACGCCCTACGTCGATCCCCAGGGCGACCATGCCGGTGGCGTAGAAGAGGAGGCTGGACATGAGCGCGGTGCGCATGACCACGTGGAGCTGGCGCTTGCCGAACACGTAGGCGAAGAGGCCGACGGCCAATCCGCCCGAGCCGAGGGCGGTCAGGGTCATGACGTTGAACGTCTTCCAGACGCCCCAGGCGTAGTCGTCGTTCATGCCGGTGAACCAGAGGCCGGTGAACAGACGACCCAGCGAGAGCGTCACGCCGATGACGGCCAGAACACTCCAGAAGAGGAACGGCGCCGAGAACAACGGGGAGTTGTAGATCTGAACGTCGCGTTGCCAGCGGTGATTGATGGCGCTCATAGCTGGTGCGGCCTGCCGGTTTCTTTTTCTTCCCGGTGGGCCTCCTCCTCCATGACTTTCCAGCGCCGTTTGACGGCGGCGACGAGCACGGCATAGACCGCGATGGGGATGACCATGCCCTTGTAGACGACGTTGTGGACCTTGCTGCCGTAATGGGCGCGCGACTCGGTGCCGACATCCGGGAGGCCGAGTTTGTCGAACGGAAGATGCGAGAGATAGAGGACCTGGGTGCCGCCGAGATCGCCCTCGCCGTAGACGCGGTCCTGGTAGTACTTTCCGGGATTCGCTTCGATGCGGGACTTCGCTTCGGCGAGGAGGTTTGCCCGCGTCCCGAGTTTCACGGCGCTCGTCGGACACACTTCCGTGCACGCCGGCTCCTTGCCGTCCGCCAGGCGGTGGTTGCAAAACTCGCACTTGACGATCTTCGGATTGAACTTGGCCCACTCGAACCGGGGAACGTCGAACGGACAGCTGATCTCGCAGTAGCGGCAGCCGATGCACTTCGACGGATCCCATTCCACGACGCCGTACTGGCCTTTGGTCAAAGCCTTGAAGGGACAGCCGGACACGCAGGCGGGATCGACGCAGTGCATGCACTGGCGCTTGACGAACGACGACTGGTCGCCGTCTTTCGCGAGGAGGATGATGTTCTTGGTCTGGGCGTTGAGATCCGTCGGCATCTGCCAGACGCCGCCGGAGAGGGTGGTATCGGGGATCAGGTTGTTGGCCGTCGTGCAGGCCGCCACACAGGCTTTGCAGCCGATGCAGGTCGTCGCGTCATAGAGCATCGCGATCGCGTCGGCGGGCGCCTGCGGGTTTCGTGACGACGCCTGGACCGACGTCGCACCGGCGGCGGCAACGACGGCTCCCGTCCCGATGGACTTGAGAACGTCGCGGCGTGAGAGTGTCACTTCTGATCTCCTTCGCTTCCGGGCACGCTTTCATCGCCCGGCTTGCCGGAGAATTTTCTCGCCGCGACATAGCCCGCACCGAGGATGATGCCGCCCGCCAGACCGGCCGCGCCGGTCGCCGTGGCGGTTACATAGCCCTTGTCGTGCTGGCTCTCGACGCCGGGGTACGTGGCGGGAGGCGTGGCGTTGGTGATGGGGACGGTCTGGAACGCCGGGATGGTGTAGCCGACGAACTGTTCGGTGCAGCCGAAACAGGGTGCGCCGATGCCGATCGGCCATGCGTCGACTACTTCATTGAAGTGGCGCGTGGAGCACGACGCGTGCGTGACCGGTCCCTTGCAGCCGAGCCGGTACAGGCAGTAGCCCTGCCGGTGCCCCTCGTCGCCGAACTGTTTGGCAAAGCGGCCGGCGTCGAAGTGCGGCCGGCGCGGGCAGTGCTCGTGGATGACCCGGTCGTAGGCGAATTTCGGCCGCTTCTTGTCGTCGAGCTCGGGCAGGGTTCCGGTCTTCGCGTACTGCAGAACGGTCCCGAGCAGAATGTACGGGTTCGGAGGACATCCGGGGATGTTGACGATCGGCTTGTCCTTGATGATCGAGTCGACGCCGACCGCGCCAGTGGGATTCGGACCCGACGAAGGCACACCGCCCCACGCCGCGCACGAGCCGATGGCGATGATTGCCGCCGATTTCGCCGCCACCTCATTGAGGAAGTCGATGCCCCACTTGCCGGCGATCTTGAGGTACTTGCCGTTGTCCTTCGTGGGAATCGAGCCCTCCACGACGAGGACGAACTTGCCTTCGTTGGCCTTCATGGCCTCCTCGAGAGCGAGCTCGGCGTCCTTGCCCGAGGGAGCCATCACCGTCTCGTGATAGTCGAGCGAGATGATGTCCAGGATGAGCGTTGCCAGATCGGGCTGCGAGGGCCGCAGGAGCGTCTCCGTGCATCCCGTGCAGTCCTGCATCTGCAGCCAGATCACGCTCGGGCGCTTCGCGGAGCCGATCTCGGCGGCAACCGCCTCCATGTCGAGGAAGTTGGTGATCGCGAGCCCGAAAGGCGCAGCGACCATCAGCTTGCCGCAGAAGCCGACGAACTCGCGTCGACTTACACCACAACGTTGCAAATGTTCAGCGATGGTATCGGTCTTTGCTTTTTCTGCGCTCATTCGCGCTCTCTCCTCAGTACACGCTCCTTGATGCATTACGGGAGTCTGCCGGTGAGAGTAAGGGCGAGCGCACCTGAGTGCGGTTGTGAGCGTCACCGTTGCAACGCCGCGTCACTTACACGAGGGTGTGACTTCAGTCACACGTGTCGGGGAATGCAGGGCACCGTAAGGGTAGGACAACGCTTCACTCCGCGGAAACGGCGAAGGACCCCTGCGATAGGGGACGCATCTCTCACACTGTCACGTGTCATCCTGAGCCGGCACGGCCGGCTGCGCTGATTGGCCAAGCCTCGGGCACGCTGTACTACCTGACCGGCCTTGATGAGGGGGATGACATCTTCGATGTCATTAGAAGAAGCCGCGGAGACGGCGAAGGACCTTCTCCGTTGCGAGCTGGAAGGTCCTTCGCTGTCTACGCAGCTCAGGATGACACTCTGCCGCGCCGCCCGAGGCCGCGGACGTCGACTCCATCCATGAACGTGCCGTGAGGCGGAGCAACCAGCGCCGCCGGCCGTGCCGGCCTAGCCCTGCCCGTTACCCGCAGATTGTTCGGGACAGATCTCAAGTCTCCTCCGAATCCCGCAGGGCGAACCCTTCGCACATCAAGTGAAGTTGCGAGTAGCCGTGCCACATCAATTGGTGGCCGGGGGGTGGATCGCTTG
>CAZLGP010000098.1:0-8120 GCA_964558905.1 uncultured Thermoanaerobaculia bacterium | reverse complement strand
ACGCAGCTCAGGATGACACCCGTTTCTGCCGCGCGGTCTCCTAGAACATCCATTTCACGCCCAGTCGCAGGGCGCGGCCGGGCGCCGGATTCTCGAACGCCACCGGTTCGCCGGTGAAGTCCATCAGCACGTATCCGACCTCGTTGTAATGCGCGTCGAGCGCGTTCAGGACGTCGGCCTGAACGCGCACGCGGCGAATGTCGCGCGCCACGCGCAGATCGATGCGCGAGACCGAGGGGGCGCGGAACGTGCCGGCGTCGTCCAGCGTGAAACCGTCCCGCCAGCGCCACGCGACATCGGCGGCCGTGCTCGGACTCACGCGCCAGTGCAGCAACACCTGCGCGGTGTGCTCGGGAATGTTCTTGAGTTGCGTGTCCGGCGTTTCGCGATCGGCCACGCTCGTCCAGGCGTAGGCCACCCGCGGCGAGATCCGCGCGTTCTTTGCGAGCGCGACGCTCGCTTCGATCCCCCGGTGGCGACTCGTGCCGATGTTGCGGTACGTGTAGGTCTGCGGATCGAAGTCGATCTCATCGCGGACGTTCATCCGGTAGGCGACGAGCGACCACTCGCTCCGCGCCGCGGTGCGCGACACTCCTGCCTCGACATTCCGCGCACGCTGCGGGCGGAGGTCGGGATTCGAGATCGTGAAGGTGCCGCCCGCGCCGTCGGGATAAGGGCGGGGATCGAAGAGCTGATCCAGGGTCGGCGTCTTGAACGCGCTCGAGAGCTGCACGAACAGCGACGCACCCGATCCGAGGCCGACGTTCAGTCCCGCGCGCGGCGACCAGGCGGAGGACGTTCGTTCGAAGGACATGGCGTCGCGGATCTCGTCGCGGCGGAGACCGGCGCTGAGGTGGTAGCGCCCGCCGAAGATCCACGCGCCGGTGGCGAAGAGTCCGATCCGATCGCGCCGTCCCTGCTCCTCTCCGACGATCGCGCCGGTGTCCGTGTAGCTCGCCGAGAGTCTCGCCCGCTCGAGGTCCGCGCCCGCGCGCAGGACTCCGCGAATCGACTCGCGCGAGACCTCGAGCGTGCCGCCGGCGACGTTCGTCGTCAACGCGCGAAACGCGCTCGTTCCGAAACCGGGCGCGAGGAGCAGCGTGCGCAGGTTGTCGTCGTCGCGGCGAATGCCGTAGAGCGTCGCCCGAATCGGCGTCGCACCGAACGAATCGAATGCCGCACCGATGCGGCCGCGCGTCGTGGTCTGCTCGTCGAAACCGAACAGCGCGTTCGACTGCCGGCGGTCGACCGCGATCTCCGCCCGCGTCAGCGCGCCCGGCTGTTCGCGTTGCTGGCGATTCGCCTCGCCGTCGATGCGCCAGCGCGCGAGATCGCCGAGGCGCTCGAGCGTCACGCGGGCCTCGCGGCCGTCCGCGGCGGCGTGCTCCCGGAATCCGCCGCTGCTCCAGGCGCTGCCACTCGCTCCGAGATGCAGCCCGTTCGCGAGATCCATGCCGTAGCGCGCGCCCAGCTCCCGCGCGTCGAAGGTGCCTGCGCCGAAATACACATCTCCGTCTTCCCGCGAGGTGAACACCTGAATCACACCCCCGAGGGCGGTGTCGCCGTACAGCGCCGAGCCGGGTCCGTGCAGAAACTCGACACGCTCGATCTCGCTGGCGCGGAAGCGCTGCCAGTCCACGTTCCCCGACTCCGCGTCACCCACCGGCACGCCATCGACGAGCAGCTTCACGTACTCGACCTCGCCGCCGCCGAAGAAACCGCGCGAGGTGATCACCGGCACGCCGCTCGCGCCGCTCTCGTACATGATCGTCACGCCCGGCACGAACGCCAGCACCTCCGCGAGCGAGGCCGCCGGAAGTGCGCGGATGTCCTCGCGATCGAGCACGGTCAGCGCGGCGGAAGCCTGATCGCGCGGCTGTGCGTCACGCGCGGCGGTCACGACGATGTCCTTCTTCAGAAGCGGAACGCCGGCGTCTCGTATCGCGTGCGCGGGCGGTCGGGACTCCCGCCCGTCAGCCGCCGGGACGGCGGCGGTCCGTTTCGCCGAGGCGGTGTCGTCGGCCGAGGAGGACAGCGTGATCAAGAACAGCACGACCGCGATGCCGATGCGGCGTCCCACGACGAACAGCAGCGATGCGATCGCAATCACACCCGCGAAGATCACGGTCTGCATGCCCGGCGTCTGGGCCGAGGCTCCGGCCCACGCGTAGACTGCCGCGGGGACGAGCGAGCCCGCGACCGCCGCGAGCAGCGCCTGCGCCCACGTCACCGGAGAGCCGCCCGCGAGGATCGCCACCGTCTCCCCCACGATCGGAATCGGCCGGCTGATCGCGATCGCGAAGACGCCCCAGCGCCGTAGGAGCGTGCCCGCCCGTTCGTGCTCGCGCGGCGTGACGACGCGGCGGATCAAATCATTGCCGGCGCGGCCGAGGGCGAATCCGGCCAGGACCGCGCCGACCGAACCGGCGAGCGACAGCAGCGTGCCGCCGGCGATCCCGAACAGCGCGCCGTTCGCGACCATGATCGGGCTCGACGGCACCGGCAGCAGCACGTCCGCGATCAGGAGCAGCACACCGGTGACCGCGGCGATCGGACGCGCCGTGCCCATCATCGGCGACGGATCGTCGAGCAGCGCCACGCCGCTCATGGTGACGACCGCGAACGTGAGCAGCAGCACGCACGCGATTCCGCCTGCGAGCGACCACCAGCGTCTCACCTGCGCATCTTCCGGCTCAACTCCGCGAAGCTTGCCGGTTTCTCCTTTCGCACCGCTTCCCCGGCCGCCGGCTGCGCCTCGAGCGTGCTGACCGCGGCCGGAGGACTGTCGAGGAAGGCGTAGAGCAGCTTGCGCGCGCCGGACGTCAGGTCGCGCGACACGGGCATGTAGCGAAAGTCCTCGAACGCGGCCGGATCGGTCAACTTCTTGATCACCGCCGCGTAGGAACGCACCTGCGCCTCATTTCCCAGGTCGAGCCAATTGTCCATGCAGGGCGCCATGGCGTGCCAGTTCACCAGCACCCTGCCGTAGACGTTCGCCCACGTCGGCTGCAGCTGCGAGTAGTCATCGCTCGCGAGCGTGCGCACGTACATGTACGTGTAGACCTGCGGATCGATGCCCTGAGCGGGCGGCACCGGATTCGAGCCCGCGACCGGCACGCACGCGATGATCCCCGCGTAGTCTCCACTCAACGGGAAGGAAATCGTGCCGTCCGCGGTGGTGGTCAGTTGGAAGCGGCAGGTGATCCCGCTGCCATCGGAGGACATCATGTAGATCGCCACGGGGACGTTCGCGCCGGCGGGAACGCCGCGATCGTAGACCTGCATCTCCGCCGTCAGCGACTCGCCCTGATCCATATACTGGTTCGGCACGAGCGGGATGGTGCGCAGCGCGGACTCGGCGAGCAGGACGTGTCCCGCCGCATCCCGCAGTTGCAGATCGGCGGACGCCGCCTTCGCCGCGGCGGACGGATCGACCTTCAACACGACGATGCCGGACGTCTTCTCGTACGCGGCCCGGTCGTACTGCGCATATCCGAACGTGGCCAGAGTCGTCGGCGTGTTGTTCGCCGGATCGACTGCCACGACGCTCAGGTCGCCGAAGTCGTGCTTCACGAGATCGATCCCGTCTTCGCTGATGCTGTTCGACAGATCGAGCGTGAGCGAGTCCGCGGTGAGGCGCGCGTGCGCGCTCCCGATCGTCGGCGGGCGGGGAGGGTCGTCGGGCCCGGTGATCAGCGTCCGGTCGCCCGGCTCGTGGACCGGCTCGCCCTTTCGCCACAACCCGATCGTGCCCACCATCATGCTGCGCGCCGGATTGGGCTGAAAGCCGCCGCCCTCCAGTTTCTTCACGAGCTGCGCGCTGACCTCGGCCATCTTCGGGCGTTGGTAGGCATCCGGCGTGTCGTAGTAGATGGTCCGGTACGCATTCCATTGCACCGTCAGTCCGAGAACACCGGCATCGCTTTCGATCGCCCGCTGCAGCGCCTGGAGCGCGGGAGAATCGAACGCGTCGATGCGCAGGTCTTCCGTGGCGAAGCAGGTCTGCCACACGACCGAGGCGATGCCTGCGATCGCGCCGACGGCGTTCCGGCCGAAGTTGATGTAGCGCGCGGTGAACCGCGTCCTGCGCCGCGCCGCGATCCGGTATCCGCCGTCGATCCCGAAGCGCATCGCGTCGAAGAAGAGTTGCGAGCTGAACGAGCCGTACGGCTCGAGGTCCACCAGCATCCCCATGAAGTTCGCCGGAGAATCGAAGAACGGGTCGCTCTGCACCGGCCCCGCGCCGAGATCGGCGCCGCTGACGGAGGAATCGAAGAAGTTGGAGCGATACGTCCCGTGCGGGTTCCAGCTTCCGCATCCGACCTGGGCGATCGCCTCGGCGCGAAACGCGGCGGCCCTGTCGGGCGCGCAGGGCAGATAGGTGTCGCTGCCCGTCTCGTCGTAGAGATTCGCGTAGTTGTTGGTGGTGATCGGATCCCAGTCGATCTGCCCGCGGAAGTAGATGCGAGGTGTCTCGAGCACGCTCATGACGAAGCTCCCGTTTTGGCGTAGATGAAGCTCGGACCGGCGACGACCGCCGGATCGGCGAGCGGCGTGGTGAGCGCGACCAGCGCGGCCATGCGCAGATCGAACATCGCCCGCACCGCGATGCCGAGCTGTCCGGCGTTGCCGGTCACCGCCAGTTGCAGCGCATCGATCATTTGCGAGTACGCCAGATTGCACGCCGCCTGGGCCGCTCGCGCCGGCGGCGGGTCCTTCGAGAAGTCATGCGTGGCGGGATCGGGAATCGCGGGATACACGGCCGACCAGTCGATGCCGAGGGTCTGTGGTCCCCACTGGTATCCCAGCGGGTTGTCGGCCTTCGTCAACACGAGGTTGTGGTAGCACTCGCCGAACCGGTAGTAGTGCGCGATCTCGTTCTGGAAATCGAGCGGACTATCCGGCGTCCCCTCCCCCTCGGAGACGATGTCGTTGATGGCCTGATGCGCGTCGGCGTAGCCGTTCACGGGAAAGAGCTGCCCGGCAAAGAACTGCGCGTCGTCGATCTGGTTGCGGTTCGGGATCCACGCGCTCGCCGGAAGCGTGGCCAGGAACCTGTCCAGCGCCTCGTAGAACTGCCCGATCGTGACCGTCTCCGGTGGGGCCGCGGCCAGCAGCGTTTCGTGAATCGGAAAGTCCGGAGGGCTCTCCGGCTGCTCGATGTCCATCCCCTGCTTCATCGCGGCCTCGGAGAACGGCAGCAGGTGGATGATCAGCGGCTCCCCGCCCGGCGGACCGATATCACCGGGCAACGGCCCCGGATAGACCGGAGCGGTCAGCACCGGATTGCCGCCCAGGGCGTTGAGGATGTTGCAGGCGAGACACATGTGAATCATCTCCTGCAGCACCACCGACTTGATCTTCGCCGCCGCGTCGACGTTCTCTCCGGGGGGAATCGAGAACATCGGGTACAGGTAGGCGGGCAGCGTTCCGAACTCCACTCCGATGGCGGTCTGCAGCAACTCGCACGCGTCGTCGACGGAGGAGAGCTGCTTCCATTGCAGGCGAATCATCGAGCCTCCAGTGGGTACGAGATTGAGCGTTGTGAGGGACCGGCATCACGCTAACATACTTTCCACACTCCCCGCTCATCACTCCCCCCTCACCGCCGCGACGTACCGGATCGCCTCCCCGCCCTTTGCCAGCCGGAACGGGTGGATCTCCACGTCATCCCCGCGTGTGACGATCACCACGCCGCGGCTGATGCCCATCGGTCCGGCGGCGAAGTAGCGGACGCCGACGTGGTACGTACCGGCAAGAGTCTTCGACGTGCGCACGACCTCGGGGCCGAGGCCCTGCGTGACGTCCTCGTAGAGCTCGAGACCGGAGCGGCTGCGCTGATGCGAGTAGTACACCTCTTCCCCCTCGGGATCGACGACGTGAAGGTCGACGTCGTTCGCATCGGTCTCCCACGCCAGGGTGATGCGCAGCGCGTCGCGGCGATCGAGGTCGACGTGAAATTCGCGCGCGCGGTCCTCGATCTCGCGGCGGCGGGACTCGTCCTTGCGCAGCCACGCGCGGTAGACGAGGCCGAGCTCCTCGCGGATGACGCGCTGGACGTCGCGGTACCAGTTCGGGAACTGCTGGCGCGTTGCGGACTCGAGGACGCGCGCGGCCTCTTCCACCCGTCCGTCCTGCCACAGCAGCAGCGCGAGGTGGCGATACGCGTTCGCGCGATCGGGGCGCAGCTCCAACGCCCGTCGCAGCGGCGCCTCGGCCAGACGGGCCTGGCGTGTGCGCAGAAGAAGCAGTCCGGCGCGCTGAAGGAGCTCCGGCTTCGCCGGCGCGATCTCGATCAGCGACGCGAACGCGCGCGCCGCCTCGCTCTGACGGCCCAGCTCCGCGCTCGCGTTCCCGAGGACTTCGTAGACCTGAGGGTTTTCGGGATCGTAGGGCTGCCAGCGCAGCGCGAGCGCGCGCAGGTCCTTCCACTCGCCGAGGGCCGCGAGCGTTTCGCTGAGCTGGTTGTACAGCTCGCGGTCGCGGGGATTGTCGCGGAGCTGCTGCTCGAGCTGGGCGATGCCCTCCCGCGATGGTGCCTGGCGACGCGTCCACGGCGAGTCGTGAGGTTTCGAGTCCACGCGGAGCAAACGCTGCCGCCGGGGCGCTGCAGGCGCGATGCGCATCGGCCCTTCGTCGCGCTCGCGCGTCTCGGCCGGCACGACGGCAAGGGCTTCTCCCCGTTGCGACACAGCCGCCTCCTGCGCTTCGGCCGTGACCACGATCGCCTCCGCGGCGCTGTCGCTCATCGCTGCGCCTGCAACGCCGCCTGGAACGCCGCCGACGACTCCGCCCACCACGCCACCCGCAACACCGCCTTCCACGCCACCGGTCGTTTCCTCGACCGCCTCGAAGTCCATCGGAGGGGAGACTCCGACGGGCGGCGCGACTGCCGGCGCCGCTTTCGGCGCAGAGTCACGCTGGCGGCGGTCCCGCGGCAGCGGAATCGGAGGAGGCGGTGGTGGCGGTGGCGGAGCCCATCCCTGGCGCGCGCGATCGATGCGTCCGATGCCTCCCGCCTCGATCGTCAGGATCGCGGCGAGCGCGCGGCGGTCGAGACCGAAGCGCTGGTACTCCGCTTCGCTCTCGAGGACGAGCATCGTCGTCCGCGGAATGACCACTCGCTGCTCGACGCTCACCTTCACCTGTTCCGCCGCGAGCGCGCGGCGCACGCCTTCATGGGTCTCGTTCGCCTCGCGCTCGGCGAGGTATTCGAGGTACGCGCGATAGGCCTCGCGCTCGAGGAGCGGTCCGAACGTCGAGGCATCGAGGCGCGATGACGACGCGATCAGCTCCGATTCGCGTCCCGCTTTCACCTTGCCGAGGGCGATGACCTCGTCGCCCGGCTGCACGTCGTCGAAGTGCGTGGGGTAGAGCCACTCCGCGCCCGCGTCGCGGACCTCGAATGTGCCGCCCAGGGGGCGGCGGAGATCGCCGGCGGCGTCGCGGGCGCGCGCCGGGAGCGACTCGGAAAACGGCACGCGCACGATGCGGCCGCGCCCCGCGGTCACGGCTTTCGCCGTCGGCGCGTCCTCGCGACTGCCGAGGATCAGCGCGTGAACCGTTCCGCGCGGGAGCGCGTGGACGGCGTCACGGATCTCGTTCGGGGCGACGTTGCCGAGCGTCGGAACGAGATCGCTGGCGATCACGATCGCGCGCGACGGATCCTCGCGGAGATTGCGGGCGACGTCGCGCAGTAGCGCCTGGACGTCGGTGCCGCCGAGAAAGAGGCGATTGCGGAGCAGATCGCCGGCGCGACGGGAGAGCTCCGAGGCTGTGCCTCTGGCGAGCGGCGCGAGCTCCTGGTCGAACGCGACGAGCTCCACGCGGTCGCTCGCCGGAAGCGCGGCGAGGATCTCTTCGATGGCCCGGATGCGGTGCGGGGCGCCTTCCGCCGAGGAGGCGCTGGTGTCGAGGTAGAAGAGCCAGTTGGTTGGCGGTTGGCGGTTGGCGGTTTCTACGTTGGGTCGGATTGCCGCGAGATAGAAGTCGCCCGCTCGAAGTACAGCGCCCCGGAAGTTGGTGTCCGGTATTTGCGAGCGCCGACCGGCCAGATGCGAGGCGCCGCGACGAGGCGATGCGGGGACATCGTAGAGGAGCGGCAACGAAGCAGATGGCCG
>CAZLGP010000097.1:0-17050 GCA_964558905.1 uncultured Thermoanaerobaculia bacterium | reverse complement strand
AGCCGGCCGAGGTGTCGTTCTCGAATTTCTCGTTCGATACGCCGGCCGCCACGGACTTCTCGTTCGACACCCCATCGCCGAGACACGAGCCTCCGCCCGGCGGCTTCTCCTTCGATTCCGGGTCGGGGACTCATCCCGCTCCAACACCACCACCGCCGGGAGGAACGGAGTTCGACTTCGCGACGGCGGCCGTCGTCGCCAGTGAAGACGATCAGCGGAAGATCGATCAGTACCTGGCCGACGGCGACCGGGCGTTCGACAGCAGCGACTACTCGCAGGCCATCGAGCTCTGGTCGCGCATTTTTCTGATCGACGTCACGAACGACCAGGCCTCCGACCGCATCGAGCGGGCGAAGAAGAAGCGGCGCGAGATCGAGCAGAAGGCGGAGACGATCCTCGCGTCCGGCATCGAGGCGTTCGAGCGCGGCGACACGGCGACCGCGCACGCGGAGCTCTCCGAGGCTCTGCGCCTCGATCCCCACAACATGTCGGCGCAGGAGTATCTCGACCGCCTCGGTGAGACCGTTCCGAGCGGCAAGCCCGCGCCATTGAAGCCACCCGTCCCGCCGCCTCCCGAAGAGCACTTCGGCGGAGATCTCTTCGATGACGAACTGGCGATCGGCGCCGGTTTCGAGGCCCCACTAGTCCCCCCCGACCCCGGAACGGTATCGCCCAAACCCGCGACCGCAAAGGCAAAGGCCACCCGAGCCTCCGCGGAACGCAAGCTGCCACTCGGACTGATCGCGGTCGTCCTCGGCGTGCTCGTTCTCGGCGCCGGCGGCTGGTTCGCATGGTCGCGCCTCAGCACCGCCGAGGTGGAGACCGTCGACGAAGGCGCGCAGATCATCGGCCGCGCGTCGATGCTCGCGAAGAACGGCAGATACGATCAAGCCATCGCGCTCCTGCGCGACATCAAGCCCGGCGACCCGAAGCACAACGATGCCCTGATGATGATCGCCGACCTGCAGAAGAAGAAGTCGACGTCCGCACAGCTCATCGACGGCGTTCCCGCCGCTCAGTACTACGAGCAGCGCGTGGCCGCCGCGGGCGCGGCGCTCGCCGCGGACGATTACACCGCGGCAAAGGCGGCGTTCGAGCAGGCCATGCGCGTGAAGGCGCTGCCGCCCGAGTTGAAGACGCAATACGACGCGGCCACGCAGCAGGCGTCGAAGCTCGACGCGGCCAAGGCGCTGTTCGCGGAGCGAAGATACTCCGAGGCGATCGCCAATCTCCAGCCACTGCTCGAAGCGGAACCGCAGAATGCCAGCATCCAGAGGATGATCGCCGACGCGCACTTCAACCTCGGCGCAATGGCGCTGCAGGAAGAGCGCATCCCCGACGCGATCCGCGAGCTGGACGAGGTTCTGAAGGTGAACCCGAACGACGAGCTCGCGCGCCGCAGCAGGGAGCTGGCGGTGCGCTACAACGGCGAGCCGAAAGATCTGCTGTACAAGATCTATGTGAAGTACTTACCCTTGCGGGCAGGAACTTAGAATCAGTTGGCGGTTGGCAGTTGGCGGTTCGCAGGAAAGCCCGGGGCTCCTGTCAACTGCCAACGATCAACTGCCAACTGACGGATGGGAGGGCGTGTGATGCGATTCGATGAAGTGGAGCTCGAGGCGGTTCCCCTCGGCGGCATCGAAGAGGACGTGCCGGTGGTCGTTGTCCCGACGGGGAACGCGGCGCGCTGGCGGCGGATGCTGGCGCTCCTGACGGACCTCTCGCTCTTCGCCGCGCTGGTCCTGGCGCTCTCCCCCCTCCTCCCGCAGCCGCTCACGTGGATGCCCGTCACCGCGCTGGCCGGCTTCGTCGTCGTGCTGTCGTATTACTACTTCGTCGGCGCGTGGCTGCTCTGGGGCAAGACCATCGGCGGCGCCATCTTCGAAGTGCGTGTGGTCGCGGGCGAAGGAGCGATGGGGCTGCGCGACGCGTCGATGCGGTGGGCCGCGGTGTACCTCTCTCTCGCTCTCGCCGGGATCGGCTTCATGCTCGCCGCGCTGCCATCACGGAGATCGCTCCCGGACCGGATGTCGCACACGCGCTGCGTCTAGGCCGGCCCGGCCGTCAGCCGCGAAGTCGATCCGGCTTGGTGGGGTTCGCGCTGCGCTTGCCAGCCTCGACCCATGCGAAACGGGTGAGCAGCGATCCAAGCAACGTCGCGACCGCGGCGGCCTTCCGTTTGCCGAACAGCCGCAGCGCGAACGGCACCGGACCGGCGAGTGCGCCGGCGATGTGGAGCAGGTGCGTCTTCTCCTCGATCGCCATGTCCGAGGCGGTCTCGTAAAGCGATGCGCCGATCCCGAGCATGTTCAACGCCGCGTGCCTGTGTCCGCGGAGCTCGAGCAACGACACCGCGGATCCGAGCGCCGAAGCCGCGAAGTGCACGGGGAGCATACGCACGTGCTCCTTCCACAGCGGATTGGCGGTCGCGCCGAGGAGCACGCCCGTGTACGTCGACATCGCGAGACCGCTGATCGCGGCGATGCCGGCGAACGCATCGCGCAGCGGCTTCCACGGCGCGATCACCGCGGCCGTCGACGCGCCGCCGAAGATGGCCACCGTCCACGCGCCGACCGACATCGGCGACTGCGGTTTGAACACCCGAAGCATGTTCAGGAACCGCTCCGGACGGCCGAGGTCCGCGATGAGCAGGGGCGTCGAGAGATTCGCGCCGATCGCCGCGATCCAGCGCGCGTCGCCTACGAGCTTCTCGTCCCCATTCGCGATCTGCGCCGCCGCGGCGACGACCGCCGCGGCGCCGGCCGCTCCGCCGATGAAGAAGTACGTTGGCACTTCCCACGTCCAGACCGGAGGCTTGAGGAGTGGAAGGTCGTGGTAGGAAGGTACCCCCTCGGTCACCGCGCCTCCTCCCGTTCGATCCCGCGCCCACTAACGTTCGTAATCCGGCGAATACGCGATCAACTCGGTGAGAAATCTCGCTTTGTGCGCGGCGGCATCATCATCCATCTCTGGCAGGTCGCGGATCGAGATCATGCCAATCAACTTTCCACCGCGGACGACCGGAAGGTGCCGAGACCCGATTGAGTACATCTTCCTCAGCGCTGAATCCAGATCGTCTTCCGGCTCTATCACAACGATCTCTCTTGTCATTACCGCGCTGACCGAGGTGTTGTCCGGGTCGAGGCCCTTTGCAATCACTCGCTCCATGAGGTCGCGCTTCGAGAAGACGCCCGCAAGCATCCCATTGTCCACAACGGGGACCGTACCAACGTTGCGTTCCGCCATGTGTTGTGCAGCCGTACGCACCGTCCAGCCGGGCGCGATCACCGTCAACGTCTGCTCCTCGATGAGCTCTCCTACCAGATGATTTCCACCGAGATAGGGGATTCGAGGCTGTCCATAAAACCCCGAGGTCGCTGATTCCTGCAGACGGTCCAGCGCCCGCGTAATCACCGTGTCGACCCGATCGCCGACCCGCTTCTCGACCGCGGCGCTGAGTTCCCCCACGAGTTGCGCGAGCGAGCTCGGCCGGACGACAGGCGGTGCTTGGACGATCGGAAACGTCGGGACTTCGCTCGGAACCTCCGTTGTCGCCGGCGCCTTCATTCCCGCGATCTCATCGGCCACCAATTCCGCGACGATAGCGTCGCGATCCTCACGCGCCAACGTCGGTGCAACATCGAGAAAAAAACGCTCGATCGCCTCGTCGTCCATTCCAGGTACCTGGTATCGCTCGGCGATTCTGGCGTAGATGTCAGCGTTCATCGTCCGCTCCATTATGGCTCATCTGCAAGAGTCCAGCCGCCGCGATGCCGCAAGTGCCGTTTCTTCCGAATGATAGAAGGAGCGACCACGATTCGGCGCCATCACTCTACAAAAGCCGAACGGCAGCGGCGCATCTTCCGGCAGCCGGACCATTCCGCAGTCCTGCTCGTATTTTCGAGCCAACGACGCCTCGCCTGCGGGCGCGGCGTGGAGACCGATGCGGCCTTCGTGGCCGAGATGAAACGAATGCGTGATCGCCACGTCGATTGCTGTTTGCATCAGGAGCTTGGGAACGCCGTCCGGCTCGGCGCGAAGAGCAGTGCGGAGATACGGATCTGGAGCACGCGACACGAACCAGACGAAAACGCTCGATCGAGTGTCGTCCACCAGATGTGGGTAGTCCTCGACGACAGACATGATGATGCATGGCACAAACGAGTGGTCATCCGGCATGACACCCACGACGAACCCGCGCGGCTGCTGGCCGAACAGACCTCCAATGAGCACCGTCTCAGCCCACTTCAGCGGCCATCGCCAACCCTTGTCCGCCTGCGGGCCATCGACGGCATTCACGAACGGCTGGACCCACCGATGCCACCGCCGAGTCCACTCAACCGTCAATTCCGTGATTCGAATCGGCAGACCGACGTCGGACTTCGTCGGCACGCGTCTCACGTGATTCATCGCCTTCCGCCCAACGCGAACGCCGCAAGGGCGGCCACCAGCATCACGCCCGCCGCCGAGGCGGCCGACGACCACGCCGGCTTCAGCAGAGTCGTCGGAACCTCGGGTGCGACCGGCAGGTTGTACTGGCGCTCGTCGCCGCGGACCAGAAAGAACGCGTGCGTCCCACCGACCGAGGTGTCCTTCGGATTCCAGATCTTCGCGTCGGTCATCCCGGCGGCGTGGAGCTTCGCGATACGGGCATCGGCCGCGCGCTCCAGTGCCTCGAGATCGCCGAAGAGAATCGAGCCGGTCGGACAAGCCGACGCACACGCGGGCTGGAGGCCGTCTTTCTGCCGGTCGTAGCAGAACGTGCACTTGAACGCGCGCCCGTCGGTCGGGCGCCGGTCGACGACGCCAAAGGGGCACGTCACGACGCAGTATCCGCAGCCGTTACAGACGTCGGGCTGGATGTACACACCGCCAAACTCCGTACGGATGATCGAGCCGGTCGGACAGGCTTCGAGACAGCCCGCCACTTCGCAGTGCTTGCAGACGTCGGACGAGAACTGCCACGTCATCACGTGCGGCGCGTTGCCGCCCGCGCCGATCGTCGTGTCGTGCTCGACGAACTTCACATGTCTCCACGTCGAGTGCCCGAGAGCGAGCGTGTTGTCATAGGACTTCCCGGAGAACGAGAAGCCGTCGCTCGGAACGTCGTTCCACTCCTTGCACGCGACCTCGCACGCTTTGCAACCGATGCACAGCGTGGAATCGGTGAAGAAGCCCGTGACTGTCATTTGCACGTCCGTCGCATGAAGAGTCTCAACGTCGCAGAGTCTCAAAGTCTCAAAGACGCGTGGCCGAAGTCTCTTTGAGACTTTGAGACTTTGAGACTTCGAAGCCTGCACGTCAGCCCCTTCGATTCGAAGATCTTCACGTTCGGCTCCTCGGAGATCGCGAGAAGGTCGTTGACGACGTCGCCGGTGACCAGACCGCGCGAGCCCCAGTGATACGGCAGTCCGACCTGATGGACTCGCGACCCGTTGATGTCGAGCGACAGCATGCGCGTGGTCACGAGCGCGCGTGCACGGATCGAGCCGCGTGCCGTCGAGATCTCCACCATCTCGCCGTTCGCCACACCCTCCTCGACCGCGAGCTCTGGCGAAATCTCCGCGAAGAGCTCCGGCTGGAGCTCGGCGAGATGCGAGAGCGTGCGCGTCATCGCCCCAGCGGTATGGTGCTCGGTCAGCCGATAGGTGGTCAGGACGTACGGGAAGCGCGCATCGGGCGACGAGGCGTACGGATTGTCGGGACGCTCGAAGCGCTCGGCCGCGGGATTCGATTGCTGTTCGTAGAGAGGGTTGCGGATGTTCGACTCGAGCGGTTCGTAGTGCGTGGGCAGCGGACCATCCTTCAAACCAGAAGGTACCCAGAGCCAGCCCATGCCGTCGGGATGCATGATGAACGGCGCGTCTCCCGGCAGCGCTTCGTCGCCGCCCTGATCCTGCGTCGGACGATAGTCGGGGGCTTTGCCCCGCGTGAAGTCGGCGACGTCGTGACCGACCCACTCGCGCCTCTCCTCGTCCCACCACACGAGCGCCTTGCGCTCGCTCCATGGCTTTCCATCCGGATCCGCGGAGGCACGGTTGTAGAGAATGCGCCGGTCGAGAGGCCACGCGTAGCCCCACCCGTGCGCGTAGCGGCCGTGCGGGTCGCGCGCGTTGGCTTTGTTGGCGCCGTCGTACACGCCGGAGTAGATCCAACAGCCGCAGCTCGTGCTGCCATCGTTCGCGAGCTCGCCGAAGTGGCGGATCGCCGCGCGGGGAGAAGGATGAAGGATGAAGGATGAAGGATGAGTCTCCTTGCCGGATTCATGCTTCATCCTTCCGCCTTCATCCTTCCAGCCGTGGATCTCGCGGAGGACCTCGTCCGCATCTTCATCCGCGTAGTCCCATCTCAGCGCGCGCAGTGCGGCGTCGCGTGGCGCATCCGTCGCGCGCGCCTTGAGCTTGCGACCGAGGGCGACCAGGAACTGCAGCTCGCTGCGCGCGTCGCCGGGCGGATCGACCGCCTTCTCGCGCCACTGCAGCAGCCGCTGGGTGTTCGTGAACGTTCCTTCCTTTTCGACGTACGACGCGGCGGGAAAGAAGAACACCTCCGTGTCGATGTCTTCCGGCGCTTCCTCCCAGAAGTTCGACGTCTCCGTCTCGACGAGATCGCGCACCGCGAGCCATTTCAGCTTCCGCAGGGCCGCGCGCTCCAGCTTGGCGTTGGGTGAGCCGACGGCGGGGTTCTGACCCATCACGATCAGTCCCTCGAGCTTCCCGTCCGCCATGTCGAGCCAGTAGCCGAAGTACGAGTGATCGCCGGTGAGTCGGGGGAGCCAGGAAAACCCGAAGTCGTTCTCGGCTCGCGCCGCATCGCCGTAATACGCCTTCAACAGACTGACCATGTAGCGGTCGACGTTGTGCCACCACCCCTTGTCGGCCTTGTGCTTCTTCAGATAGGTCGCGAGGTCCGGCTCGCCCGACGTCGGCATCGGCAGATAGCCGGGCAGGATGTCATAGAGCGTCGGGATGTCCGTCGAGCCCTGAATCGATGCGTGTCCCCGCAGGGCCATGATGCCGCCGCCGGGACGTCCGATGTTACCGAGGAGCAGTTGCACGATCGCCGCGGCGCGGATGGTCTGGACGCCGGAGGAGTGCTGCGTCCAGCCGACCGCGTAGCAGATCGCGCCGGTCTTCTCGCGGCCGGACGCGCTCGCGAACACGTCGGCGATCTTCAAGAACTCGTCGCGCGGGATGCCGCACGTCTGCTCGACGAGCTCCGGCGTATAGCGCGCGAAATGCCGGCGCAGGATCTGGAACACGCACCGCGGATGCTGCAGGGTCTCATCGCGCGGCGGGTCGGGCGGCGTTTGCGGGGTCCCCTGCCCTTCACCGCGCTGACCGAGGTCGCGCGATCCTTCAGTTGCTCCTGGATACAGCCACGTCTCCGCCGGCGAGAAAATCCCCCCGAGGTCCTCGGCGTCGACGAAGTCATCGCGCACGATCACCGCCGCGTTCGTGTAGCGCACGACGTACTCGCGGAACCAGCGATTCTCCTCGATCACGTAACGGATCATCGCGCCGAGGAACACCAGATCGCTGCCCGCGCGCAGCGGCAGCCAGTAGTCCGCCATGGCCGTCGTACGAGTGAAGCGCGGATCGACGTGGATGATCTTCGCGCCATTGTTCTCCCGCGCCTCGATGACCCACTGGAACCCCACCGGATGGTTCTCGGCCATCGACGAGCCCATGATGAGGATCGCATCCGCGTTGGCGAGATCCTGCTGCGCGGTGGTTGCGCCCCCGCGTCCGAGGGAGGTGCCCAGACCGGGCACCGTGGAGCTGTGTCATATCCGGGCCTGATTGCTCAGGCAGACCATCCCCAGTCCCGCGGTGAAGAGCTTCTTGATGAGGTAGTTCTCTTCGATGTCCAGGGTCGCCCCGCCGAGATGGGCCATGCCGGTGGTGTGCATGTGCTCCTCGTCGAACGTCCGCTCACGCGAGGTCCACATGCGTTCCGCAACCATGTCGGCAGCGGACTCGAGGTCGATGGCAGTCCACGTGCGCGAGCGCGGCGCGCGGTACTTCACCTTCGTCGCGCGCGCGGGATGGGTGACCAGCTCGAAGCTCGCGGAGCCTTTCGGGCACAGGTGCCCGCGCGAAATCGGCGAAGCGGGATCGCCCTCGATGCTGACCACCCTGTTGCCGCGGTGGTAAACGAGTTGACCACAGCCGACGGCACAGTAGGGACAGACGCTGCGCGCGACCCGCGTATCGGCATTCTTACGCCGGAGCGCGCGGGTCGCGTCGCTCATCGCGTCCGCACCGGTACCGTCAGTTCCACCACGCAGCTGACGGATCAGCGGCCATCGGAGAAGCAGCTCTGCGAGCACGATGCGAGGATACACGGGGAGGGCCGGAAGGATGAAGGCCGGACCCCCGGTCAGGCCGCCGAAGAACTGTGGACGTTTTTGCCGGCTTGGCTACGGCGATCCATCGTGCCATCCTTATTCTCATCAACGAAAAGGAGACGGTTCCTCGCGGGATCGGGTTGTCTCCGCGCGGCCGTCCATTCGCCGGGAATGTCCCCGGCATGGAAAGGAGCGATGCCCTCATGTCCAGACGTTTTCTCATCGGATTGACCGTCCTCGTGCTCTTGCTCCCCACAGCCGCGTTTGCGGACCACGCGTGGGGCAACTATCACTGGGGCCGCACGGCGAACCCGTTCACTCTCAAGGCTCACGACAACGTCACCTCGGTGTGGGAGCCCTACCTGGCCGAGGCGCAGTCCGACTGGAGCGCATCGACGATCCTCGACATCAGCGTGTTGTGGGGACAGCCACTCTCCTCGGTAAGGCGCTGCGCATCCGCAAGCGGCCGCATCGAGGTCTGCAATGCGAAGTACGGCAACAACGGATGGCTCGGCATCGCCGGCATCTCCATCAGCGGCAGCCACATCACCAAGGCCTACACGAAGCTGAATGACACGTACTTCAACACCGCCACGTACAACACGCCCGCGTGGCGCCGGCTGGTGATGTGCCAGGAGATCGCCCACGACTTCGGGCTCGATCACCAGGACGAGACGTTCAACAACCCCAACCTCGGCTCGTGCATGGACTACACGAACGATCCGGACGGCGGCGCCGGAGGCGCATCGCCGGACGACCCGTCGAACGAGCATCCGAACGCGCACGATTTCGAACAGATCGAGACGATCTACTCGCATCTCGACAGCACGAACACCTACTCGCTGGTATTCGACTCGACGGCGGAGGCGCTCCGTCGCCCTCCGACGATGGGCGAGATCATCGCCGACGCCGGCCAGTGGGGTGCGCCGATCCGTTTCGACTCCGAGGGACGTCCAACCGTGTTCATGCTGCGCTACGGCACCAACCACGGCGATGATGCCGAGCTGACGCATGTCTTCTGGGCCCCGATCGATCCGTTCCGGGACTTCGATCCTGGCGACGCCGGCCGCAAGCAGTAGCGGCAACCCTCCGGACCGCCGCCACACGGCGGCGGTCCGGCCTCATCGCCCCTCCGCAGAGTGAAGTAGGGTCTGGAAACTCTGCTTGAGCCACCCCGGCCGACCACCGCTTAACTTAAACTAGTCTTGGAGTTCTGACCCCTACTGAAGTCCTGACCCCACTTCATTCGATAATGCGTGGATGACTCGCATTCTTCGCGTTGACGGTGACACCTCCACCGAGCTCGACGACGCGCTGGTGGTCGAGGAGCCGCTTGAGATCCGTGTCGGCGACAAGCCGGTGTCCGTCACACTCCGGACGCCGGGAGACGACTTCGATCTCGCGGCCGGCTTCCTGTTCACCGAGTCCATCCTGCGCTCGCCCGGCGATGCCGACGCGTATCGTCACTGGGGCTCGCCCAACGTCGTGCGCGTGGCGTTGCGCGACGGCGTGCGCGTCGACCTCCAGCGCCTGCAGCGCCACTTCTACTCGACGTCATCGTGCGGCGTGTGCGGAAAGACGTCGATCGAAGCCGTGCGGGTGCAGACCTCGCCGATCGCACGGAAGCTCGAGGTCGCGCGGGAAGTGATCATGTCGCTCCCCGAAGCCATGCGCTCGCAGCAGAAGACCTTCGACGCGACGGGCGCGATTCACGGGGCGGGCATCTTCGACGCGAGCGGCAGGCTGCTCCGCCTGCGCGAGGACGTCGGCCGCCACAATGCCGTCGACAAGGTCATCGGCTCGTTCTTTCGCGAAGGGACGACCCTCGACGCGCACGTGCTCGTCGTCAGCGGCCGGGCCAGCTTCGAGATCGTGCAGAAGGCGATCGTCGCGCGCATCCCCGTGCTCGCTTCGGTCGGTGCGCCTTCGACGCTGGCCGTCGACCTCGCACGCGAGCTCGGCCTGACCCTTCTCGGGTTCGTGCGCGAAGGGCGCTTCAACGTCTACGCGTGAAGTGGTTCGTGCGCTCGACTCTCGCCACGCGCGTCACGAAGGCCTCGTACCACTTGCCTACGCCGTGTTGCTGCGCGATGCGATGCTCGGCGTTCGTGCGCCAGTTCGCGATCGCTTCCTCGCTCTCCCAGTACGACACCGTGATCCCGAGACCGTCCGCGTCGCGCGCGCTCTCGACGCCCAGGAAACCCGGCTGCCCAGCGGCCATCTCGACCATCTTGTCCGCCATTGCGCCGTAGCCCTCGTCGATCCCGGTGCGCGTGGACGTGAAGATGACGGCGTAGTACGGGGGCTCGGGGGTTTTGGCTGGTCTGCTCACGGCGCAGGAGTTTAGAATTCTCGGTCAATCATGCCAACCAAACCATCCGTGGAGCAGGAGTGGCTGCACTGGGTCGCGTCTTGTCCCGATCCCTGGCCGGCACTGCGCGAGTTCGCACGGCAGTATCATTTTTTCTCGATCCGTCAGGTCATCGCGTTCACGGGGTTGTTCCGACGCGTGTCAGCAACGGACCGCGAGGCCCTGGCGTCGCTCGCGGACGTCCTGCACGAAGAGCTCGGAGCGGGAGATCCGGCACAAGTGCATTCCGCGCTCTTCCAGCGATTCGCGGCATCCGTGGGAGTCGACCCGGCGGAGCTCCCGCTCGACGAAGCAGCCGTGGCACCGGGCGTACGTGCATACGTCGCCGCTCTCCATGAAGCGTTCGATGGACCGTCGCCCGCGGGCGCGTGCGCGGCCTACGTTTTCCTCGAATCCTCCGCCGTCGAAACATACGGGCCGCTCCTCGAGACGCTTCGTGGAATCGGCGCGACGGAGCTGACATTCTTCGAGCGCCACGCAACGGTGGAACCGGACCACAAAGCCGCGGCGGAAAAACTGGCGGCACGCTACAGGGAGGCGTCCTCTGACGACTACGAGGCGACTCTCCGGCGCCTCGGCCAGAAATGGGACGGTTTCTGGCACTCGATCGCCGAGGTGACGCGCCTCGCATGACGAACACCGTCGCAATCGGCGAGCAGAGCCCCACGTGGGGGATGCTGTGCGACCTCGTCGCTTCGGATCGCCTGATCTGCTTCACCGGAGCGGGCATCTCGTCCGTTCTGGAGCGGAAGAGCGGAGGGAAGCTGCCGCAGTGGCCGGCGCTCCTGGCTGACCTGCTGGCGAAGATGAAGACACGGCTCACAGACGAGCAACGAGCGACATGCGAGGCGCTGCTTGGCGTCGCGCAACCGCTCGGTGACATGTTGATCGAAGCTGCCTCGATTCTGGAGCGTCCGGATGCCGGGGAATTCGAGAGGATCCTCCGCGCGGCCGTGGAGCCACTGGCGGGACAGACCACGGACACACATCGAGCACTGGCTGCTTTGCGTCCGCGCGGCACAGTGACCTTGAATTACGACGACGCGCATGAAAACGCGTACGCCGCCCGGTCACAGACTCTCTCCACCCTTCTTCCGTATGAGGAGGAGGAGCTGACGAATCATCTACGGCGCGGCCTCGACGCACCTTTCCTCCTGAAAGCGCACGGCTCGATCGGATCACCCTTGCCACTCGTGCTCACGTACGCTTCGTACCGCGAGCTTCTCGTCAGGCGTCCCTCGTATCGCGCGTTCATGAGCCAACTCCTGACGAATTTCAGCATGTTGTTCATCGGTTTCGGCATGACCGATCCTGATTTCGACATCGCAATTCGTACGCTCCTCGATCAGTTTGGCGCACCAATTCGCGAACATGTGATCATCCGGCGGGCTGACTCGGACACGAATGCGCAAGGATTGGAGACGCTGCTCCGCAGTCGCTACGGGATTCACACCCTCCACGTCGAGAATTGGAGCGACGTCCCCTCGCTACTGCAGAAGACGCTCCACACGCCCGGTCCGGTGTTGAAGCAGATCTTGCATGACGCCGTCTATGAGGAGCACCAGGTCCGGTCCGCCGCGCACGCCCGCCTCAAGAGTCTTGGCACGGTCGGCAAGCTCACGGCGCAGGAAGTGTTGCGGCGAATGCTGACGGAGTTGGAGGATCAACCCCACTACCTCAGTGAGACGGCCTACGCGCTGGGAGACCTCCGTCCCGTCGACAACAAGCAGATCCTGATGGATCTGGTCGAAAGGGAGTTGCATCGCGGGCGTCCTGATCCGCCGGCACGCGCGCTCACCGTCCTTCGTCCGGCTCTGCGCCCCGAGGACCTCGATCAGCTACGCTCGTGGATCCCGCGGGCCGAAATGATGCCGAACGATCCGGATCACCGCGTTGCCGTCTACCTCCGCTATCTGGTCGTGTACGTGAGGAACAAGTTCCGATCCGACGCGACGCGCCCCTAGAAGATCTTTGGGTGTTTACGCGGATTCGCCTCGTGCATCAGGTCGTACACCGCGGCGAAGATCGACTCGCGGTTCGGCTTCGACCAGTAGTCGCCGTCGGAGCCGTATGCCGGGCGATGCTCCTTCGCGGCGATCGTGCGCGGCTCGGAGTCGAGCCACTCGTACGCGCGGTCGCGCTCGACGACCTGCTGGAGCATGTACGCGCTCGCGCCACCGGGGACGTCTTCGTCGATGAACGCGACGCGGTTCGTCTTCTTCACCGACTCCGCGATGATCCCGCGCACGTCGAACGGCAGCAGCGTCTGCACGTCGATGATCTCCGCGTCGATCCCCACTCGCCCGAGGAGCTCGGCGGCCTCGGCGACGACCTTCAGCGTCGCGCCGTACGAGACCAGGGTCACGTCGCGTCCCTCGCGCAGAATCTCGGGCACGCCCAGCGGCAGCGTCATCTCGGCGATGTTCGCGGGCAGCTTCTCCTTGGTGCGGTATCCATTGAGCACTTCGATGACGATGGCCGGATCGTCGGCGCGTAGGAGTGTGTTGTAGAACCCCGCGGCCCGGGTCATGTTGCGCGGGACGCAGACGTGCAGGCCGCGCAGCAGACTGATGATCCCCGCCATCGGCGAGCCGGAATGCCAGATCCCTTCGAGGCGGTGCCCGCGCGTGCGCACGATCACCGGGGAGGCCTGCCCGCCCGCGGAGCGCCAGCGCACGGTGGCGAGATCGTCGGACATGATCTGCAGCGCGTACAGCAGGTAGTCGAGGTACTGGATCTCCGCGATCGGGCGGAGTCCGCGTAGAGCGGCGCCGATGGCCTGACCGAGGATCGTGCACTCGCGGATGCCCGTATCCATCACCCGCGACGCACCGTACTTGTCCTGCAATCCGAGGCAGCCCTGATTGACGTCGCCGAGCTTGCCGACGTCCTCGCCGAAGATGATCAGCCGCGGATCGCGGCGGAGGGCGTGGTCGAGGCAGTGGTTGATGATCTCGAAGCCGTTGAGGGTCGGCGCGTCGGCCGCGTACTCCGCCGGGACCTCGGGGACGTTCGCGTCGCTGACGAGATGCGCGTCGTAGCGCTCGTCGCCTTCGTGTTGCTTCGCCCGGACCCAGGCGATTGCGTCCGCGTGGCGCGTCTCGATCGCGGCGGTCGCGACGGCACGGACGATGTCCCGCCGGTACGGCGCCTGCGCGCGCTGCAGCTCGTTCTTCTGGTCCTGCGCCCCCACCCTCTCCAGCAGCGCGACTGCTTCCTGCAGCTCGGCATCGATCGGCTCGCGATACGCATCCCAAGCGCGGCGCTGCGCGTCGCGGACCGTGGCGACGTCTTCCTTCTCCATCGCGTCCAGCTCGTCCGCGGTGGCAATGCCCTGTGCGATCATCCACTCGCGCATCTTTTTGATCGCATCGAGCTCGACCTCGAAGCGCAGGCGCTCCTCGGACTTGTAGCGCTCGTGGCTGCCCGAGGTGGAGTGTCCCTGTGGCTGCGTCACCTCGGTGACGTGGATGATCGCCGGCACGTGCTCGTGGCGGACGATCGTCGCCGCGGCGATGTACGTCTCGCACAGCGCCGGATAGTCCCACGCCTTGACGGTGTAGATGTCGAAGCCCACCTTCGACTTCGGCTCGCGCTGAAAGCCTTTCAGAAGCTCGGAGACATTGCCCTTGGTGATCTGGTGCTCGTTCGGCACGGAGATGCCGTACCCATCGTCCCAGATCGAGACGATCATCGGGATGCCGAGGACCCCGGCGGCGTTGACCGACTCCCAGAACATCCCTTCCGCGCAGCTGGCGTTGCCGATCGTGCCCCAGGCGATCTCGTCGCCGCGGTGCGAGAACTTCTCCGCACCGGGGATCTGCAGTTCGCGGTAGAGGCGTGAAGCCCAGGCCAGTCCGACCAGGCGCGGCATCTGCGAGCCGGTCGGAGAAAGGTCCGCGGAGACGTTGAACGCGTCGAGCTGGTTCTTCCAGCTACCGTCGGAGTCGAGGAAGCGCGAGGCGAAGTGCGCGTTCATCGAGCGGCCGCCGGACCACGGGTCATGGGCGATGTCGGCGTGGGCGTAGAGCTGGGCAAAAAACTCGTCGAGCGTCGCCGCGCCGAGGGCGAACATGAAGGTCTGATCGCGATAGTAGCCGGAGCGCCAGTCGCCCTTGCGGAAGGCCCGCGCCCAGGCGAGCTGCGCGACCTCCTTGCCATCGCCGAAGATGCCGAACTTGGCCTTCCCGGTCAGCACTTCGCGGCGGCCGATGATGCTGGCATGGCGGCTGCGGACGGCGGTCCGGAAGTCGTCGATGATGCTCTCGCGCGTGAACTGCGTCCGGGTCAGGGTCTCGGATTTCGACACGGCCGAATCGTAGCAGACGGAGAGGGGCGGGACGCGATTCGGATCGACTGGCCCCGGCCCATGAAAGGGATCGGCCCATCTGGGAAGCTGGAATCGACCCATGACGCACTACGCCGTGATCGTGATCTTCCGGGGCGCCGTACTTGGTGCCGCTCGTTGCCGAACGCGAGCAATCAGGTCGTCGGACGTTTTGATCTCCGGATAAATCTTCCATTTCCTTCGGAAACGGCTCGGTATTGCCATTAAAATGGAAGAGAGATGATTGTGGAACGCGTGGGATCTGCGTGAGCGGTTTTGTAAGTCGCGCAGAATCAATAACTTGACACGGTAAACAGATACAGCGGATCGATGTATCGAACGGGATTCCAGAAGGCGTAGGAGTAGAGATTCATCCCGCCTAGCTGCGAGATTGGATCGGCTTGCGTATACCGCCCCACCTGCCCGGTACCACCTGAAGATGCTGTAGCTCGTCGTCACCTTCGGAAGAGTGCCATGGCCGAGATGCCCACGACAAGTGTCAGCACTAGGACAGCTGCTACAACACCGTGCCTCGACTCTGTCGGTGTCTTCACGCCGTGATCGGGTAAAGTGTTTGACCTGTACAGCGGCTCACCGAGTTCGGGCAGCATCTCACCAAAACTGTCGCGCTGCTGTGTCGGCCAACAACGGGGAGCCCACACCGCGGTGTCGTGTTTACCCACGCCCGGGACTTCCGATGCTGCAAATACAAGGTATCGCTGACCGACAGCGAAGTCTCTGTAGTCGCAGTCGCTAAAACCGCTGATGATCTCAAGTGTGTGTGCGCTGCGCTTCCATGACGCCTCGACAACCATCGTCGCAACAATCGAGTCTTCAAGGCGTGTTTTGCCAATCTTGAAGCCGGCGGCATGAGCTACTCTGGATATGCGACCGATGGCAACCACGTCACTATGCGCAGCGGCAACAGAAACTGTAGGACGCTCACCGCACTGACACGCCTGTGCTGTCCATGCGACCAAGAGCCCGAGAAAGGCGAGCGTGACGGTTCGCCAAATCATGGTGTTGTCCATCCATAGCATTTCTTCTCCAAATACTTGAACATCTTTCCGTAGACATTCGGCGTGTCCGGCTCAGCCGCCCCGAGTGCACAATTCGAGTGCAGCGTCTCGTGGAAGGCCGTTTCTTCGAAACTGCCGAGTTTTCCGTTGGGGCACTCGGAGCCACCTGAACCAATCGTAATGATGTTTCCGCCGATCGTTTTGACGTTCTGCGCGCACGCTTTGGAGTAGTTGCAGTCGCATTTAACAGTGGTCTGAGTTCCAGAACACTGGCTCTTGAAGCACTTCGAAAGCTTGCTCTCGTTACCGAAGAGGACCATCGAAACGCCCTTGAGAGCGTTTCCGCATTGCGTGCCATCAGCGGTCGTCTTCTTGCACATCGAGCCGAATGCCGCGGCAACGCTTTGGAAAGGCTGTTTGTTGCAGCTTTCGTCAATGGCAAACAATCCGAGAGGATCGCGCCGTCTGAGCGGATTTCCTCCTACGTATGCGAAAGCGTTCTCGGAATAGAGGTAAAGCTCCCACGGATCAGGCGAGGTATACCTTCCCCACCCTGCGCGGTACCATCTGAAGATGTTGTACGACAGGTCCGCGCCGTCGTATTCCTGTCCCGGGAACCGCAACGGTTGGTGTTTCTCTTCGCCCGTGCGGACGGAGAAGACCGTGCCGTAGGGGTCGTACTCCACGCGCCACACGATCCCCACATCGGCGTCGGTTTGGAGGATCGGTGTGCCGAGGTGGTCGTTAAAGTACCAGTCGATTGCTCCTGTGGCCGTGGCGATCTGCGCGAGGGGCTGGCCGGCGAACCAGACGTATTCGTAGGCGATGGCCGGCGTTGCGCTGGTCGTGATCTCGGTCTCGGCGAGGAGTTGCAGCTCGGGGGTGTAGAGAGAGTGGCGCCGGGCGGGGAGCTCGGACGTCGTGGCGAGCGCACCGTGCTGCACGCCGAGTGACACCGGGACTCTCGGCGTCACCCATCGCTT
>CAZLGP010000096.1:0-7557 GCA_964558905.1 uncultured Thermoanaerobaculia bacterium | reverse complement strand
CAGGAACGGCAACGAGGACTCCGGTTCGCCGTACGAGAGCCATCGGCGTTTCCACCGGTTCGATCTCGATCCTGCCGTCCCGTTCGCGAATCTCGACCGGCCCGCCACCGGCAAGTCCCAGTGGATCCCGCAACTCTTTGGGAATCACCACGCGTCCGGCAGAATCAATGGCAGATCTCATGGCGGAAACATACCATGCAGGGGAGTCTGGTCGAGCGGAGGGAAGACTCCCTGTGTTTATGCCCGGGAGCTCCTGCCGCAATCGTCACTGTCCCGGCTGCGGAGGTGAGGTGCCAACAGTGGCTCGATGCGCGGCGCGACGAAGTCCTCCTCAAGCAACGACACCAAAAAGCGCTCCAACTCCAGCCGTCAAAGCCATTGCCAGGGCTCCCCAAAACGTGACGCGCCAGGCGGCGGAAATCACGGGGGCACCGCCGGCTCGCGTTGGCCAGGGAACCCAACAGTGCGAGAAACACGAGCGAACTGCCTGCGACGGACCAAGAGAGGACAGAAGGTGGACACAGGACAACGATCAGGAGCGGAAGGGCACCGCCCACCGCAAATGTGCCGGCGGATGCAAACGCGGCCTGCACTGGTCGCGCGGCCAGAGTCTCGGAAATGCCCAGCTCATCACGAGCATGGGCACCAAGCGCATCATGTTCCATCAACTGCCTGGCAACACTGGAAGCAAGCTCGGCGTCCAGCCCGCGCTTCACGTAGATTGCCGTCAGCTCCGCCTGCTCGTGCTCTGGGCTGCTGTCGAGCTCTTGTCTCTCCCGCTCCAGATCGGCGCGCTCAGTATCGGCCTGCGAACTGACCGAGACGTACTCTCCCGCCGCCATCGACATGGAACCGGCGACAAGTCCAGCAATCCCCGCAATCAAAATCCCCTCGGAGCTCGCTCCCGCGGCAAAGACGCCCAGGACAAGGCTCGCGGTGGAGACGATTCCGTCGTTTGCCCCAAGCACGGCTGCCCGGAGCCAACCGACCCGATGAGCTCTATGTCTCTCAACGTGCTTCACGTGATGCATTCCTCTGGCCGGGGAAGCGATGAGCTCGCCTAACACGTCGCGAAGCGGTTTGGGCGGCGGCCGCCTAGCGCTCAGCCCGGCAGTCTATCGCGGACCGGATGACGCTGGGCGGTCGTCGTCTTCTCGGGCCAGTCAAACTCCGGCGCAGGGCGAAGAGCTCGGTGATTGAGGATTCTGGGAAAACGGGCAAACAGCGGCGTTCATCGACGGCGGCGGCGGTGTCTCGCGCGGGCTCTTGTCAGTTGGCGGCTCGAGCGGTAGATCTGCGCGTGGGCTTCAATCGTCTGCGTCTTCTCTGGCAAGGTTCGTATCGACGCATTCGGGCCCCTCTACGCGCCAGCCGTCGCACGGTTTGCCGCTCAGCCGTGGCAACCGCGCGCGCAAGAGTAGCGCACAGGGAGTACCGGCGACGCGGTAGACCGTCAGCCGACCATCTCGAAGTCGACGCCGATCCGTTCGTAGACGACGGCAGCACGCTGGTCGCGGGTGAACAGCCGGGCCTTCGCCTGCCGTACTGTGGCAGCGATGAGTGCGTCGTAGATGCTGCCGCCGGCGATTCCGTCTGCCGCCGCCTGCGCGACCAACTCCATGTGGGCGCGCGGAGAAAGCGTGAGCGGCGCATCTCGAAAGCGATCGGCCAGAAAGGCGGCAACGAGCGCCACGCCAGCTCGATGGGGTGGCGGAAGCCGGGTGAGGACCGAGTAAGTCTCGATGAGAACGTGCGCCGGGACGCGTGGCTTCCGTGTCAGGACGGCGGCAGCGCTGCGATGCCGCTCGTGCCAGGAGGCAAATGCGGCAACCACGATACTCGTATCGACTGAGATCAACGTCGGGTCCGTTCCAGCGTGGCGCGCACCGTCTCATCGGTCAGAGCAGGGAGGCTCTCCTCAGGAACGGCAACGAGGACTCCGGTTCGCCGTACGAGAGCCATCGGCGTTTCCACCGGTTCGATCTCGATCCTGCCGTCCCGTTCGCGAATCTCGACCGGCCCGCCACCGGCAAGTCCCCGTGGATCCCGCAGCTCTTTAGGGATCACCACGCGTCCGGCAGAATCAATGGCAGATTTCATGGCAGAAGCATACCATGCAGTGGAGTCTGGTCGCGGGCGTCATCTGCCTGATCGGGTTGACCCTGGCGGCGGGGGCGGTGATGCCTGGTGAGTGAGTGATTGGGGAGTCGGCGGCCGGCAACCGCGGCGTTCATTGGACCACGAAGACGGTCTCTGGGGCGGGGAGCTGCACCCAAATGAAATGGGGACGAGTAGCGTGAGCAGAGAACGGATGCGAGAGGATAGCGGGCATATGAGTTGTCGTGATCGATGTGATCGTCGAGGCCGCCTAACGGTTCAAGCTTTACCGGAGCGAAGCGCGCCCCGAGAGCGAGTTTACTTCCCAAAGAACTGAATCGTGTTTCCTTCCATATCCCTGATCCCGAACGTTCGATTCCCATCGGAGGCGGTGACAATGGGGAAGAAGATTTCTACACCCCGTTCTTCTAGAAACTCAAAGGACGCATCTAGGTTCGCCGTAGTGAAGCCAAGTTTGAAAATGCCATAGACCTCATGCGATTCCAGCCCAGATCGGAGCTCATCTCGCGTTGTGGCGCCCACAAACTCTCCAAGTTCGAGTAAGGCTCCTGGACGGGAAAGAAGGGCGCCCTTTCTTTCAGCATTCCCGCCTCGAGACACAATCTTGAAGCCAAGGTGCTGCGTATACCACGCGACCGCTTCATCGATGTTCGCCACTGAGATCGCATAGAACGCGCCGTTGGTCGCAGGTAGTTCGACGTCCTGTGCAGGAGAATCTGATGTGGCGCAGGCAAGCACAACTCCCATTACCAGGATGAGAAGAGTTGTTGATGTGGTTCTATTCATGTCCCTCTCCTGATATGCCAAACGGTGCGGCGCTCAGCTGCGCGGACCGCACGCGATGAAGTATAGCCTGACCCAAAATGTTGTAGCAATGAATCGAGGATGCCGTCTTTGTCGATCAAAGGAAGGCCCAAGATGGGAGCCAGCCGCCGACCGACGGCGTCTTGCCACTGCCTGGCAGGCCAGGGATGACGAGAACAGGTCTGTTCATGCCATCAAGCACGTGCCATTCAGCTGCCTAACGCCATGAAGGTGAGCGGCAAGCGGCACAGTAAACCGCGAACGCGGATCACCAGCGGCAACGCAGCCCCGCCAGACTCCGGAGCAGCGGGCCGATGCTGCCGATCGTCCGCTTCGCGCTTCCCGTTAGGCAGAGAGCCGATATCGATGTGGACATCATTGCGACAGCGCGGCCAAATATCGCTGGTCGCGCTTGCGGGAGGCACGACGCAGCGCACTCGCTCCGGTCCGGTCCTCAATGTCAGCGGAGGCCCCATGTCTGACGAGCCAGGAGAGCAGCGCCGGTTCAAGGTTCTTCTCAATCCCACGTCCCACCGGTTCGTCGATCGCCAGACCTTGGTCGAGGAGGAATCGCACATACCGCGTCTGAGCCGCTCCTGTCACGCCGAGTGTCGCTGGCGAAGCGCACAAGCGAGATGAAGGAGATTCTGCCCAGATCGATCGACGGTATCGAGTAGCTCGGGGCGATCAGCTAGCAGCCGCTTCGTGGCCTCGAAGTCGAGGTGCTTTGCGGCTGCGATTGTGGCAGTCTTCGACATCAGATCCTGTCTGCCCAACGGCCCAGGGTTCAGCCGCGTGGAACGCGACGCGATGATGACACAACTTGAAATACAGTAAAGCAGCGGTCCACGTCGGCTGCGACCCAGAGTTAGACGCTGTTGCGGCTCGCGACGACGACACGTATCGGCCGCTCCAGAGTGGTTTCGACGCATCGTCGTCCGCGTGCACACCAGACCGTGAAATAGCCCACGATCTCGGCCTCGCCAAGCGGCCAGTCCCGACGTACTCCACCACTCTCGACGAAAATCCGTTCTTCGCCGGGTCCGAGAGTGATCGGTCCGGAGCAGTCAGTATCCGTGGTCAACCCGTGGAGGAACATTGGCCACTTCGCACCCGAATCGGAGCGCAGCACCATGCTCACGCCCCCGGCGCTGCAGAGCTCTAGCGATTCTGTCGTGTTGTTTCGAAGCGAGTACCGAACTTCGAGGTGTTCGCCCGCGATCACGGAACTCGGCGGTTGAAGCGCCTTCAGTTCGAGTGCGCTTCCCAACTCCAGCGGACGCGACGAGGTGCAGCCGAATAGAACGAGGATGATTGCCAACGCATTTCGCAAGGTGACCCGCGGCGTCTAACGGATCAGCACTCAGCCGCACCAACCCGCACGCGGAAGAGTAGCAAATTTCGACCCGCGCGGCGCGGGTTGGTGTCGGCTGCACCGTACTCTTAGGTTGAGCGAGTCAATGAGGACTCCTCCTCGCCGCCAGTTTTGCGAGCACCGCGGCGAAGTCGATCGACCTGTAGCGCCATCCGAGAGAGGAGCCCCCGATGCACCTTACCGCAATTTCGCCTACCAGCATGCCACCGGCCACCATCGCCTGCGATGTCAGCTCCGACAAAACTCAATCTGTTTTGCCGCGAGCTCTCCAGCCCGGGATCGATCGCAGAGTGGGAGATCGCGAATCGTACCGAAGCGATTACCTCGACGTTGAATGCCATTCACGAGCAAGCCACCGCACGCATCGCAGCTCTGCGCGTGATCGTCGAGCCGACCGGTGTGTACCACAAGCTCCTGCTCCGCGTCGCCGTCTCCCTCGGCTTCCAGACGGCGTTGGTCGACGCCAGCCACGTGAAGAAGATGCGCTCGGTCATCTTCGGCGACAGCGGCAAGACGGACGAGCGCGACCCCCGGGCTATCGAGGCGGTGGCAGCGCAAGGTCGTCTGATCGCCGATCGCAGGCACGCCGAGGTCTACCAGTTGCTGCGGCAGTGGGGAAAGCTCTATCACGACGCCGAGGTGGCGATGATCGACGCGAAGTCGCGCGTTCATCGCGCGCTCACGCTGCTGTTCCCCGACTTCGACTTCACGACCGACTTCCTCTACGGACCGTCCGGCCAGGCCATCGTTCGTTGCTTCGGGCTCGACCCGCATGTGATCGCAGAGCAGACCGAGTCGCGCATGTATGAGCGCCTTCGCAAACACTCGAAGATCCGGCGCTCGTCCGTCACCCGGCTGCTGACTCAGGCGCGTCAGACGATCGTGGCAGTGACGAAGAGTCGCGTGACCGATCTGCTGGCGCGCGAGCTCGCATACGCGTGGGAGGACGTCGAGTTCGCGATTCGCCGACGCGAGTCGGCTCGTACCGAGTTGCAAGCACTCTACGACGAGGCCAGAACGACCGACCCGCGGCTTCCCGACACCGCCGGCAGCGCGATCTCGAAGGTGGCGTTTGCCCGATTTCTCGGCGAGGCCGGCCCGCCAAGCGGCTACGCCAGCTGGCGCCAGCTGTTGCGGATGGGCGGTGTGAACCTCCGCGAACGCAAGAGCGGCAAGTACATCGGAAAAAAGATGATCGCACGCACGGGACGCGCGCTGTTCCGCTCGATCATCAATCAGATGGCGTTACCGCTCGTGAAGCGCGATCGGCTCTATGGCACCTACTATCACCAAAGGACCGGCGTGCAGAAGATGCCAGGCAAGAAGGCCATGACTGCCGTAAAGTCGCAAGATCGTGAAGATGATCTGGGGCTGGTACCGATCGGGCGCCGCGTTCGACGCGACACGCGTGTTCACGTGTCAGGGAGAACATCGGCGCGCCGCATAGCACTCGAGACGAGTGGGTGCGTGATTCGCGATCCGCAAGACAAGTATGGAACTCGAGATCCTGCCCGGAGATGACCGCTCTGCGGTAGCCGCTCCATCGAAGGAGACGGCCGGCTGCACCGTCTTTGTCACTCCGGGCAGGTGTTCCGACATGGCCGGTAGTCCGATTGCCTCATTGAAGGTCGAGCGGTAGCGTTGCCAGTCGCCGAACGTTCGAGAACCTCGTTGCACGATCGCGCGTGAATTCGCCTCCACCGAACGAGTCGTCAAGCCTTCGGCTCCTCCGCTTCGCTCCGGCCCTTCGGGTGACCACTCGTTCGGTTCCGGCGGAGCTGCGCGTATGAGCCGAAAGCAGAGCTTTCGACTCATAGTCGAAGCGCCCAACGGAGCATTCTTGTTGCGTTTTCGCCTAAAGGTAGCGGCAGAGTTGGGCCACGCCTCTCGGTGCCTTGGGCCCGCCTCCGAACAAGTGATCACGCCGACGTGTAGTACTCTTCTCGCAGTCGACGAACCCATGCAGCGTTGTCTGCGCCGCAAATCTCTTCCGTAAAACGAAGCAGGTCCTCATCAACACAGGCCCGGGCACGATCATCTTCTGGCAGTTTGAGCACGAAGATCCGCGCAAGCCATAGGCCAAAGGTTTCCGCCGACACCGGATGGATTTGAATGGCCTCCCGGATTTTCTGTAGACCTTCGGCCCGGCGACCATCGACTATCAGCCGACGCCCCTCGTCGAGAGGTTTCTGTGCGGCCGACGCCCCTTGGAACTCTGAACGAATTGCCGCGTGATCCAGAAGCTCCTTAATCGCGCCCTCGGCGGTACGGCCGATCACGTAACCCGCTAGCATGTCCTTTAGTTTCATCGCTAAGCTCCTTCCGGGCTGCGTTGCCATTCAGATGGGCGATCGGGACGGTGGCACCAAGGGGATTCTACATCTCGAGGCGGTGGCGGGAAACGGACCGCGGTTCTTGCGAGGCCCAACGTCCCACGCGTCAGCGGCGTGGCCCGCGACGCGAGGAGCTGTGGAGCTTGGAGCAGATGAACGCAGCGGGCCACGTCCGCTGCACGCGCGAGTTGGGTATCAATGTTCGACCAGCTCCAAAATCGCCTGCTCGACTTTGGTTGGGAGCTCGATGGGGAGGAACCACGAGGCCGGGTAAAGGTAGTCCTCGTTCTCCTCGTCGATGACTCGAATCATCGCGTGGCTCTCAGCTTTGGCGTCAGCGAGGACCTCGTAGATCTTTCGAAGCTCGAGTGAGGCCTCGTTCCCTTCGTTTCGAATGCAGACGGCGAATCGTTTTGGTTCTGCCATGGTCTACTCGATCAAACGCTTGATCTTCATTCTACGCTTCCCGATCCCGTGTGCCTCAAACCAGTGGATCTCCGCCTCCCCGATCGTGCCATCCGCCAGACGGACGCGCGCTATCCCCTTCAACTTTCGCCAGTTGCCCCTGCCGTACTCTTGGTTGAGACGGTCGAGGATTCGGATGCCGCGTCCGGTGGCGATCGTCTCGATTGCTCGGATCTCGCCGATCAGGTCGAAGTCGCTTTCCACGGGTGGCAGGTTACAGGATCGTGCTTCCGACGCCCAACGGCCCAGCGCTCAGCCGCCGGAACCGCACGCGCTACTTTGGCACCACCATGCTGTTGCGGCGGTTCCGGTCGGTTGGAGCGCGAAGTTAGGCGACGCCATCGATTATCGCGATCGTGCGGCCGTCCTCATCCCTCCGCTTGCTGATCCTTGACTTTACCTCCGACCAGTCGCCGCACTCGATTACCCGTCGGTCAAGAAGATCGCCGAATGTCGTCTTGA
>CAZLGP010000095.1:0-17309 GCA_964558905.1 uncultured Thermoanaerobaculia bacterium | reverse complement strand
GAGCGCTGCTCTCGTGCCCCCGCCAACCGCCAACCGTCAACCGCCAACCACCAGTGTACCCTTCGCGCCGTGAAGATCGCCCGCACCGAGGCCATCATCCTGCACACCTTCCCCGTTCGGGAGCGGGACAAGATGGTGGTCTTTCTCACGCCCGATCACGGGAAGCGGAAAGCATGGGCCTACGGCGCGCGCGCGATCCGCAGCCGCTTCGGGGCCGCGCTGGAGCCGCTGGCGAAGGTGCGGATCGGCTACAGCGAGCGGGAGTCCGAGGAAGTGTTGCGCATCGAGTCGGTCGATCTCGTTCGATCGCTGTTCCCGGCGCAGCAGAATCTCGCCAGCAGCGTGGCCGCGACGTACGTCGCCGAGCTCGTCGACACCTTTGCACCCGCCGACGATCCCGCGGAGCTGATCTATCGCCTCCTCGACCGTTCGTGCGAGGCGTTGCTCGCCGGCACGTCGCCGCTGGCCGTCGTGACGTATGCGGAGATCTGGATGCTCCGTCTCGCAGGCATCTTCCCCTCGACGAAGACGTGCATCGAGTGCGGACTGAGCGTGGCGCGCCCGCTGCGCTTCGACGAGCACCTGCAGGGCTTTGTCTGCTCGTCGTGCGCGGGGCGCGACGCATTCCTGCTCGCGAACGAGGTCGCCGACGGGCTCGACGCGTTGCGTCTGCCGGTAGAGCAGTTCCACGCGCCGACGAGCGTCCTCCTGGAGATCCGCTCCCTCGCGGGAACGGTGCGCCGCAACTTCCTCGGCTACGAGCTCAAGTCGTTCGAGGTGCTGGCGAGCGTTCTGGGAAGCACGTGAGGGTGGACGCTCTCGGCGGCTGCGGCGAGGTAATCTCCGATCGCGTCACGGATGTTCGCGAGCGCTTCTTCTTCCGTCGCGCCCTGCGACCAGCACCCCGGCAAGCCGGGGCAGGACACGGCAAACCCCTCCTCAGAAGGATGCAGAACGACTCGATATCTCATCGTCATCGGACAACGTTACCTCGGAAACCGCGCTTCCATCCACCGCACGATCAACTCCGCCAGCTCCCCCTCCCTCCCACTGAACCCGTGGTCGGCCTCCGCCATGACCGCGATCCCGACGTTCGGACGCGGACCGAGGGCGTCGGCGAGGATGGATGCACAACGGGAGACGTCGCCGTAGAGATATTCGTCGTTCTCGCCGTAGACGAACAGCGCCGGCTTGCGGATGCCGCGGACGTGGCGGAACCGCGGCCTGCGCGAGAGGCGCACGCCGCGCATGACCTCGAGGAACGGGAAGACGTTGTAGTCGCCGTTGGGGTTGGCCATGTCGTAGAACGAGCGCCAGCTCATCGGCAGCGACGACAGCGCGCGGGGCACGAGCTCGCCGCCCCGGCGATCGTGCACCATCGCCCGCGCCTTCACCAGTGCGGCCGCGAAGCGGCGCGCGCCGAGCTGTTCGTAGAGCATGCCCGTATCGTCACCGCCGGCGAGGAGGACGTAGCGCTTCACCCGGTTACGTCGCTTGACCGAGTCATACACGGCGACCTTGTTCGCCCCGGTGGAGTGTCCGACCAGCGTGAGATCGCGAAAGCCGCGGCTCCAGAGCTCGCGCACGGCGCCGTCGATGTCGAACACGCAGTCGCGGATCTTCTCGTACGCCATCCCTCCGAGGTCGCGGCCGACACGACGGACGAGGTGCGCGCCCCGATTATTGAACGCGAAGTACGCCAGCCCGTCGGCCGCGAACGCCGCGGCGAGAGCATTCGTCCGCTTCGACTCGAACACCGACGCGCCGCCGGTGCCGTGCAGGAAGATCACCGCGCGCGTGGTGGGTCGCGACGGCTCGAACAGCAGTCCGGCGAGCGGAGCACCGTCTGTCGCCTCCCACCTCAGGAGGCGGCAGAGCGGCTCAGACGCGCGCCGTCCCAGCGCCATACGTTCTCCTTGGTCAGATGCACGCCGCCCAGCCAGCGATCGGGATCGTTGACGCTCAGGTCGTCCACCTCGCCGCTCAGCACGTTCTCGCCCGCCGGCGTGATCGTCAGCATCGCCTTCGGCAGTTCCCCGCTGACGCTCACCAGTGGCACGGCGCACGAAGCCATGAGGCGCAGGATCGTGAACACCTCCGTGTCGCCGAAACCGAGGCGGGGCATGCGCGTGTTGAGCTGATCGAACAGCGACAGCCAGTCGGACGTGCCCGCCGCGATGAGCTCGAGGGCGTGCTGCTCTACGGCGCCGAGACCGTTCCGCGTCGACGGGAATCGCGAGGCGTGCAACGCGAGACCTTCGCGAAGGAATGGGAAGTCGGGTGTGTCGCGCGTGAGCCAGGCGTTCAGTGCCAACGGGTCGGGCGACGTGTACGCGCTCCACGCTTCGCCCGCCAGCGCGATCATCGACGGCGTCGCCGCGGCACGCGACTCGAAGAGGAGACTCAGGGCGCCCTCGTCGTTGTTCGCCAGCGGTTCGGGGCACCACACCACGGTAACGCGCGCGCCGGCGAAGCGCTGGAGCATGTGCAGGAGATGAATCAGGCAATAGAGATCGTGCTCGAACCACAACACGATCTCGCCTTGCGACGGGGCGGCGGTGAGGAGCTGCTCCTGTTCGAGGAGATCCGTGCGCGTGCGCAGGATGTCTTCGCCATGGCGCTCCGCGAGTGCGTGCGCGCGATTCTCGATCCAGTCGTCGCCGGGAACGACCGGTCCCGTGATCAGCGACTCGCGATACGAGACATGCTCGCCGGGAATCCCGCTGCGCTTCGCGAGCGCTGCGACGAGATCGCCATTGTGGATGTGCATCATGGACGCCACCGCATGCCCAGCCACCACTTCGTCTCATCCTGCAGCGGAGCGTCGAAGATGCGCGCGACGCCGAGGGTGAGATCGAGGCCGGGGAGTTTCAGGATCGGAAGCGGGTCGGAGCTCAACTCGAGCTCCGCACCCGCGAGCGACAGGCTTGTCGCGCCGAGCTCGTGGTGTTGATAGAAGGCGATGAACGGCAGTCCGGGCACGGTCGATTCGATCCGCCAGCCATCGTACTCATCACCCGCGAGGATTGCGACCGGCAAAGCGGGATCGAGAATCGTCTGAGCGTATGCCGAGCGCGGGAGGATGGATGGCGCAATCCCTCCGAGGGCCACGGTTGCGCCGCCGTCGCGCTGGTAGCGCCCGGTGATGCGCGTCGAGCCGTGCCGGACGTTCGCGGCGACGACGGCGCGGTAGTGCTCGTCGTGGACTTCGACGCGTGCGCCTTCTTCGAAACGCAGCGAGCCGAGGATCTGGCGCGTGGAGAATGCCGCACTCGCGAACACGAGGTCATCGGACGCGCCGCCCTCGAGCGCGAACCGCGAGCGGGGGAATCGTCGTTGCCAGACGGCCCGAAGCTCGCCGCCGCTGTCGCCTTCCGCGTGATACGCGTGTCCGTGGATCTCGATGGGCCAGCCGCGCCACGCGGAGGCAACGGCAACGCCGTCGAAGTCGCCGAAGGACGCGAGCAGAAGGGTGTCGAGGCGTCCGACGACGTCCCCGACTCGCATTCCCACCTCGGAGAACTGCTGGCCGGGCGCGTAGTTCGTGGAGGCCAACCATGACCACTCCTGCCGGCCGATGCCGTAGGGAGTGCCGCGGAGCGCCGGCATCCTGCCGGCCGCTACGCCGGCATCCTGCCGGCCCGCTCCCGGCGAGACCTGCCGCCTGGAAGGCGGCGTAGCGGCCGGCTGGAAGCCGGCGCTCCGCGGGTCGTCCAGCACGCGGACGACGTAGCCGTCGGGCTCCAGCGACATGAAGAAGATGCGCCCGTCCTTGGCCGGCGCGGGCTCGAATGCGCCGCCGCTCGTGCGCGTGATCGGCGTCGCGGCGCCGTCGCGCACGCGGTGCAGCTCGGCGTAGCCGCTGGCGAGGACGGTCACCACGAGCTCATCGTCCGAGATCCATTCCGGAGACGCGGGATCGCCGGGCAGAGCGATCGCGCCGTCATCGACGAACAACGTCCACCGTCCACCACGATGCGCGACCTGCGCGATGCGTTTGCCGTCCGGGCTCACGCGGGGATGTGTGATCACGTGATCGATCGACGCCTCACCGCGCGGCGTGACCTCCCCCGTCGCGAGATCGACGGTGACGAGCTGCGAGGCGCCGTACCGGCTGCGCACGGCGATGGCGGTGCGCTCATCGAACGGGTCGGCGTCGCGCACGTCGGCCAGGTGTGTGATGCGGGTGACGTTCTCGAAGTCCCAACGGTACAAATCGAAGTGCAACACCCCCTCGGCGTCGGGCACGCGGTGAGCGAAGATCAGCGCCTCGCCGTCGCGCGTCCAGCGCGGCGTGTCGATGTCGCCGCCGTCGGACATGGTCAGAGAGTGCACGGACTTCCGCGGCAGCGGTTTCGCGCGGACCGGCGCGACATCCTCGGGGTCCCGCGCGAGAATCTCGTCCAGCTGTTCTCTGTATCTCTTCTCCTCTTCCGTCGGATCCGCCGTCGACCAGATGACGAGCTTCGCCGGCCCCTGCCGGGGGCGAAGGACGACCGCGATCCGGGTGCCGTCCGGCGACACGGCCGGATCGCCGCTCGCACGCGTCGTCTCCTGAAACAGTTCCCCTTCGTGCAACTCGATCGGCGTCATGGCCGACGCGGTCAGCTCGGCGACGAACTTCCCGTAGAGGCGATCGGGTCGCTCGCCGAACACACCAATGAATGCCTCATCGAACGATCGACGACGACGCGCGGTCATGCGCGACCAGAGATTGCGCAGCGAGTGGGGACCCGCGCGCTGCTCCAGCCATTCGAGGTACGCGGAGCCCATCAGATACGCCATCGACATGCCGAGGAAACGGCGGTCCGAGTCGAGCTGACCGTACGTGGGGAGGCGTCCGTTCTGGGCCCAGCGGCGGAGGATCAGCGCGCGGATCGTGCTCGTCGGACGGCCGGCGCCGGTGATGCGTCCTTCGATCGCCGTCGCGTAGCCCTCGAGCACCCAGCGCGGCGCGCGCAGCGTGATCGGATTGAACGGCAGCACCGATTTCTCGAGCGCGCGTACGAACGGATTGCGGGAGGGCCGGAGCATGTGCACGAGATGCGCGGTCTCGTGTACGGAGAGGATGTCGATCCAGTGGCCGAACGCCCCGAGCTGCTCGTCGGGACCGGGAGGCTCGGTGTAGAAAATCATCCGCGGGGTGTCGAGAAGAGGCCACGCGCTGCCGTTCGGCTCCGCGATCGGATTGATCACGATCACGTCGATCGTCTGCGGCGGCGTGAACCCTACCTCGGCGGATACGAGCTCGCGCGTCGACTCGAGCCGCTCCGCCGCACGCATCGCCCAGGCCTCGTACTCCATCGGATAGTGCACGCGGAAGTGCGGCAGCTCGATGGTCCGCCAGTCGGCCGATGGACCCTGGGCGAAGAGCGCGGGCGCGAGAACGAGGAGGAGAAGGAGAAGGCGCTTCATGCAGCGTGGTAGTGTACGGGCCATGCGGAAAACGATCCTGCTGTCTGCAATTTTCGTGTTCGCCTTTTCGCTGAGCGCGCAGAAAGCGATGCTCGTCATTCACGGGGGTGCGGGGACGATCACCCGCGGGAGCATGACCGCCGAGGCCGAGCAACAGTACCGCGCGGGCCTCGAGCAGGCGCTGAAAACCGGTCACGCGATTCTCGCCAAGGGCGGATCGAGTCTCGACGCCGTCGAGGCGACGATCCGCGTGATGGAAGAGAACCCTCTTTTCAACGCCGGCAAGGGGGCGGTCTTCACCCACGAGGGACGCAACGAGCTCGACGCTTCGATCATGGACGGCCGGACGAAAGCCGCGGGCTCGGTCGCCGGCGTGACCATCATCCGCAATCCCATCACCGCCGCGCGCGCGGTGATGGAGAAGTCGAAGCACGTGATGATGGTCGGCCGCGGCGCGGAGCTGTTCGCGACGAAGATGGGACTCGAGATCGTCGATCCGTCGTACTTCTGGACCGAGCGACGCTGGAAGTCGCTGCAGAACGAGCTGCTCAAGGAACAGCAGCAGGCGGGCGGCGACAAGAAGTTCGGCACCGTCGGCGCGGTCGCCGTCGACGCCAACGGCAACCTCGCCGCGGGAACGTCGACGGGCGGCATGACCAACAAACAGTTCGGCCGCGTCGGCGACGCACCGATCATCGGCGCGGGAACGTATGCGGACAACGAGTCCTGCGCGGTCTCCGCGACCGGTCACGGCGAGTTCTTCATCCGCTGGACAGTCGCCTACGACATCGCCGCGCTGATGAAGTACCGCGGCATGAGCGTGGCCGACGCGGCGAACGAGGTCATCCACAAGAAGCTCGCGCCCGTGAAGGGCGAAGGCGGCGTGATCGTCCTTGACGCGAAAGGCAACTTCGCGATGCCATTCAACAGCGAGGGGATGTACCGCGGCTGGGTGGGTGCGGACGGGGTGCCGCACGTGGAGATTTACAAGTAGGGATGGAATTCCCAAATGGGACGAATGGGACCCATGGGACGAATGGGACAAGCGCACTCCCCCGACCACGCATTCGTCCAATAGCCCCATTCGCCCATTCGTCCTATCCGTCCCCATTCGTCCATAGGTCCCATCCGTCCCATAGCTCCCCATAGGTCCCATTCGTCCCACAGGTCCCATCCGTCCCATCGGTCCTATCCGTCCTACCTTCCCTTCCCCTTGACAAAAACGAACGTTCGTACTATTTTGCACGCCGGAGGTTGAACCCCCATGTTCGACGACTTCATCAATCCCAAATTCATCTTCTTCTCTCCCGTCCGTTCCGCCATCGTCGACCGCAATCAGCTTTCGGAGCATGTCGACCACGCGATCATCGCGCTCGACGGCCGCGCGCCGATCGGCGGCGGCTGCTGCCTCGAAAAACTGGAGTCGGTATCCCCCGACACGCAGACGCTCCGGATCGAGCTCTGGGTGAACGATCTCGACGACTACACCTGCACCTACGGGTTCCTCGTCTCCAGCGAGAACGGCCGCACGCCGTACGCGCGCGGCGAGCGCACCGTCGTCAACGTCGACCCCGCGTCGCACCGCCCGCAGAGGTGGAGCAGCGAGTTCCGTCATGCCCATGAGGAGTTGCTGAAGGACCTCCCCGCGTACGCATGAAGGGCGAGCGCACGCGACAGAGCATCCTCGAGCGCGCCGTCGACGTGGCGTCGCTCGAGGGGCTCGAAGGGCTGACGATCGGCCGCCTGGCCGAGGAGCTGAAGATGTCGAAGAGCGGCCTCTTCGCGCACTTCGGCTCGAAGGAAGACCTGCAGCTTGCGACGATCGATGCCGCCGCCGAGCGTTACATCCACGAGATCTTCACCTCCGCGCTCCAGCATCCCCGAGGGTTCCCTCGTCTGATGGCGATCTGCGAGTCGTGGCTCTCGTACATCCGCCGCGGCGTCTTTCCCGGCGGATGCTTCTTCGCCGCCGCGTCATTCGAATTCGACAGCCGTCCGGGCCTCGTGCAGCAGCGCATCCGAGGCCTGATGGACGACTGGATCGGCGCGCTCGAACGAGCGATCCGCATGGCCCAGGACGAAGGCCACCTGCGCACCGACGTCGATCCCTCGCAGCTCGCCTTCGAGCTGAATGCTCTTTTCTTCGGCGCGAATTTCTCCTTTTATCTGCGCAACGACGAACAGGCCATCGACCGCGCGCGGCAGGCCGTCGAGACGCGGCTGGACATGCTGCGCACCGCCTCCTGAGGCCGGCGCCCGCCCCCTCCGTCAACTGAAGCCACGGCAACAGGCTGCTGCGATCACCGGACCGGGCGAACCCTGTTCGAACAGGAACGCCTGCGCTACCATTCGTGCGGTCCTTCCATGCATCCTGACTTCGATCTCGTGGTCTCAGCGAGTGATGATGCGCTCACGGCCGGGTTGCGCCTGATGGATTCCGCCGGGCAGATCGGGTACAACGAGGTAGACATCCGTAGCTTTGCGACGTCGACGCGGCAGGGGTTGTTCGATCTGCGCGAGTTCGTCCGAAGGTACGCGGCCAGGCCGGGAGAGACTGGACGCACTGCCGAGGGGTGGGTCGCCGAGCTTGGAGTGAGCCTCGCCGAGGAACTGCTGGGCGTGGAGATTTTCGGGGCTCTATCGAAGTCGACCAGCCCCCGCACGCTTCGCGTTTGCCTGCCCGTGGCGCAGACGAATCCGCTCGCGGCGGCGCTGGCCCGCGTGCCGTGGGAGATCGCCCGACGGCGAGACGACGGGAAGACGCTGGCGGACAACAACCTCATCGTCCGTGCGGTCGTGGGCTCGGATCCGGAGCGCACGCCGCTGGTGCTGGGCGAGGACGAGGCGTTGCGCGTGCTGTTCATCTTCGCCGAGGCTCCGGGCTCGCGCCCGCTGGCGGCGCGGCAGGAGCGCGAGCAACTGAAGGAGCTGTTCGAGAAGGAGATCTATCCGTATCGCCGGATCGAGGCCGACTTCCTGGCACACGGCGTCACGCGGGAGCGGCTGACGGCAATGATCACAGACCGTCACGGCTACCACATCGTCCATTGGAGCGGGCACGGACACAGGAACCTGCTCGAGCTGGCCGGCACCGACGAAGGGCAGGATCTGCTGACCGGCGAGGAGCTGGTGGAACTGCTCATCGACGCGGGCGGCTTCAAGCCGCAGCTCTTTTTCCTGAGCGCGTGTCATTCCGGTGACGCGGTGCGCATCACCGACTGGGCGTCCTTCCAGGCGGTGGCCGCGGGGCGCGAACCGGAGAGGAGCGCCGGCGTCCAGGAAACCGGGCTCCGCGACGAGTTGGAGGAGACCACCGGCTACACCGGAACCGCCCATGCGCTTCTGCGGGCAGGCGTCCCCAGTGTGGTGGCCATGCGCTACTCCGTGGGGGACGACTACGCGCGCGATCTGGCCGTCGACTTCTATCGCGCCACACTCGCGGCGAAGAACCCGGCCAGCGTGGCCGAGGCGCTGAACCTCAGCCGCAAACGCCTCCGCAAGGCCGGGCTCGGGGACGAGGCCCGCAACTACGCGGCCTGCGACTACGCCACGCCGGTGCTCTACGGTCTGGCGGATCCGCCGCTGCCGTTGCCGAAGGGTAAGAGCGAATACAAGAACCGTCGCGATCCGCTCCTCGGCGCGCGAATCGCGGAGCTGGACATCCGCTCGCATCCGTACTTCGTCGGCCGCACCTGGGAGCTGGCGGGATTGGGCGCGCACTTCATCGGCTATCAGAAGTCCGCCAGCGTGCAGCCGGTAGCGCTCATCCAGGGCATGGGCGGGATGGGCAAGACGTCGCTGGCGGCGGAGGCGTTGGACCTTTGGCAGACGCAGTTCGATTGGGTGTTGATCTTCCAGGCCAAGCCGAACGCGCTGAACCTCGACAACACCCTGCGCGACATTCATTTGTTGTTATGGGCCGAGCTCAAGACCTATCACGCGCACGTACAGGAGAACCCAGCCGATGCCATCTGGCGTCCCGCGGAAGGAGAGGGAGAGCACGCTTTCCGCGGCGAGCGCCGGCTTCAGCGTCTGCGTGAGAACCTGTTGCGGGCGATGGACGATGAGGCCATCCTGCTGGTGCTCGACAACTTCGAGACCAACTTGAAGGAGAAACCGGAAGCATCCGCGAGCGAACCGGTATGGGCCTGCCAGGATCCGGAATGGGACCGGCTGCTGACCTTACTGGCCACCGATCTGCGGGACACGGCCTCGCGCGTGCTGATCACATGCCGGCGTCCGCTGGCGGCGCTTCCCCCGGGCCAGCACTACCGGCGCATCCTCGGTCCTCTGCCCGCGGGCGAAGCCGCGCTCTATCTGCGCAGTCATCCCGCGCTGCGCGCGCTGATGTTCAGCAAGGACAACGCCGGCCAGAAACTACTGTCGCGACTCTCTCGAGCCAGCCGCTTTCACCCGCTCCTGCTCGATCGTCTCGCCAGGCTCGTGGCCGGCGGTGCGGAACTTCTCCCGCAACTGGAGGAAGCGCTGCAGGCGCTGGAGAGCACCAAGGCGTACGCCAGGCTTCCGGAGCTCTTCGCCACGCGCCCGGCCGGCGTCGCGGATGCGAAGGAGCTCGACTACCTCCGCGATGCTCTCGAGAGCTCCATCGATCTTCTGCTCGAGCACGCGGGCCCGGACGCTCGCCTGCTGCTCTGGATCATCGCGCTGGCCAACGATCCTGTGTCGCTGGGACTTTTGCACGGCGTGTGGAGCGGCGAGAGCGAGGAACAGGAACGAACCAGGCAAATCCGAGCGCTCATGGAAAACCTCGATCAGCTCCCGGCCGAGCTTCGGGCGAAGCTCGAGGCCCTGCCCGCGGAAGTCCGCGAGGCGGTCATGGCCGCGCCGCAGACCGAGTCGACTCGCGTCCCCGACCTCGAGCCTCTCCTCGGCCTTCTCACCACCGTCGGTCTGGTCACCGCCGAGGGATCGGACGACGCGAATCCCGACTACACCTGCCACGAGTTGGTGCGCGAGCGGATCGCCGCATGGATGGCGGTCCACCCCGATGAGCGTCAGGGCCGCGAGGAAAATTCGGTCCGGCTCGCCTACGCGGAGCGGCTGGAGTCGGCGTTCCATGAGCTTCTGCACGAGAACGCGTCGCTGGCCCTGGAAGCGGGGCGCCAGGCTCTCGTGTATTGCGTCGAGGCGGGTGCCTACGAACGGCTCGGCAGCTTCGCCAGCATGCTGGTCACCTCCACGAACGACCCACGACTGCTGGGCGCGCTCCTTCCTCACCTGGATGCCGCAGTCCTGTCCGCGCCTGCAGGCGAGCCTCACTGGAGGTGCCTGACCTACCTCGCCGATGCGCTCCTCCTTGGAGGTCGCCCTGACGCAAGTCTCTCGCGCTACGAAGAAGCCGCGACCGAGGCAACGGCGGCAGCGCATTGGAGCGATGTTGCGTGGATCACCGGAAACTGGGCGATTGCGCTTGTGCAAACGAGGCACCTCGACGCGGCCCGCGCGAAGCAGCTCGAGAGCGCGGAGGCCGAGCGTCGAGCGGGTCGCCCGCTGGTGAACGTCCTGGGCAGCGAGCTGGAGGCCTGCCGCATCGACATCCTGCTGGGTCGAGCGACGGAGGTGCTGCCCGAGGTGGAGCGGCGGATCGCTCAGGTGGAGAGCTGGTGGCGGCGCACCCGACGGGAGGGCAAGACCGTGCCGGAAGCCCCCGACGCCGAGGTCCTCGGACGTGCCGTCATCAGCGCGCTCGATATCGCGAAGAATGTCCACTTTGCCCTGGAGGACTGGAAGGCCGGCCTGCCTCGAATCGACCGCATCCTGGAGATCAAGCACGAGCTGCACCGTCCCGTTCAAGACATCGCCGTAACCCGGATGAACCGCGCCAATGTCCTGAAGAGACTCGGAAGATACGGCGAAGCCCAGGACGACTTGGAAGCATGTCTGGAGATCTTCGAGGGCGATCCCGCTAGCAGCGCCAAGGTCCTCGGTTCGCTTGCCAGTCTCTTCGACGCTCAGGGTGACGTTCCTCGAGCGGTGGAGCTCCAGCGCCGCGCGCTGGCCATGTGCGAGCAACTCCCCGATCCACAGGACCGCGCGATCTCGCACAACAACCTTGCGCACTACCTAGAGAAGACCGGCACTCCGTCCGCGCTGGACGAGTCCCCGTGCCATCAACTGGCCGCCCTCACCTACCAACTGGTCGCGGGCTTGCTGGAGCATCTGAAAACCTCCCTCAACAACTACGCCAGGGGCTTTCGCCGAGCGAAAGCGGAAGGAACGGCCCTCACGCCACCTCGCCTCGCGGACCTCCTCGCCCAGTCTGCCTTCCGTCCGCTGGCGCAATGGCTCGACCAGCGAGGCGTTAACCGGGAAGAGCTCCAGTCGGCTCTCGATCAGTATCTGGAGAAGGCGCGCGAAGCTGGGGAGGGTTGAATCGGTTGACGGTCGTTTGGTTGACAGTTGACGGCCGCCCCGTCGCTCTGCTCAGGGCCGTCGAGCGCAAGTCATCGACCGCGCAACGCACGGCAAACTCCGGGACGAGACAAGACACGGCAGCGTGGGCGCATGCAACCTCTCGATGCGCTCCGCGGAATCTGCCCACGCGAAGCTCGCACCGGCCCGGACATGAGCTACGTCATCAAGATCCCTCCGGCCTCGCGAGCGCCTCCGAGACTCGTCCAGCCGAACCTCCGATCAGAAGGCGAGGCTGAACCGATTGTGGAGTCCATCGTACGTAAGAACGCCATGACTCAGAACGTCGCGACCGATCAGGCACTGGAATGACTGACCCGTCAGAGGCGCCTCGATCACAACCCTGTTCTCGACGAAAGCTGGAGACAGGTAAACGTTCACGTGGAACTGGCGACAGAGCACCGGATCGATCGTGGTAGGTGTATGAACCGAGACGGCACCAACGCTTCGTAGCCCGAGAAATGTCGCCATTTCCGCCGTGATCACGGTGGCCGCGGCACCGGTATCGACAAGCGCGGATACAGGGATCGGCGCAGCGACCCCCTCGGTGCCATACGCTGCAATCAACTCACGGGAAGGTCCGATGAAGACCTGCAGAATCGGACCCGATGCTTGCAGGTCCGGAAGCGAGCTCTCGAAAGAGGGCAACTACACTCCGAGGTTGAAGGACGTGAAGCTCAGCGGAATGTCTGCTTCGGTGACTCGCTTGACGAGAAAGGGCACGTTCCCCAACGTTTGATACCCGTGTCGAATGGCTGCCGTATCAGAATCGAAGATTCCGATCAGCGCGTCGCCCTTGACCAGTACAAACCTGCCGGATGCCTGCCGCAGCAACTCGGACCGATGCTCGTTGAAGTATCGAAGTTCCGTCTCGAGATCGATCGTTGGAGTGGCTGGCATGATGTGACTTCTGAGTGCGGATTTTACCATCTCTCGATCTTCTGTTGACGGGCATTCATACGATCGTTAGTGACTACGTCATGACCGCGCGCCGAATCACGGCAAACCTGCCCGACGATCTCCTCGAGTCTGCGATGCAGGTCACAGGAAAAGGCATCACAGAGACGCTGCCGCCCGCGGGCTGGACGCAATGCTCCGGCAGCGATACGACGCGATGGGAACCTCACGCATCGATCGCGTTGCGGACGAGCTCGCGCTTTCTGAGGCGAGCGCGTCGCCGCTCACCGCCAGCGATCGCGGCGCCGGGCGTCCCGATGTCCGCACGCTCTCCACCGCCGGCGGTCCGATTGTGCGCACGTATGACTACGCCGCCGGCTCGTCGCTCCTCAGCCGGATGGTCACGACGAACGGCGTCGTCAAGGTGGCATCACGGGCGCCAGGAAATCCGAACGAGCAGGCCATCGACCGCGCGCGGCAGGCCGTCGAGACGCGGCTCGATCTGTTGCGCACACCATCCTGAGTCGCAACGGAACGTTCACTCCTCCGTGACTGTCGAATCCACCTTTCGTGCGTTCATACAACGTACGCAAAGGAGGATTCATGGAGGAGAGCTCAGGTCTCACTCGCCGTACGGTGATCGGAGCCGGCGCCGCGGCACTCGCCACGGTCGCCGTCGCTGATCTTTTCAGCACCGCATCCCTGCTCGCGGACACGGGCCCCACGCCCGGCGTCGGCTATTTCGCGCGCTTCGGCGTCACGGACAAACTGATCCGCGAGACGCTCGGCGCGGCGCTGTCGAAAGGCGGCGACTACTCGGACGTCTTCTTTCAACATCGCGTCACCAACAATCTCAATCTCGAAGACGGCGCGGTGAACCGAGCCTCCGCGAACGTCGGCCTCGGCGTCGGCGTGCGGGTGCTCAAAGGCGACCAGACCGGCTACGGCTTCACCGAGGATCTGACGACCGAAGGCCTCCGCCGGGCGGCCTTGACGGCCGCGGCCATCGCGGATGGTCCCGCCAAAGACGCGCCGGTGCGCTTTCGGGTCATGCCCCAGAAGCCGAACCGCTATCCGATCAAGGTGAAGTGGGACGAGATCCGCCCGCAACAGAAACTGGCGATGCTGAACGGTCTCAACGAAAAGACCTTCAAGGCCGACTCCCGCGTCAAGAAGGTCAACATGGGCTTCATGGATCAGGGCAGCGTGATCCTCATCGCCGACTCGACCGGCCGCATCGTCGAGGACGCGCAGCCGATGACGACCATGTACCTCTCCGTCGTCGCCGAACAGGACGGGCGCCGCGAGAACAACAGCATCAACCGCGCCGCGCGCTCCGACTTCGGCTACTACACGCCGGAGCGCCTCGACACGATGGTCCGGGACGTCGTCGACAAGACTGTCATCCTCTTCGACGCCGTGCAGCCGCCCGCGGGCGAGATGCCGGTGGTCATGGCCGCGGGCGCCGCGGGCATACTCCTCCACGAGGCGATCGGCCACGGCATGGAGGCCGACTTCAACCGGAAGGATGTCTCGATCTTCTCCGACAAGATCGGCAAGGCCGTGGCCAAGCCGTTCGTCAGCATCGTCGACGAAGGGACGCAGGAAGCGGCGCGCGGCGCGATCAACGTCGACGACGAAGGCAACCCCGTCGGCCGGACGATGCTCGTCGAGAACGGCACGCTCACCAGTTACCTGCACGATTCGATCTCCGCGAAGCACTACGGCGTGAAACCGACCGGCAACGGTCGCCGCCAGGGCTACGAGCACGCGCCGATGCCGCGTATGCGCTCGACGTACATGCTCCCCGGCCCGCACAAGCGCGACGAGATCGTGGCCTCGGTGAAGAAGGGCGTCTTCTGCGAGCTCTTCTCGAACGGCCAGGTCAACATCGGCGCCGGCGACTTTACCTTCTACGTGAAGAACGGCTACCTGATCGAGGACGGCAAGCTCACCAAGCCCATCAAGGACGTGAACATCATCGGCAACGGCCCGAAGGTGCTCGAGCTCATCGACATGGTCGGGGACGACTTGAAGATCGACGAAGGCGGCTGGACCTGCGGTAAGGATGGGCAGTTCGTCCCGGTATCGCAGGGACTCCCCACGGTTCGCGTCTCGTCGATCACCGTCGGCGGCCGCGCGGAGAAGAAGGGATAAGCCATGGCGAAGAACAGCGATCAGGACATGCTTGCCATCGCCCAGTCGTGCATCGCCATCGCGAAGAGCGCCGGGGCAAAGGAGGCCTCGGCCCGCGCGTACCGCGTGCGCGACGTTTCCCTCGACTATCGAGACGGCGCGGTCGAGAAGATCTCCGAGGCCACGACGCGCGGCCTGAGCCTCCAGCTCTTCGCCGACGGGCGCTACTCCACCGCCTCGACGAGCGATCTGCGCCCCGAGGCCCTGAAGACGTTCATCGCCGACTCCATCGCGGTGGCGAAATCGATCCAGCCGGACCCGTTCCGCGCGCTGCCGGATCCCGCGCTTTACAAGGGACAGAGCGCCGCGGACCTGCAGCTCGAAGACCCGAAGTACTCCGCGGTCGGCGCGGATGAAGGACGCCGCCTTGCCAAGGCCATCCACGACGCCGCGCGGGCCGTGAAAGGCGCGGAGGCGATCACCAGCGTCACCGCGTCGTTCTCGAGCAACCTCGTGGAGAACTGGATGGTGACGTCCAACGGATTCTCGGGCGCGAATCGGGGGACCTCGTTCTTCGTCTCCGCGGGTGTGAGCGCGAAGGACTCCGACGGACGGCGCCCCGAAGACTACGACTACGCCGGCTCGCGCTTCTTCAGCGGGATCGGCGACGTGCCGGCGGTCGGCACGCGTGCCGCGCAGCGAACGCTCCGCCGCCTCGGCTCGAAGAAGGGTGAGTCGGCAGAGATGAACGTCGTCATCGATCACCGCGCCGCGGGACGCCTCGTGGGGATGTTCGTCGGCCCGCTGTCCGCGGCATCGCTCCAGCAAAAGCGCTCGTTCCTCGAGGGGAAGCTCGGGCAGCAGGTCGTCAACCCGCTGATCTCGATCATCGACGACCCGCACGTGCCGAAAGGCTTCGGCTCGCGCAAGTTCGACAATGAAGGCATCGCCGCGAGGCCCCGCGCGATCCTCGAGAAGGGCGTGCTGAAGGCGTACTACGTCGACACGTACTACGGCCGGAAGCTGAAGATGGCGCCGAATGGCGGATCGCCGTCGAACCTGACCTGGAAGCTCGGGGCGAAGTCGCAACAGGAGCTGCTCAGGGACATCAAGGACGGGCTGCTGGTCACCAGCTTCCTCGGCGGCAACTCAAACGCCGGCACGGGCGACTTCTCGATCGGCATGGCCGGCTTTCGGGTCCGCGAAGGCGCAATCGCCGAGCCTGTCGCGGAGATGAACCTCTCCGGCAACCACCTCGAGTTCTGGAAGAAGCTCGTGGCCGTCGGCAACGACCCCTTCCCCTACTCGACGCAGCGCACGCCGACGCTGGTGTTCGAGAACGTCTCGGTGGCGGGCGTGTAGGGCCTCCCTTCGTGTCCCGCGGGTGTGTGACCTTCAACACCGCCCGCGGGCACACAAAGTGCTGTGATTCGTCGCATGAGCAAACTTGCACCAGAAATCAACATCGGCATCAACAAAGAGGATCGCGCGGAGATCGTCGCCGGCCTCTCGAAGCTGCTCGCCGATACCTACACGCTCTACCTCAAGACCCATAACTTCCACTGGAACGTCACCGGTCCGATGTTCCAGACCCTGCATCTCATGTTCGAGACCCAGTACAACGAGCTCGCGCTGGCCGTCGATCTCATCGCCGAGCGCATTCGCGCGCTGGGTGCTCCCGCGCCCGGCTCCTACCGCGAGTTCGGGCAGCTCTCGAGCATCAAGGAAGCGGAGGGAGTGCCGCCCGCAACGGAGATGATCCGCCAGCTCGTCGAGGCGCAGGAGGCCGTGGTGCGCACCGCGCGCGGCGTTTTCCCCGCCGTCGACCGCGCCAGCGACGAGCCGACCGCCGACCTGCTCACGCAGAGGATGCAGGTGCACGAGAAGACCGCCTGGATGCTCAGGAGCCTGCTGGAGTAGCCACCGAGGCGCGGGCGGATTCGAGGTCTTCTCTTCGCATTCGGAGGCTTGCAACGGGCCACCAGCGTCCGCGAAGCGGGCAACAGGACCATTCTGCCACCCGCTTCGCGGACTGACCTGCCCGATCGTCGAACCCCCGGCTTTCAGCCGGGGACTTGCATTGCGTCCAACCCAGCCCGCGCGAAAGGACAACTCTGTCGCCCGCTAAGCGGGCTGACCAGGACACCGCGCCGCCCCCCCGGCTGAAAGCCGCAATGGCGTTAACTGTAGGCGAGGGCGTCGTCTTGTTGGCGTTCAGCGACTCTCCCCACTCGACGCGGAGAGAGAGGCCTGATCAGCGCCGGAGGCGCGGCAGAGGGTAGCCGGTGGCGAGCGCGGAACGCCGCCACCGGAAGAAGACGGAGTGCAGGAAGTCCGCCCCGGAGGGGCGGAAGAGGTTCTCTGCCGCCCCTCCGGGGCGGATCATTCGCGCTCGCCACCGGCTACCCTCTTTACGCGCCTCCGGCGCA
>CAZLGP010000094.1:0-25939 GCA_964558905.1 uncultured Thermoanaerobaculia bacterium | reverse complement strand
AGCGGGCAAGGGGATAGCCCCCGGCTTCAGGGTCTGTTGCCCAAACGCCCGCGTAGCGGGCATGAGGAAATAGCCCTCGGTTTCAGCCGCAATGGCGTTAATTTTAGGCGAGGGCGTCGTCTTGTTGGCGTTCAGCGCTCTCCCCACTCGACGCGGAGAGTGTGGCCTGATCAGCGCCGGAGGCGCGGCAGAGGGTAGCCGGTGGCGAGCGCGGAGCGCCGCCACCGGAAGAAGACGGCGTGCAGGAAAGTCCGCCCCGGGAGGGGCGGAAGAGGTTCTCTGCCGCCCCTCCGGGGCGGATCATTCGCGGACGCCAACGTTTCCGGTGGCGGCGCATTCGCGCTCGCCACCTACCCTCTTTACGCGCCTCCGGCGCAAGTGCCCGAGCCTAAACCTACCCAAAGACATTTGAAATTTGAGAGTCAAAGGCCGGGCGCGGGCGCGGGGGCGGGCCCGGGGAAAAGCCGGCAACTGCGGGTCTCTCCGCGCCCGCGCCCGAGCCCGCGCCCGCGCCCGGCCTTTCGTTCTCAGAACTCTGAGAGACGAATCCTCAGACTGCGGCTCCAAGAATCTAAAGTTGACGCCATTGCGGCTGAAGCCGGGGGCTATTTCCTCTTGCCCGCTACGCGGGCGTTTGGGCAACAGCCGCGGCTGAAGCCGACGGCTGAACGCCGGGGCTATTTCCTCTTGCCGCTACGCGGGCGCATCGACTCCTAACGCTTGGCCAGTCTCTCGGCGTTCCGTTCGAACACCGCGGTGTTCGGGTCGCCGTTCGTTTTGCCGATCGCGGCGGCGCGCTGATAGCTGGCGAGGGCGAGATCGAGCGCGCCGGCGCGCTCGTGAGCTTCGCCGAGACTGTCGTAGACGTTCGCCGATTCCGGCCAGGTCTCCGCGTTCGCGCGGAAGACCTCGATCGCGTCCTGGACGTGTCCCGCCTGCAGCAGCCGGTATCCGATGACGTTCGCCGTCGCCTCGGGAATGGGCAACGCGAAGCCGACCCGCGCGGAGGACTTCGCGTAATGCTCGCGCGCGCGGCCGTAGAGCTTCTTCGGGTCGTCCGTCGGCGGGCCGAGGACGAAGCGGAACGGCTCGAACACCTTGCGCAGGCCGGCGTAGTGCGTGGGAAGCACGACCGAGCCGTGATCCTCATCCCCAAAACGGACGGCCTCGAATTCGAGCCCCTTCGGCGCGTTTTTCTGCAGGAGCTTCTTCAATGCGTCGAATTCGCGATCGAGAGCCTCGCCTTCATTGCCGACAGAGACGACGAGCGTCGACGGTCGATCGGAGCCCTTCTTCACCCACTCCGAGGCGCGCTTGTAGACGTACCGCTCGTCCCATGTCAGCGTGGGAGTGACGGCGATGACACCGTTGAACAGTTCCGGTCGGGTGAAGAACGTGTGCATCGCGAGAAGGCCGCCGAACGAATGGCCGGCGAAGACGCGGTAGGGCTGGGTCCTGTAGCTCTTCTCGACGTACGGGATGACTTCCGTGGAGATGAAGTCGAGAAAACGATCGGCGCCTCCGCTCGTCGGCACCGGAAATCCCTGTCCGTTTCCACCGCGCATCAGTTCGACCTTTGTGGGTGTGAGGTCGCGGGTCCGGTCGGTGTTGTTGATCCCGACGATGATGACCTCGGGCATGCGTCCTTCGCGCGCGAGGAAGTCGACCACGGCCGCGGTATGTCCGATCTGCCGGTCGCCGTCGGTCATGTACAGCACGGGATAGGCGCCCGTGCCGCGCGCGTAGGAGGCCGGCGTGCGGACGAGGATTGTCCGCGTTTCGGCCATGACCTTCGACTCGATCTGAATCGGGACCGGGACGTCCGGCGCCGGTTGGGCGGCGACCGTGGCAGCAGTGACGACCATCCAGGCGCAAAGAGCAATACGCATGAGCAGCTTCTCCTCGCCACGGATTCTAAGGCCCGCGATGTTGCGCGGAGTGTTGGTTCACCGGTCGGTCACGACAACGTTCTCACGGCGATACGTTGCGTGGGCCACCTCCTCGGAACGGCGGCGTTCCGACCTCCAATCCGGCGCCACGCCAGACGCCCCGGTGGCGGGGCACCTCGCGGCGCGGGGTGCGGCGGGCAAGCGCTACGGCACGACAGCGCGAATGGCAGCGCGAAGCGTCGCCATATCGCCGTTTTCCCTCGGCGGCACATAGGCTCGCGGCGGCAGTCCGCTGCCGTCCAGGACGCCGGTATCCGAAGCTCCCTCCGGCGCCATCCGGATGTCCTTCTTTTGAGCGACGTAGCGCGGATCCCGTTCTTCATGAATACGCCGGGCTCGCACCCCCCTCGGCAGCTCGGAAATGACACGGCCACACGCAATCCGGGAGTTGCTTGGCGCCATACTGCGGCTTGTCCTGACGAATCTTCGCAAACTCGAATCGCGCGGGCAGCACCACCCCGGTCTTGGCACGGATGAAGTCGGCGACCTTCCGGTTCTCGGCCGAGGAGAGATCGATCTTACTGACCTCCTCGGTGACGATCTCGGGAATCACGAACTCCGCGTAGGTCGCGGGACTCAGACAATGAACCCGCCTCGCGATGTCGCCATACACGGAGAAGTACTCGTCCCACTCGGCGGCGTAGTCCGAGCCGCCGCCCGCGACGCTTGCACTCCGGTGTAGAAGTAGCCGAGCCAGCGAAGATAGGTTGCCGATGAGGCCTTCACGTCAGCGGCGAAGCGCTGCCGTTCCTCCGGTGTCAGAGCCATGAGACTCCTCCCGAACAACGTCAGCACCCCACCTCTGAGAATGGCCTCCTTCTCCCCTGCCGTCAGCGCTCGATTCAGATTCCTCCCGGGAGGATCAAGCGCGGCGCTGGGTGCACAAACCGGGTCCTGGGGGTATGCCGGAAGGGCGACGATGAGGGTGAATACGAATGCTGCGATGATCTTCTTCATGTCATTCCTTTCTTTGTCTTCAATGCCTTCCTCAGTCGGGACTCTGTTGAGAGCGCGACATTCCTGCGGAGAACTGTTCACCTCCGGCGATCCGACTCGAGCGTCGCCCGGACTGCGCAGGTACCGGACGATGACCCTGCGGATGCGCTCGGTCGTGATCGTGATGGTGCGTGTCATCGGTTCCTCCTCACGCGACCCACGATCGGCCGGAGAGTCCACAGAAGTCCTGAGAGACGCCTTAGAATCTGTGAGTTCTCTTCAGAGCGACCAGAATCGAGACGACATGCGGCACCGCCGCCTCTACGGCGGGCGACAATCCCTCGTGCAGGTCGAACCGCTCGCCGCAGACCGTGATCTGCACCGCCTCGGGTTGCGCACCGTACAACTTCGATGCGAACGCCAACAGCGTCGAGGGATCGAGGCTGTGCGTGAGGTTGGAGTCGGTGTCCCGCGGCTCGACGGAGACACGGCGGATCTCGCCGGGCGTGCCCTCGCGCGTTGCGTCGACGAAGATCACGCGATCGACGCCGCGAAGCATTTCCGCGAGCTCGGGCTGGAGCTGTTGTGCGGTGAGAACGGCGATCGACGACGGCAGGAGCGACGCGACGCGCAGCGCCACGCCGTCGTCACCGCGCAGCGTGTTGCCCCACGCGATGACGAGCGTCTTCATCGCGCCAGCTCATCGAGCAGAGCGCCGCGTGCATCGACGAGCCGCACCTTCACCGCGATCTCGCCGATCGCATGCGTCGAGCAACTGAGACACGGATCGAACGCGCGGATCACGGCCGATACGCGATTGAGCATCCCTTCCGTGAGCCTCGTCCCATCGACGTAGCGCTCGCTCACCTGCCGGATGCTGTTTCCGATCGCGCGATTGTTGTGCCCCGTCGCGACGATGAGGTTCGCCCAGGCCATCGCGCCGTCGTCGTCGACCTTGTAGTGATGAATGAGCACGCCGCGCGGAGCCTCGATGATCCCGACGCCTTCGTTCGCGTTCACGCCCGCCGTCGCCCGCACGCGGGAATCGAGAATTCCCGGGTCGCCGAGGAGCTGCTCGATGCGCTCGAGCGAGTGAACGATCTCGACGAGGCGCGCGTAGTGGTAGAGGAAGGCGCTGTGCGCGGGGTGCCCGAACCGCTGCCGAAGCTCGCGGAGCTCGACGTCGGCGATCGGGGTTCCGCACGCGTTCACTGCATTCATCCTCGCGAGCGGCCCGACGCGATACGGTTCGCCGGACGGCGTGAAGTACGGCGCCTTCATGTACGAGTCGCGCAGACTCGTCTCCCCGATCCAGTCTCCATACGACTCCGGCGCGATCCCATCGGCGACGTTGTGACCGCCCGCACTCTGGAATCGCAGGCAGCCGTCGTAGAGCTGCAGATTCCCCGAGGCATCGACGAGTGCCGCGGACATCAGCGGCGCGGTGCCGAACGCATCGATCTCCTCCTGGAAGCGATCGATGTCGCGCTTGAATGCATCAAGCGTGCGGCGCGCGAGCGCCATCGCGTTCGGCAGTTCGCCGAGGATCTGCTCGCGTGCGGACGACGCGAGCGGAGCGGACACGCCGCCCGGCACGATCCCGGATCCATGCACGCGCTCCTTCGCAATCGCCTCGACCACCCGCAGGCCGAACTTGCGAAGCTCGATGCCGTCGCGCGCGAGCGCGGGATGTTCCGCGATGAGGCCCATCACATTGCGCGTGGCGGGATCGTGGTCCATACCCAGAAGGAGGTCGGGCGCGGAGAGATAGAAGAAGCTCAGCGCGTGCGACTGCACGATCTGGCCGTAGTGCACCAGCTCGCGGAGCATCTTGGCCGTCCGCGGAATGCGCACGGCCATGATCGCGTCGCACGCCTTCGACGCCGCCAGGAGATGACTCACCGGACAGATGCCGCACACGCGCGCCGTGATGCCCGGCATCTCGTAGAACGGACGCCCTTGCGTGAACCTCTCGAAGCCGCGGATCTGCGTCACGTGAAACTCGGTGCCGGCAACGCGACCGGCATCGTCGAGCTGAATCGTCACCTTCGCGTGGCCTTCGATGCGCGTGACGGGATCGATGGTGATTCGTTGCATCGCACCCTTCCTCATCCGAACTTCACGGCGACGGCTTCGAACCTCTTCCCTTCGAGCACACACGCGATCACGCCGGAGATCGCATTCGACGGCGGCGGACATCCGGGCAGCGTGAGATCGACTCTCACGAACTCGCGCACGGGCCGCGCGTGCTTGAGGAGCGGCGGCACGCCCTCGGACGGAATGGTCTCGCCGTACACATCGCGCAGCAGACGATTCACGGGCACGCCATTGCGCATCGCAGGAACGTTGCCCGTCACGGCGCAGTCGCCGAGGGCGACGAGGAGCGTCGTGCGCCGGCGGATCTCCTGGATCCGGTTCAGATCCTCCTGCGAGCTGATCGCGCCTTCGACGAGCGTGACGTCGACGCCGTTTGGGAACGCCTGCGCGTCGACGAGCGGTCCGTACACGAGCTCGATCTTCTCCGCGAGCGGGATGATCGCGTCGTCCATGTCGAGCAGGGACATGTGGCATCCCGAACAGCCGTCGAGCCACACGGTCGCAACCTTGACCTTCTTCATGCCTCGGCTCCTCTGCGCGGCACGACCGGCCGCTTGACCATCTCTTCGACCGCTCTGCCCTTCTCCGCGAGCGCGCCGGTCGGGCACGCCTGCACGCACTTCCCGCAGTCCGTGCAGCTCATCGCCGTGCCCCACTTCTGATTGAGGTCGCTGATGATCATCGAGCGAATGCCGCGCGAGCGCACCTCCCACACGTTCGCGTGCTCGACCTCGGAGCACACGCGCACGCACCGCGTGCAGAGCACGCAGCGGTTGTGGTCGAGCACGAAACGCGGATGCGACGCGTCGACCTCGAGCTTCGGGTAGTTGTACGCCAGGCGCACGGTCGTGACGCCGAGGGAGGTCGCGAGCGACTGCAGCTCGCAGTGGCCGTTCGAGACACACACCGCGCAGACGTGATTGCGCTCGACGAGCAGAAGCTCGACGGTCATGCGACGGTACTGCGTCAGACGCGACGACATCGTCGTGAGCGACATGCCTTCCTGAATCGGCGTCGTGCACGCGGGAAAGAGCTTGCCCGTGCCCTGGACCTCGACGATGCAGATGCGGCAACCGCCCGAGGGGGTGATGCCTTCGAGATCGCACAGCGTCGGGATCTTTTTGTTCGCCGCGCGCGCCGCCTGGAGGATCGTCTGGCCCTCGGTCGCGCTGATCAGCTCGCCGTCGATGCGGATGGAGATCTTCTTACTCGAGCTCATGTCGCATCTCCTCAACTGATGTGCGCGGCGGTGAGATCGCACCGGAGGCAGCGGTTCGCCTCGTCGAGCGCCTCGTCCGGCGTCAGTCCCGCGACGACTTCGGCCTCGGAGCGACAACGCACGAGCGGATCGAGCATGCAGCCCTCGTGGCGATGACTGGCGCTCGGCTCCTCGGGCGGGACCTGCCCGTAGGCGATGCCATTGAAGGCATGCTCCCAGCGATCGACCTCCATGAGCTGCAGGTCGATCGCGCGCGCGGCCTGCTTGCCGTACGACATCGCGCCGGAGACGTTCGACGCGCCGGTGATCACGTCGCCGCCGGCGTAGAAGCGCGCGCGGCTGGTCTCGAGGGTGAAGCGGTTCACGTCGATCATTCCGTTCGACTTCAAGCGCACTCCCGAGGCGTTCGCGAAATCGGAGTCGAACGTCTCGCCGATGGCGAAGATCACGGAGTCGCAATCGATGCGCTGGACCTCTCCGGTCGGGATCGGCTTGCGGCGGCCCGACGTGTCGAACTCGCCGAGGCGCGTCTTCTGCACTTCGATCGCCTTCACGTTGCCGTTCTCGTCGCCGACGATGCGATGCGGTGCGGCGAGAAAGAGGAACTTCACGCCTTCGTCCTCGGCGGCGATGGTCTCGTCTTCGATCGCCGGCATGTCCTTCCACTCGCGCCGATAGATCACCGTGACGTCGGCACCCTGACGCACGGCCGTGCGCGCCGAGTCGATTGCCGCGTTGCCTCCACCGATGACCGTGACTTTGCGTCCGAGGACGTCGCGCTCGCCGCAGGCAACGGCCTCGAGGTAGTGCAACGCAGGCAACACGCCTTTGAGGTCGGAGCCCTGCTCGCGGATCGCCGACTCCTTCCACGTGCCGATCGAGACGAAGACGGCGTCGAAGCGGTCTTCGAGATCGGCGAGGAGCACGTCGGTTCCGACCTTCGTGTCGAACACGAAGCTCACGCCGGTCCGCTCGATCAACTCGATCTCGCGGCGGAGCACTTCCTTCGGCAAGCGATACTGCGGGATGGCGAAGCGCAGCATCCCTCCCGCCTCGGATTTGCCGTCGTACACGGTGACGTCGTGTCCTAGCATCGCGAGGTAGAACGCGGCGGAGAGACCGGCCGGCCCTGCGCCCGCGATCGCGACTTTGCGTCCGGTCGGCTCGAGTCTCCGGCGGAGAAGTCGCTCGACCGTCGCGTCGAATGTGTCGGAGAGGAGAAACTGATCGGCGATGAGCCGGTGGACCTCGCGTGCGTTCACCGCCTGATCCACGCCAGCGCGGCGGCAGCGGCTGTCGCACGGATGCTGGCACACGCGCCCGGTCGACGCGGGCAGCGGGTTGTCGATGATCACCGCTTCGAACGCATCCTGGAGCCGCCCCTCCTTGTACAGCTCGAGGAAGCGCGGAATGTTCATGTGCAGCGGGCAACTGTTCTCGCAAGGCGAGAGCGCGAGCTCCTCGCAGACGCCGCTGGAGCAGCGGTGCGCGACGATGTGATCGTCGAACTCGTTGCGGAAGTGGCGCAGCGTCGTGAGCACGGGATTCGGCGCGCTCTGTCCGAGGCCGCAGAGCGAGCAGTCGCGGGTGTAGTCGCTCAGCTCCCCGAGAAGCTCGACGTGCCGCGAATTCCCGGCACCCTCGGTGATGCGATTGAGAATACGCAGCGATTTGTTCAGGCCGACGCGGCACGGCACGCACTTGCCGCACGATTCGGAGTGCGTGAACTCGATGAAGTACCGCGCGACGTCGACCATGCAGTTGTCTTCGTCCATCACCACCATGCCGCCCGAGCCCATGATCGAGCCGAGTTGCGCGAGGCTCTCGTAGTCGACGGGCGTGTCGAACATCTCCTGCGGAATGCAGCCGCCCGAGGGGCCGCCGGTCTGCACGGCCTTGATCGTCCTGCCGCCGGCGCCGCCTTCCCCGATGTCGTAGATGAACGTCTTGATCGGCGTGCCGAGGGGCATCTCGACGAGGCCGCTGCTCTGCACTTTGCCGACGAGCGAGAAGACCTTTGTGCCCGAGCTGTTCGCGCTGCCGATCGCGGTGAACCACGCCGGACCGCGCGTGATGATCGGCGCGACGTTGTACCAGGTCTCGACATTGTTGATGTTCGTCGGCCGTCCCCACAGACCGCTCTGTGAGGGATACGGCGGACGCGGACGTGGACGTCCGGCCTGCCCTTCGAGGGAGACGATGAGGGCCGTTTCCTCGCCGCACACGAAGGCGCCCGCGCCTTCGACGACATCGATGTCGAAGTCGAAGCCGCGCCCGAGGATGTCCTTGCCGAGGACGCCGTATTCACGGGCCTGCTCGATGGCTCGTGTCAGACGATGGACCGCGAGCGGATATTCGGCGCGGACGTACACGATGCCCTGCGTCGCACCCATCACGTTTGCACCGATGATCATCCCTTCGAGCAAGGCGTGCGGATCGCTCTCGATCTCGTTGCGATTCATGTACGCGCCGGGATCGCCTTCGTCCGCGTTGCAGATCACGTACTTCTGATCTGCCTGCATGCGCGCGAGGAACTCCCACTTGTTCCCGGTGAGATAGCCCGCGCCGCCGCGCCCTCGCAGGCGCGCGGCCTTGATCTGTTCGATGACGTTCTGCGGACCGCCGTCGATGAGGACGCTGTAGAGCGCCTGATAGCCACCGACTCCGAACGACTCTTCGATGTCGTCAGGGCTCACGAAGCCGCAGTTGCGCAGAACGATCTTCTTCTGGCCGCGGAAGAACGGCACTTCGTGCCAGTGGCGCAGCTCCGGATAGCCCTCGCCGTAGCGGATGTGGCCCGTGATGTGGTCCCACTCCTCGACCTTGCAGTACGCGAGATCGGGCGTGATGGCGCCCGCGAGAAGATCGTTGAGGATGCGCGACGCATCGTTCGCCTGCACTTTGCGGAGCATCACGAGAGGCTGGCCGGGAAGACGCACGCTCACCAGCGGCTCCTCGCAGCACGCGCCGAAGCAGCCGACGGGCGCAAGGACGACGTTCATGCCCACGCGGTCGATCGCCTGCGCGAGCGCGTGGAAAAGTCCTTCCGCGCCGTTGCCGCGCCCACACGTGCCCATTCCGACCGTCACCCGCGGCACCGGCGGCACGAGCTTCGCGAGCCCCGCTTCCCGAACGGCGTTGAACGAGCCGAAGTCGTGGATGCGCGGCATCATTCGCTCTCTTTCCCGATCGCCTTGATCTCACGTTGCAGCGTGCGCTCGCTCACGTGACTGCAGATGCGGTGATCGACTTCGACGACCGGCGCGAGCGCGCACTGGCCGAAGCAGGCCACCGTGCGCACCGTGAATTTCGCGTCGGGCGTCGTGAAGACCGGAGTCTCTTCTTCACTCGGCTCGTCGCTGCGCATGCCCAGCTCGAGCTTCACGCTCTGCAGGAGATTGCGCGAACCGCGCGTGTGGCACGCCGTACCGCGGCAGATGCTGATCGTGTGATCGCCCTGTGGATCGAGATTGAAGAGCGAGTAGAACGTCGCGACGCTGTAGACACGGGAGAGCGGGACACCGGTCGCCGTGGCAATGTACTCGAGCGCGTCGAGGGGGAGGAATTTATGGCGATTGTGGTCCTGCACCGCCCCCAGCACGCCGAGGAGGGCGCCCGGGCGCCCGTCGCGTTCGGAGACCACGTTGTCGATGAAGGCCCGCTCCGCGGCATCGAGGCTTTGCATGGACCCAGCCTAGGCGCCACACGGACGCCCACAAGTGACGCCCTGTCGTCGTGCCTGTGCGCCCCGACACCCCCACCCTGTGCGCTACATGCGGAGGATGGGGTTGCAAGGGCAAGGTGCCGACTAGGGAGCCGCTTTCGAGGAACGTGTCATCCTGAGCCGGCGAGATGCGAAGGACCTTCTCTGTTGCGTGCTGGAAGGTCCTTCGCTGTCTACACAGCTCAGGATGACACCTCTTTCTGCCGCGCAGACTCCTAGTGCACGGCGTCCCGCGGCCGGTCGCCGTATTCGTCGCGAATGGCCTGCAGACGCTTCCCTTTCTCCTCGTCCGTCCCCGCGGACCGCACCTCCGCCACCAGTGCGTCGTGCTCCGGAGTGCCGGCCTCGAAGTCGGTGATGCGCGTGATCAGCTGCGGAATGGCCCGGTCGGGGAGGTTCGAGCGTGCTCCGCTCGCGTCGCCGAAGTCGCTGCAGGCGAACGGCTTCACGGCCGGCATGTTGAAGTTCTGAGGCGGTCCGATCACGTTCTCGAACGTCGGCGCCGCCGCGGTGCGGTCACCGAGCCATCCCGGATCGACGGCCCTGGCATACGGAATGCCACGCCATTTCATCAGCGTCGCCAGCACCGACGTGTGGTCGAACGGCAGCAGATGCGGCTTGGCGGCTTCCGGGTAGTAGTCGGCGCGGAAGACGCAGCCGGCGGGCACGCAAGGCGAGATGAGTAGCGTCGGAACACGGACGCCGTAGCGGCCGAAGACGAAGGGCGGATTCTTGTTGACGGGGTCGATGGCCGGAGGCGGCGGCACGTGATCGAACGTCCCTCCGTGCTCGTCGAACGTGACGATCAGCAGCGTCTTGCGGAAGACGGCGGGATTGGCGACGAGAATATTGTAGATCCGCGCGAGGAACGACTCTCCCTCATAGAGGCTTCCGGGCGGGTGATAGTCGGTGCCGAGCGGATGAAGCCACGACTCCGTCGCGAAGATCGGCTCGATGTAGCTGAACGTCGGCAGACCATCGGAGGCGACGTCGCTGGCAAAGGCGTCGATGTCTCCGAACGAGCCGGTCTTCATCCCCATGGGGAACATGTACTCCGTGAAGTATTTGCCGCCGACCCACTTGTAGTCCGCGTACAACTTCCACGACGAGTTCTTCGTGTTGCCGATGACGTCGAAAATCGTACGCAACGTGTCGTACGGCACGCCGTTGAACGATTTGTTGTTCTGCCGCCCCTGGGACGAGCCGCCGAGACTGAAGGCACGATTCGGGTTCGTCTGCGTCGGCGCTGAGCAGAACCACATGTCCGACACGGCGAAGCTCCGCGCGAGCGTGTTGATGACCGGCAGGTCCTCGGGTGTCGACGTCGCCAGAATGTCGTCGTTCGATCCCACGCCGATTCCCTTGGCCGCGTAGTTCAGGTAGAACCCGCGCATCCTCTTTTCGACCGGCAACGACATGTCGCCGTTCGGTCCGAAGATCTGCTGAGTCACGTCGTCCCACGCCTCGCCCGGATCGGCGGGAGGCATGTAGCAGTGGTTCCAGTTCCCGCGGTGGATGAACTTCTTCCCGCCGGTGTACGGCCCGGGGCCATAGAAGCTCGCATCGTCGGGCAGCCAGAAGGTCGGATTCCCTTCCCCGTCCTGAGGCACGCCATAGAACGGCTGCTCGTTCGTCCGCAGTGTGGGGATGTGTTTCGCCGGCGCGTCTTTCGGGCCGTAGAGCCAGCCGAGAAGCGTATCGAACCCGCGGTTTTCGAACATCACGTGGACCACGGATTGGATGTTGTCTTTCATGTCCTGCAGCGACATCGGAATCCCCCTCTCGGAGAGAAGGGTACCACCGGACACGCATCCCTATCCCGCTCGATGGTCGTCAGTGATCGTCTTCGATCGAGAGGTATTCGAGGCGCGAGGGGCCGCCGATCGCGATGACCGAATAGGGCGGCGTGCCGGTCACCCACGTGTACGTGCGCGTCTCTCCCGCGGCGCGCAGCTGCGCCTGCGTGAGATCAAGCACGTCTTTGTAGGGCACGGGCTGGCCCCCCTCCTTCGCCACCGCGGTGACGAAGCGGACGTTCCAGTCCTTCGTGTAGCCGATGATCAGCGACGCGAAACGGGGATCGTCACGGAGGGTCCAGATCTCGTGGCGCCGGCGCTCCTCGCGCGCGAGCGTGGCCGTCTTCGCCAGAGTGGCGCGCACGTCGTCGCGCGACATGCCGAGACAAACGCCGGCGATCTCCGAGATCGGCGCGACCTCGGCCGAGGCCGAAGTCGCGCACAGCACGAGCAGCACAGCGAGAGCGATGGTCTTCATTTCACGTACGCCTTCACGACGTTGCTGTACTTCGACAACCCGTTCGCGTTGGTCGCGGCGATGCGGTAGTAGTACGTCGTCTTACGCGAGACGGCGCCGTCGACGAATGACGTGCTGCCGGCCTGCACGGTGACGAGCTGCGTGAAGCCGCCGATCGCGGACGTCGAGCGCTCGACGATGAAGCCGGTCTCGTTCGTGGAGTTGTCGGCCCAGTTCAGCGTGACCTTCGACTTGGTCGGCGCGGACCAGAGACCCGAGGGCTCGTCGAGATCGTCGTAGCTGTCGAAGAGGGTGCGGCCGCTGGACTGCCGGATGATGGTGGCGATGTCTTCGCCATCGTTGTCGTAGCTGTCGACCTTCCCATCAGGCGTCCCGTTGGGGCCGCTGCGATCGACGCCGGCTTTGCAGTCCGCGGTCACGCAGCCATCGGCATAGGCCGCGAGCGGGCGGCCGCGCTTGTCGATCTCGAGATCGTTGAAGTCGAGGAGATTGCGGGTGCCGGAGGGGCAGGTCGTGCCGTGCGTGCAGACGACGCCGCGCTGGACGGGGTCGTCCGGCGTGGCGTTGACCGTCACCCAGCTCGCGCCGCCGTCGTAGGTCGTGGCGATGTAGCCGTACCAGGTGCCGTTGAAGGCCATGTCCGTGGCGATACCATTCGCGCCCGGCGTCGAGCTGCCGAGGAAGAAGACCGCCGCGCGGTCGTCGTCGCCGGCCGTGGCCGCGGGGAAGACCGCGTTCTGCACGTTGTGCGCGTGGCCGATGTTCATCGGCGCGGTCCAGGTCAGACCACGGTCCTTCGACACGGCGGCGCGCGCGGTGCCATCGGCATTCACGAAGCCGAGATAGATCGTCCCGTCGCTGCCGATGCCGGCCGAGGGATCGGTCGCGCCGCCCGTGCTGCCGGGCACGGTGCGAATGCTCCAGGTCAGGCCGTTGTCTTCGGACACGGCGACGCCCTGCTTGCCGCCACAGTTCTTGTTCGGAACGTAGACCGTGCCGTCGGGCGCAACTTTGATGTGGCCGTGCAGGCCGTTGCACTGGGTGAGATTCCACATCGGCACCGCGACTTCGAACGTGAGGCCGCCGTCGCGGCTGAGGGCGATCTCGGCGAGGCCGATGTCCTGCGATGCGTAGTACACCGCGTTCGGATACGACGTCAGCGGACCGCGTCCGAGGATGCCGGGCTTGAACGGACCGCCGCCGACGGTCTGGTGATCGACGCCCGCGTTGATGCCCGCGCCCTGGCTCGGCGTCCACGTCTCGCCGTCGTCGTCGGTGAAGGCCATCAGGCTGACCTTCGACGGCAGGAGCTGCGAGACGATCGTGCGGCCGGTGCGCCAGTCGGTGAAGAGAATCGGATCGAAGGTGACGATGGAGGTCGACAGCGCGGAGCGATCGGACCACGTCGCGGAGCCGTTGGCGTCGTCGAAGTCGACACGCAGCGTCTCGAGGCCGGCGATGAACATCGTGCGGCCGGTCGCCCAGTTGTTGCCGAGCGTCGGTTCGCCGGCGTCCCGTCCGAGGCTCGCGGACGGCACGAAGCTCGTGTACGCCGGCGCAGGATCGGGCGAAGTCGGCGGCGGATTGCCCGCCGGCAGGCTCGCGACTTCCGCGCGGCCCGTGTACTGATCGCCGGCGGCGGCGAAGTAGACGACGCGCACGGCGTACGCGCCCGTGCCGCTCTGCGCCGGATTGATCTCCGCGGACTCGCTCGTCGTCACCCCGAGCGCGGAGCTGGCCACGACCGGACCGGTGATCGTGTCTTTGTGGATGTACATGTCGTAGTCGGTGGCCGGCAGAAGCCACGACAGCGACACGCGCGCGGTCTTGCCGCTCCAGTCGTCGGGCGTGCCGGCGAGGGTAAGTGTGAACGTGTCGCAGTTCACCCCCTCCACGCAGGTCGTCTCCGCCTCCGGCGAGGCGCCGCCAAGGGCGGTGCCGGTGAACGTGACGGTACCGCCGGATGCACTCAGACCTCCCGAAGCCGGTTGCGACGCCGCGAGCGGGAAGACGACAAAAATGGCCGCTATGACGGCCAGCACGAATAGACGAATCGACGAGATCGCTCGAACGCTCATGCTTCCATCCCCTTTTCTCAAAAGTCCCCCGGGGTCGGCGGAGGAGGAAGCAAATGCGCTGCCAGTAGTAACACTACTATTGGCAGACGGTAGTGCGCGCGGCAAGATCGGTATCCACCAATTGGGCGCGAACGTCTACTCCGCGAGCAACGCCCCGGACGCTCACCACCCGCCGCCTCCACCGCCGCCCGACCGGCTGCCGCTGCTGCTGCTCGATCTGCTTCCGGAGCTGCTGCTCGATCCGCTGCTGCTCCACGATGAACGGGAACCGGAGCTCGAGCCGCCCGAGCTCGACCAGCTCCATCCGGAGCCGCTCGATGTCGAACCGCTCGATCGCGCGGAACGCGGTGGCGTTGCGGCGACGGCCGCGGCGAATGCCTGGATCGATGCCCAGCTCCCCGTCGCACCGGCGCCGCCGAACCTGCCGCCTCCGGCCTGGAACGCCGGCGCGGTGCTTCCGCCGCCGTCACGAGCGCCGCCGCCGTCACGTCCGCCACCGCCCTCACGAGCGCCGCCGCCGTTACGACTGCTGCCGCCGGCGACCGGCGGGGATGGCCGCGTTACGAGCGGCGTGTCGTCGCGGCGGTCCTGATCGACGACGAAGTCCGCCTGCACGGGCATCGTTGCCGCCGGGACCGCCCAGCGGTCGTCCGGCACGAGACCGAAAGCGAGCATGTACGAAATCCATCGCGGATCGACTTCCGGATCGCGCAGCACGATCCGTTGCCGCAGGAAATCGCGCGCAGCGTGGAAATTGCGGAGGTTCCGCAGCTCGTGCTCCGACTCTCTCCACGACGCGAAGCGCAGCGCGAGCCAGAGCAGCAGCGTACCGGCAAGGAGACTTCCGATCAGCCAGCCGAGGGAGACGTTGATGTACGTGTGCAGCAACGCCGCAAACAGGAGAGGGAATGGAAGGGCCGTCGCCATTCGGCGGCCGTGGAGAGTCCCGCGGTACGCGGCGCCCAGCGCCAGCGTCAGGAGGAAGGCGACGGCCACGATCGGGAACACGAAGGCCGTTACGACGACGGCGACGAAACCGAGTGCGCACGACGACGCCGGCGCGCTTCCGACCAGCTTGCGTGCGGCCGCATTCAGCGGCGCCGCGATCGTCTTCTCCGGACGGAATCCGACCACGCGATAGTGCCGGCGCAGCGTCTCCGGATCGATCTCGTTTCCGTTGATGAACAGCGCGTCGACGAATCCGCGCTCGTAGTCCGACAGACTCTCGCGCGGCACGAGCAGCCGGAGCTTCGGCGCTCCGGAGACGTTCTCGATCTTCCCTTCCGCCGTCATGATGGCGATCAGCGCCGCCACTTCGCCGGGCCCGGTGACGCCGTCCCACGCCGCGCCGACGACTTCCGCACGATGCACGAGCAGGTTTTCTTCGAGCCATTCCGGGGTCACGTCCGGCGGCGGCTCGTAGCGCCCCAAAGCTTCCTCACGACGGAGGAAGCGGCTCATCAGCACCACCGCCGCGAGGACGAACGCGCCAAGCGCGGTCAGCTTCACCGCCGACGACGCGCGCGGCTGTGGAGGCGAGGCCGGGAAGACCGGGCGCGGAGTCTGGACGCGACCGGGTACCGGCATCCTTCCCGGCGGCACGAGCGGCGCGACAAAGGCCGGCTGCCCCTCGCCGGTCCACTGCAGCTCCACGCGCAGGACCACGCTCTCGCCCGGCGGCACGTCCGTGCGCGCGAACAGAGGCACGAAGTCCGGCGGCCCCTGCCACGCGGAGCCCAGGGCCAGGCTCGCGGAGAACGACTCGATCGGTCCGGGACGATCGACGAAGGCGAAGTCGTGATCGAGAACCCAGGTTTCGCCGCTCCGCTCGACGACGTTGCTCAGCGCGTAATCGATGACGTAGACGCGCTCGGCGTTGCGGAACGGCGGATCGCGCTCCTGACGCGCGCGCCAGCGCAGCGTCCGGCCGTCGAAGCGGTACTGGTGTAGGCCGACACCGTCGCCGGTTGCTTTGGCCATCGGCTGCGTTTCGCCGTTCTCATCGATCCGGCTCATGCCGCGGAGGGCGAGCTGCTGCCCGGGCTCGACGCGGAAGATCCGCTCGCCGCCATTCCAGCTGCCATCGAAAAGCATGCGATGGCGCTCCGAGACCCAAAGCGTGCCGGCGTTGTCGAGCTTCGCCGAGACGTCGAGCACCTTCCACGCGAGGGTCCGCTCCTGCGCCTGCAGCAGCGACGCGGCGAAGAGCGCCAGGGCAACCAGAACGGTTCGCATGAACGCAGTTTAGGACAGCAGCAGGTCGAGGTCCTCCGGCGTGAGCTGCCGCAGGATGCTGTTCTCCTCGGAGATGATCGCGTCGGCCAGCGCGCGCTTGGTCTGCTGGAGCTGCAGGATCTTCTCTTCGATCGTGTTGCGCGCGACGAGACGGTAGGCAAACACGTTGCGCGTCTGGCCGATCCGGTGGGCGCGGTCGATCGCCTGCGCCTCGACGGCGGGATTCCACCACGGATCGAGGAGGAAGACATATTCGGCTGCCGTGAGATTCAGCCCGAGACCGCCGGCTTTGAGGCTGATCAGGAACAGCGGGACGTCCGGATCGTTCTGAAACCGCTGCACCTGCTCCTCGCGGTCGTGGCTCGCGCCGTCGAGGTACGCGTGGAGGAGGCCGCGCTGCCGCACTTCTCTCCGCACGATCGACAGCAGGGACGTGAACTGCGAGAACACGAGGACCTTGTGCCCGCCATCGACGAGAATGCGCAGCTCATCGAAGAGCGCGTCGAGCTTCGCCGAGCTCTCCGCGTCGCGCTTGCGGTCCACGAGCCCGGGATGGCACGCCGCCTGGCGCATCCGCAACAGCGCCTCGAGGATGTGGATCTTCGAACGATTGATCCCCTGCTTCTTCACGCGGCCGAGGAGCGAGGCGCGGTAGTAGTTGCGGAGCTCGTCGTAGAGCTTGCGCTGCTTCGGCTCGAGCTCGCACCAGATCGTCTGCTCGGTGCGCGCCGGAAGCTCGGGCGCGACCTGGGCCTTCGTCCGGCGCAGGATGAACGGCCGCACCGCGCGCGCGAGCATCGACCGCGAGTCCGCCGCCTCGGCCGACGCGCCGCCGGCCTGGCGCAACATCTTCATCACGCGCGCCGACTTCGCGCGGAGCATCCCGGGATTGAGGAACTCGAACAGGCTGGCCAGCTCGCCGAGGTGGTTCTCGACCGGTGTGCCGCTGAGGGCCAGACGATGCCGTGAGCGAAGGAGCAACGCCGCCTTGGCCGCCTGGCTGGAGGCGTTCTTGATCGTCTGGGCCTCGTCGAGAATCACGTAGTCGAAGTCGACGTCGAACAGATCCACGTCCTTGCGGAGAAGCGCGTACGTCGTGAGCACGACATCGTACTGGGCGAAGTGATCCGACGCGCGAATGCGGTCGGGCGTGGAATGATCGAGCAGGCGCAGCCCAGGCGTGAACCGCGCCGCCTCGGCCTTCCAGTTGAAGACGACCGACCGCGGTGCGACGACGAGCGACGGACGGCGCTCCTCCCCTTCCGCGCGCCGCCGCCGATCCAGCAGCGCGAGCACCTGAATGGTCTTGCCGAGGCCCATGTCGTCCGCGAGACAACCGCCGAAGCCGAGCCCGCGCAGAAACGTGAACCAGCCCAGGCCCTCACGTTGATAGGGGCGCAACTCGCCATGGAACGAGTCGTCCGGCGTCTCGGCGACGACCTTCACGTCGAGCACGCGGCGCCGGGCCTGTTCGAACACTTCGTCGAAGGAGACCTCCGGGCGAGTCGCAAGCAGTGCGTCGAGCAGGAGGACCTGATTCTGGCGGAAGCGAAGACCGCCCTCGTGCTCGTCGGATGCCGTGGCCAGGAATGGCTCGAGCTGCGCGCGCCATTCCGCGCGAACGAGGCCGACCCGGCCGTCGCCGAGAGAAACGGACGACTCTCCCTTGCGCAGAGCGGCGAGCAACCGCGGGAGCCGAACCCGTTCGTCGCCGAAGCTCACGGTGCCCCCGACGTCGAACCAGTCGATACCGCTGCGAACCTCGAGCTCGAGCTCGCCCGGGCCGGCGTAGATCCCTTCGGCTCCGCGGACTTCCCACCCCGCGTCGATCAGCTTCGGAATGGCGTCTCCGAGGCGTCCCGCGGCGATCGAAACGCCGTTGTACTGGCGGAGGAACTGCTGGCCCCACAACGCGTCGAGGAGGCGCGACTCCTCGGTCGCATTGCGCAGGTAGATCCTCTTCTCCTTCTCGTCGTGCAGAGCGCGGGCACCCGAGCGTATGTCGACCTGGAGGCCGTCGTAGTCGAATCGCGGCATGCCTTCCAGCCAGCCCCGGCCGTGCTCGCGAAGCTCGAGCGTCGCGCGCGGCGGGACGCGCCGTTCCTGCCAGGCCACGCCGGCCGGAAAGTCGATCGAGAGCGGGGTTCGCGACGACGCCACCTGCCGGACGAACTCGTCCAGCTCGGCCACCGGGACCTCGATCTTCTCTCTCCGCAGAAGCTCCGCCCAGTGCTGCGTCCCCGCATCGGCGAATCGGGCGATGGAGTTGCGGAAGATCACGAAGCCGCCGCGCGTGATCGCGAGCGCGTCGGAGATCGGGATGCTCTCTTCGCCGCGCCGCAGCGTCGCGACGAGCACGTACTTGCCCTCGCGCTGATCGGCGGTGACGGCGAGCTGCCACGGCTCGCCCGCGTCGAGGGTCGTACACGGTTCGTAGGTCCCTCTGGCGACGCGGATCAGAAGACGTCCGGTCTCGACGATCTTCGGCAGGACGTATTCGGCGAGCGGCCAGCCGATCGGCAGTTTCGCGTCGATCCATCCGTAGCTATAGCGCGACCCCGAGGCGATGGCGAGGATCTCGCGATCGATTGGCGACGCGATCCGTAGGATGGCGGCGTTCATGAGGCGGAGCGGCTGCGGCTTCCCGAGCTCGCCATTCTTCTTCGGCGTGCGGGAGGTGATCTCGACCGCGATCGACGCGCCGCTCGTCGGAGGATCGAGGACCCAGGTGATTTCCGGGGGAGGGGGCAATGCATCCGGCGGCGCGGCGGCCTGCTCGACTCCGCCGATCTGCGACCGCCACCGGCTCGGCTCGACCCACGGGCGGCGAATGGGAACGACGTTGCGGCGCGGGCGGGGGACATACACGAAGTCGTCGTCGAAGTCGACGACGGCATCGGCATCGGCATCGTCGTCGAATTCATCATCCGCGATGAGATCGTGGACCGCTCCCGGAAATTCGATCTTCTTCGCTTCGCAGAGGACGAGTGTCGCCCATATGTGCTTGCAGCACGCGATGTGCTGGTAAAAATACGGACAGGTGCAGCCGCCCAGGAGCACGCCCTCGTCATAGCGCAGACCGACGGAATACAGCTCCGCCCCCATGACCGTTGCGACGACCGGTTGTTCGAGCGAGTGTCTCTCGCCCAGCGCGACCACGGCAGAGCGGGCGTAATGCTCGCCGCGATGGCGAGCGCTGTCGGAGAGAGAGTGCACGAGCCTGGCGAGGTCGATGGGAGGCACCGGGGGGATTCTAACCGGGAGAAAGACGATATCCCTGAGACCGACTTTTCAGGCGGCATCCGAGGCAAGTACTACAAACGTGCAATGGAGTGATCGAACGTGGTCTTAATGGGGAGCTTCCTGGTCGACACCACTCCTCCCGAGAGACCGGGCGCGCCGAAGCGCGCCCGGTCTTCACTCTCATGCCGCGTTTACGGCAGCTCCGCCGGTGTCGCCGGCGGTTTCGCCGGGTCAGCCGGAGGTGCCGCGGGCGGTTTCACCCGTCGGCGGCCGTACCGTGGAATGCGGCTCATGCTTTCCACGTGCGGCAACAGATCGGCGTGATCCTCCTGCCGTACGAGCTGGCGGCTGACGTTGTACGCCTGCAGCGCCGCATGACCGATGCGATGACGGCGGACGAGGTTCGCCGCGGCGACGCCGCGAGACCTCGTGGTTCATGCGCGAGACCTCGTGGTTCATGCGCGGGAACATGTGGTTCATGCGCGGGAGCTCGTGATTCCCGAGTGCGGACTCCCTGGTTCACCCGCGGGAACTGCTCGTTCCCGCCTGCAAGACTCGAGGTTCACGACAGCGACCGACGAGGCGTCACGGCAGCGACCCGGCTCCCGGCTCCGTGACCAGCCAAGCGCGAGGCGCGGCGCACGGGCATCTAACTCTACGCAAAGACATTTGAAATTCGAGACAACCGGGCGCGGGCACGGGCACGGGGTCGGGCCGGGAAAAACATGCAACCGCGGGTTTTCCGGGCCCGCGCCCCCGCCCGAGCCCGAGCCCGGCTTTTCGTCCTCAAAACTCTGAGAGACGAATCCTCAGACTTCGGCTCCAAGAATCTAACTGCTGAAAAGTTCCAATTGCTGTAGAACCTGTGGCTCGGCGAGTCTTTGCTGCTCTCTAGCCCGTTGGCGGATGTCCAGAACGACTTTTGTGGCCTTGTAATAACGGCCGCGTCCGTCACCTATGGGTTCCAGCAACCCGGCCTGCGCGGCCAGTTTCAAATCTCTGCTCGCGATGCCGATCTCGATCTCCGCGGCTGCGCGATAGGTCGCATTCCGGACGCGGTACCCAAACGCCGCGTCGGACAGCGCGAAGATGATTCGGTCAGCGAGCTTTCGCTCTCTGATGACCGTTTCAAGCTCGTCCCAAATGATGCGAGTCTCTCGAATGCGACGCAGCAACGTGTCCGCTTGCCGATAGTGCGCAACGATTACGAAGCTGATCCACGGGTCGCATGGTGACGTTGGGTCCCAGGTGCGTGGTCCAACAGCCTCGAGCACGCGGTAATACTCCGGCGTGTTGCGCCCGAGATACTCCTCAATACTGCTGAAAGTTGGTTCAAGAATCCCCTCTCGTGCTAGCACGAGCGTGTGAAGGCAGCGAGCCATTCGACCATTACCATCCGAGAACGGATGGATCTTCGCGAGATTCAGATGAGCCATACCCGCCCTGATCAGGGGATGTTCACGCGTCGAGGCATTGAGATACCCGACGAGCTCCTTCATCAGTTGCGGCACCAGTTCAGCAGACGGACCTTCATATACGGTCTCCTGACGTTCCTCATTGCGAACGTAAATCGAGCCGGGTCGCCACCGCCCGGGATTCTTCTTGAGATCGTACTGGGTAATCATGAAGTGGAGGCTCTTGATGAGTCCTTCACTGAATGAGAAGTGTTGGTCATTGGCGAGTTGAAGAACGTAGGTCATGGCGTCGCGGTAGCCGCGAATCGCGCGCCAGGTCTCGGTGTCCGCATCCATCGGTTCTTCGTTCTCGATCGCCGCCACCGCATCTTCTTGCGAGACGACGATTCCTTCGATGCTGTTCGACCCGCGAATCCCGCGCGCGAACGTCGCTCGTCGGAGAACCCCGTACCACCTGGCTGGGACGCGCAACTGGTGGCCGAGCTGGGTGCGGATCTCGTCTACCTTGGCAATCGCCTCGGTCTGGGTGGCACCGAGCTGTTGGGGACCCTTGAAAAGCATGTGAAGAATGTAGATTCAACTTGACTGCGCGTCAAGTTCAACTTGACACGAGCCGCGCTCGGGCCAACCGTGACTCCCGATATCACCATGCGCCACCTCTTCGCGAAAATCCGAGTTGCCCGAAGCCATCGACCGGAGATGCGCAGATACGGAACGGCCCCCTCGCCGACGAGTCTCGGACGCACGATCCGGCGACGTCACACTCAAACTCGACTCGTGCGTCTGGCGCGTCCGCCGCGCAAGCTCGCCCGCGGCGCACAACGCCCACACGGCTTCGCACGCTTTCCGGTGCGTCTGGCGATCCTCAATCCTCAGTTCGCGCAAAGCGCGGCGCCGTCCGGCCACGACAGCCCCACATCGAGCGTCGGCACCACGGCCCCGAGCTCCGCCGCATGCGCACACGCGACGTCCTCCAGCTCCCGCGTCACGATCTCGTCGACCGTCGTCCCATGCTTCTGCGCGAGCGCGACCAGCATGTCCCGCTGATACCGCGGCACGCGCACGCGCAGCAACACGAGCCGAATCGCCTCCGGCAACACCTTCGCCGCGTCCTCGCCGAGGGCGTCCTCGATCGCCGTCTGCTCCCACAGCCGCATCGCCGCCGCCATCAGCTCTTCCCTGCTGATCCGCAACCCCAACCCCGTCGAACTCGCTACAATGACACCCTCGTTCATGTCACGCTTCAGCTCCGCCAGCGTCATCCCCAGCAGGTCGGCCGCGGTCACGAGAGCCACGTTCGGGCGGGGGCTGAGGAAGATGCGGCGGATCTGGGTGGGGCTGGGGTTCGGCATGGCGTTCCTCCGTGTCGATCTATCCACTAGGATAAGTCGTTCATACGTTCCTGTCAAGAGGAGGCGTGCGTAGTGCCGTCGAAACGCGGCTCCGAAGGCGAGGTTTTCGGCGCCCATCTGCGCGCGCTGCGCACCGCCCGCGGCCTCACTCAGCAGCAACTCGCGGATCGCTGCCAATCGAATGAACCGTTCATCAGCAACCTCGAACGCGGGGTCAAGATCCCGAGTCTCTCGATGCTGATCCGTCTGGCTGAGGCGCTGGAATGCTCGATGTGCGAACTGGTCGAGGTATTCGACATCCGCCGTCAAACGAAAACAAGGCGGAGACCGACGTAGACAAGGAGCGATCACACGTTCAGGAGTCGAAAAGGCTCAGCGTTCGTTTTGATGTTGGTCCTTGCTTCGCAGTCGCCGGCACCTCGAGTGCTCCGGCGGCGTCCAATGCTCCTGCACTGATCATCGGTCCAGAGCAAATTCGATCCAGCAGCGCTGCTTGCTGCGGCTCGATCACCACAAGCCAGCCAAGGACGTTGAGAAGGTTGAGCAGTTCTGTCGTGTACTCCGCCAGCAGTGGTCAGGCTGGGCTTCGTCGTGGCGTCGTAGCGCATCTCGTCGGGCATGTCCGCCGGATCTTCCGGGATTGCGCCATTGGCGGGAATGCGCGGCCGCCTTGCCTCGGATAAGCGCGGGGGCTGCGCGGGACGTCCCAGGTCCGGATTGGCCATGCGCTCGCCGAAGGTGTGCAGCCAAATCACAGTCCGTCCGATTTCGGCTGCGTCGATGAAAGTGGCAGCGTCGGCGGTGATCGGAATGCGAAGGCCTGGAGTGCAAAGGTCCTCTCGAAAGCGTGCGGTGAACGCAGGGTGCCCCGCCGTCGCGGCAATGTACGCGATGAAATCGTCGGCGCTCACGGGGCGGCAGAGCCTTTGCGGGAGGAACGGCAGCAGTTTCGGCGGAACCGCGCCACCTCAAGACTTCCCGTACCGGTAGCCTACGAGCAGTGCTGGTCTAGTCGAACACCGGGTTCACGCGGCCCAGGAACATTTCCGACTCCACGATCCACGACTCCTGCGGCGGCTCCGCCCCGAGTTCCGCGTTGTGCTCCGGGTTGAACCCACGCAGTTTCCACTCAACGAACCGTCGCAGCCGGTCGTCCGCCGCTATCCGCCTCTCTGGCCCCGCGCTGTCGTACCCGCTCACCGCAGCCCACGACACACGCAGCAGGATCTCGCGCGATCCGCGCGATGGCCATCCTTCCTTCGGCAACGGCCGGTGGATCCGTAAACCCTGATAGTCCAGATCCGCCACCGGCTCGAATTCGTATGCCTGATCAAACTCCGCCCTGATTACCTCAGTCCAATGTGTCAACAAGTCACTCCGCACCTCTACCATTTCACGTTCTCCTGTCCCAGCTACGTATTCGTCATCCGTAGTTGCTGCTTATAGTCGCCTTGCTCTCCCACAAATTCCGCCGTTTGCGCTCTGTACTAGACTTTCTTGCTCCTCAGGACACGGCTTGCGCTCTCGTATAGGCCAACTTGACGAAGACCATATCTATGAGACGAACTTTTCAGGCGGGATCCGAGGCAAGTATTGCAAACGTGCAATGGAGGGATCGAATGTGGTTCTGCTCGAAACTGACGTTGCACCGGTCTTCCGTGATTCAGCTGTTGTCAGGCAGGCTCTCCGTGAATACTTTCTGAGCACGAAGCTCCTGCTGTTCTTCCAAGGCAGGTTTGACTACACGCCGAAGGTGTCCCGGCGCAGCTTCGTCAGGCGGCCGAGCCACCAAGGGCGAGAAGGGGCTGCACCAGACGGCTCGCCGCCGCTGCAAAGCACCCGCGGTTTCAAGCAAGGACACGACACACGGTGTCTTGTCATTCCCGGCACGGATTCCCCTCCAGCGTCCTACTCGCGTACGACGCGCACAGCGTGGCCTCGTCGAGGGCCCAGTCCCACTTCTCCTCGACCTTGTTTTCCACATTCGCGGCCAGTGCGATCGTGTCGACCGGGCGCTCGGCTTCGCACGCGGCGACGGCGTCGCGCAAGGCGGCGGGACTGATGCCGTGCGCGACGATGGCGGGGCCTTCCATGGAGACCGCGACGTCGCGGGCGGCGAGTTGCTGGACGAGGGTGTTCATGGCCAGGGTGCCGGACCAGGGGAAGTAGAGGGCGCCGTCGCCGCAGGGGATGTAGTTCGTACGGTCGAGGGTGTAGCGGGCGAAGTTTTCGCGGGCTTCGCGGAGGAGGTCGGCGGCCTGTTTGTCGAGGTAGGTCGGGACGTCGGCGGTGGTGTAGATGGCGAGCATCTCGCGGCGGACGCGGTCGTGGACGTTGCCGCCGGAGCCGTAGTCGAAGATCGGCACGCGGCCGCCGGCGGCGGGGGTGAGGACGATGACGTGTTTTTCGTTGTCTACGGTGACGACGCGCCAGCGGCGGCCGGCGAAGATGAGAAAGGAGCCTTCCGCGATCGGATTGACGATGGGGAGTGTGCCGAGCTGGCGGCCGGCGGTCATGAGGCGATACTCGTCGGGGCTGACGAAGGCGGTGTAGAAGTCGTAGTGGTTGACGAGCCTCTCTCCTTTCGTCCCGTGGAGCAGCGTGCCGTCGGGCTCCTGGCGGATGAGGTCATGCGCGGCGAACTGTTTCAGCAGCGGTTTGAACATCGCTCGGGTGAGGTGCCGGAAGGGACCGCTCTCGCACAACAGCGTGTAGGCGTCGGCGGCGGTGATGCCGCCATACTGTGCGATCACCGACAGGAGCTGCTGCACGAGCGTGGAGCCGTGTACCATCTCGCCGAGGGGCGGCTCGACCCATTTCTCGAGGAGCAGGTTCACCATGGCGATGGTCTCGACGAGTCTCGCGCGGATGGCATCCTGCGGCGACGAGCGGTCGGTTACGGTCTCTTCCTGAATGTAGATGCGCAGGATGGCGGGCTCGCCGCGGCGGCCGGAGCGGCCGAGGCGCTGGCGGAGGGAGGCGACGCTGGGGGGAGAGCCGATCTGCGCGACGCTCTTCACGGCACCGATGTCGATGCCCATCTCCAGGGTGCTGGTGCAGATGACGGTCAGGGGCCGCTCGCCGCGCTTGAGTTGATCTTCGACGTCGAAGCGCAGCTCGCGGGAAAGGCTGCCGTGATGGGCGAAGAACTCCTGCGGGAGGTTCATCGACGCGCACATGCGCGAGAGGAGATCGGTGAAGGACTCGACCCGGCTCCGGGAGTTGGCGAAGACGAGATTGTTCGAGCCGCGGAGATTTCGGAACAGATGCTGGGCAATGGAGCGCGCGGTCTCGTCGACGTCTTCGTCTTTTTCGTCGACGTCTTGTCGCTCGTGCAACGGGCTCCGGAAACCGTACAGGCGCAGCTTCACGCCACTGCCGTCTTCGTCCGATTTCACGATCGCCGGCGCGTCCGCG
>CAZLGP010000093.1:0-16112 GCA_964558905.1 uncultured Thermoanaerobaculia bacterium | reverse complement strand
GGAGACTCGGAGACTCGGAGACTCGGAGACTCGCGACGCGTCGAGAAGGCCCAACACGCGCCAGTGGCGGGCCTATCTCCGCATGATCGAGTCGAGGATCATGAGAAACGCCTCCTGCTGCTTCGGCTCGGTCTTGTTGATGACCGCGATCGTCTCGCCGATGCGGAAGCGCTGGTGAAGAACGTCGGAAGAGTGCGACGACGTCACGACGATTCGTCGGGGGGAGAGGCCCTTCGCCCGGGCGTACTCGACGAATTTCTTCCCGTCCATGCCCGGCATCTCCAGGTCGACGATCAGCAGGTCGATCGTGTCGTCGATCTTCGGCAGGGCATCATAGGGGTGGCTGAAGGTCTCGACCTCGGCGACATGGGAATAGCGCTCGAGGATGAAATTCGACCAGAGGTCGCAGTACGACGCGGAGTCGTCGACGATGACCACACGCTTCATTTGCGTTTGCGTTTCTTGGCGTCCGCGACGCGTGCCGAGCGGTCGCGAATGTCATGCTTGATGACGCCGCCGACGATCGTCGTCACCGCGCGGCCCCGGAGCGTCTCGCCGACGAACGGCGAGTTCGCGGCCTTCGAGAGGAACATCTCCCGCGTGACTTCGTAGCGGGTCTCGAGATCGATCAGCGTCACGTCGCCCAGCGCTCCTGCGTGGAGCGTGCCGCCGGGAAGACCGAACACGCGCGCCGGACCGCTGGTGAAGAGCTCGATCAGGCGCCGGAGGTCGATCACCTTCGCGCGGACCAGGCGGTCGTAGCAGACGGCGAACGCGGTCTCGAGGCCGGTCACCCCGAACGGTGCGAGGTCGAACTCGACGTTCTTTTCGTCGAAGTGATGCGGTGCATGATCCGTGGCGATGGCGTCGACCGTGCCGTCGGCGATCCCTTCGAGAATGGCCCGGCGGTGGTCCTCGCTGCGCAGCGGCGGATTCATCTTCAGGTTCGTCGCGAATGACTGTACCGTCTCGTCGCCGAGAGCCACGTGGTGCGGCGTCACCTCGCAGGTGACGCGAACGCCTTCGGCCCGCGCCCGGCGGACGGCGTCGACGGCGCCGGCGGTGGAGAGGTGGGCGATGTGTACGTGCGCACCGGTGAGCTTCGCCAGGATCACGTCCCGCGCGACCAGCGTCTCCTCGGAGGCCGCGGGGATGCCGCGCATGCCGAGCAGGGTCGAGTAGAAGCCCTCGTGCATCACGCCGCCCTCGTTGAGGTTCGCGTCCTCCTCATGGGCGACGACCGGCATGCCCAGCATCGAGCAGTACTCGAGGGCCCGGCGCATGAGCTGCGCGTTCCACACCGGCTTGCCGTCATCGCTCACCGCGACGCATCCAGCCGTGCGGAGGTCGGCGAGCTCCGCCAGTTCCTCGCCCTTCAGACCCTTGCTCACCGCACCGACGGGATAGACGCGGCACCAGCCGTTCCGGGCCGCTTCCGCAACGACCATCTCCGTCACCGCGCGCTCGTCATTGGGAGGAACGGTGTTCGCCATCGCACAGACCGCCGTGTAGCCGCCCGCGACCGCGGCACGCGTGCCGGTGGCGATGGTCTCCTTGTGCTCCTGCCCCGGCTCGCGCAGGTGGGTGTGGAGATCGATGAAGCCCGGCGTGGCGATCAGCCCCGCCGCATCGATCGCCGCGACGCCCGCCGGGGCCTTGATCTTCTTGTCCAGGCGCGCGACTGCGCCGTCCTCGATGAGGATGTCGAGCGTGGCGTCGAGCTCCTGGCTCGGGTCGAGGACGCGGGCGCCGGTGATGAGAAGGTTCATAGTTCAGTGAGTTGGCGGTTGGCGGTTGGCGGTTGGCGGTGGAACGAGGAACAGCGCCCGCGGGGCGCTCTCCCCCCCCCCCCCGCCACCCCCCACCCGCCACTCATTCGCTGTGTGCTCCGCCTAACAAATACAGCACCGCCATGCGGACGGCGACGCCGTTGGTCACCTGGTCGAGGATGACCGAGTAGTTCGGATCGTCGGCGACGTCGGAGGCGATCTCCACGCCGCGGTTCATCGGCCCGGGGTGCATGACCAGCACGCCCTTCTTCGCGCGGCGCAACCTCTCGCGAGTCAATCCGAAGGTGTTGTAGTACTCGCGCAGAGAGGGAAAGCTGAGCTTTCCCTGCCGCTCGAGCTGGATGCGCAGCATCATGACCACGTCCGCGCCCTCGATGGCCTCGTCGAGCGAGTGCACGACGCGTACGCCGAGCTTGTCGATCTCCACCGGCATCAGCGACGGTGGGGAGGCGAGAGTCACGTTGGCCTTCATCTTCGTGAGGAGATGGATGTTCGAGCGAACCACGCGCGAGTGCTTGATGTCGCCGACGATGGTGACGTTGACGCCGCTGAGGCGCCCCAGGCGCTCGCGAATGGTGAAGGCATCGAGGAGCGCCTGCGTCGGATGCTCGTGCGCTCCGTCTCCCCCATTGATGATGGAAATGGTCGGGTAGCGCTCGGCGAGCATCTTCGCCGAGCCCGGATGCCTGTGGCGCATCACGATCATGTTCGGATGCATGGCCACCAGGTTGTCGGCGGTATCGATCAGGGTCTCGCCCTTTTCGACCGAGGAGCCGGATGCGGAGAAGTTCAGCGTGTCGGCCGAGAGGCGCTTTTCGGCGATCTCGAACGAGACGCGCGTCCGCGTCGAAGCCTCCATGAAGAGGTTGATGACCAGCTGCCCGCGCAGCGCCGGCACTTTCTTGACCGGCCGCTCGCTCACTTCCTTGAAGCCTTCCGCCGTATCGAGAATCAGTTCGATCTCTTCGGGAGTGAGCGGCTCGATGCCGAGGAGGTCTTTCGATTTCAGCGCAGAGGTCGTGGCTCGCATCCGTCGTCGGGGAGTCGCAAAGTCTCAAAGTCTCAAAGTCTCAAAGGCCCACCCGCCCGGGGAGGGCGGGGGCCTTCTTTGAGACTTTGCGACTTTGAGACTTTGAGACTTCATTTCTCCATGATCAACACTTCATCGTCCCCGTCCGTCTCCGCCAGCTTCACCTTGATCACCTCGTGGGCGTCGGTGGGGACGGTCTTGCCGATCACGTCGGCGTGGATGGGGAGCTCGCGATGGCCGCGGTCGATGAGGACGGCGAGCATGACCCGCTTCGGCCGTCCGAAATCGATCAGCGCGTCGAGCGCGGCGCGCACGGTGCGGCCGGTGTACAGCACGTCGTCGACGAGGACGATCACCTTGTCGTTGATCGGTTCCGGAAACTTCGTCGGCTTCACCACCGGGTTGGGGGCGATGGTGGTCAGGTCGTCGCGGTAGAGGGTGATGTCGAGGATGCCGAAGGGAACCGGCTGTCCTTCCATCTGCTCGATCTCCGCGGTCATCCGCTCGCCGATGGGGACGCCTCGGCTGCGTATTCCGACGATCATCAGATCGTCCAGCCCGCGGTTCTTCTCGACGACTTCAATGGCCATGCGACGGATCGCACGCGTCATCCGCGCGCCATCCAGCAAACGTTTTTTCACATTCATAGCGGGGTGCCCGAACAGGCGGCCCGGAGGATAGCACGACGAGGGCGCAGGGGGCAGAGCGCAGGGGGCAGGAGAAAAAACGATGCCGGTTCCACTGCCCCCTGTCCCCTGCGCCCTGCGCCCTGTCTCGTTGGCAGGCCCCCTGCACTTTGGCCCCTGCATGGGCGGAAAGCCGAGGGTGCTGCTGGTGGAAGACAACGCAGATGTCCGGCGGCTGTACGCGATCGGGCTGAACCAGCGAGGGTATGAGGTCAAGCTGGCGGCGAACGGAGCCGAGGCCGTCGATCGGGTGGCCATGGAACACCCCGACTACATACTCCTCGATTGGATGATGCCGCTCATGGACGGCCACGAAGTCCTCGAGCGTCTCGATCGCCAGCCGGGCACCGGTGGCATCGTGATCATCGTCATCAGCGGGCAGCCGGCTCCGTCCGCTCTGCCCCCCCGGATCCGCTCCTGGCTGACCAAGCCGCTCACGGTCGACGAGCTGGTCTTCGAGATGACGCATCCGAAGATGGCACCGGCGATCGCCCACACGCCCACCATCCTGGCGGCAAAATAGCCAAGGCCGCCGCACTCCGCTTACAATCCGGCCCCGAATGGCCAAGATCTTCTTCGTCGGCCTCGACGGCGCGGAGAAAAACTACCGGCTCCAGACGCATCGCCCGTTCACCCTCGGGCGCGATCCGGGGAACGACATCATCCTCCGCGACCCGAAGGTCTCGCGGCACCACGCCGAGATCGTCTTCGAGCGCGGCTTCTTCGTGCTGCACGATCTGGCGAGCGCGAACGGAACCTATGTCAACGGCAAGCGCATCCGCGTCGCTCCTCTGACCCACGGCGCGCGGCTGCGGATGGGAAACACCTATGGGCGTTTCTCCGAGGAGCTGCCGACCGAGGCCGATGCGGCGCCGCTCTCTGCCGCGCCCGAGCCGTTCGATCAACCCGTCCCACCGACCGAGGACCTCGCCGCCATCGATATCCTCCCTACGGCAGCCATCGAGCGAGTGAACATGCAGACGGTTCCGCACGAGCAGGTCGACCCCGCGGAACTAAAAAAAAAATAGCTGAGGTGGAGATCGAGCCTCCCACGGAGCCGCTTCCACCCCCCGTTCCGCCCGCAATGGGCAACGAAATTGCGAAGCCCGCAACTCCATTGAGCGCCTTCGCATCCACTCAGTATCGCTTCGCCACGGGCCTGCGCGCGGGCGAGACGGCGCATGTGCGCGGCGCGAACGACGAGGTGCTCCTGACGTACCGCAGCTTCGCGACCATCGTGGGAGTGGTCGCCGCCTTTCTGGCCGGAATCGTGGCCGCCGCGGGGGCGGCCGGCGTCGTTCTCCTCGCCTACCAGGGCGCGCCGCTGCGCGCGGCGATTGCGCTCGTTCTGACCGTGGCGTTCGCGATCCTCATCGCCATGCTCGTGCCTCGCACGAACGTGACGCTCTACGAGGAGAACCGGCCCGCTCTCACCATCTCCCAGCGCGCGGTATTCCCGTCGGCGACATACATCGTCGCGGCCCCGAACGGCGCGAGCCTCGCCGAGCTGCGCAAGTCCTTCCTCTCCCGCCTCGGCCGCAACCGCTGGACGATCACCCACGAAGGCCGCTACCTCGGCGAAGCACGCGAGGAGTCGTTTTCCGGTGCGATCCTGCGCAAGCTCTTCGGAAAGTTCAGCCGCCGGTTCGAAACGAACGTGCCGATCATCTACGGCGGCATGGAGGTGGGACGGATCGTGCGCCGGCCCACCGACGTGCTCGAGCTGGCCAGCGATGCGCTGGATCGGAGAGTGGCCGTGGCGCTGGCGGTGATGGTTCTCGGGCGTGAGCCGTGAGGGGAGGCGATAGGACGGATAGGACGAAGAGGACGGATAGGACGAATAGGGAGCCATGGGCCCCGTACTACCTATTCGTCTTATTTGTCCTATCCGTCCCATCGTCCTACTCCGCCCTCACGATCTCGATCCCCGAGTAGAAGTTCTTCAGAATCCGATCGAACGTCCATCCGCGGAACGCCATCCCGTACGCTCCCACCTGGCACATCCCCGTGCCGTGGCCCCAGCCCTTGCCGTAGAACGTGTAGCGATCGACGCCGTCGGGGTCCTGGTGCTTGTCGTACACGAACAGGTTGTCGGGCACGTTCAGCGACCAGCGGACCGGGAGGCCGCGCAGCGTGAACTTCCGTCCCTCCTCCGCGGTCACTTCCAGCTCCGCGACGCGCTTCGATGCGTCGATGCGCACGGGCCGGATGTCCTCGAGCCGCCGGATCGGATTGCGCCGGTTGATCGACGTCACGAGCTCATCCGCGCGGTAGCTGCGGGTCCAGTTCGAAAAGCTCGAGGTGCGGTCGAATGCCGCGCCGTCGTAGTTCGCCTGCACGACCAGCGCGGCCACGCGCTTGTCGGGACCGATCACCACGGTCGCGCGATCGCCGATCATCACCGGCACCCGCCGGTACTCCTGATAGCGATCCCCGAGCTTGCGGAACACCGGAGTGCCGGCCGGCAGCGTGTGCACCGTGACCTCGCCCTTGTTCTTCAGCGACAGGCGACGTCCATCGACGCGGAAGATCTTTCCTTCCGCATCGCGCGTCAGGGTCTGCTCCCGCAGCCACGCACCGAGGAATGCGTAGAGCTCTTCCCGCGGCATGGCTTCGTCGAGACGGATGCGGTCGATGAACTGCGCCGGCCAGATGCCGTACTTCACCAGGAACGCCGCGGCGAGATAGGGCGCCTGCTGCACGTCGCCGCTCTGCGGAAAGAAGTACCGGCGATCCTCGGGCAGCGTGAGGACGCGCGCCTTCGCCGCGAGGCCCATCATCACGTCGAGGTACTCGAGCACGTCCCGCCGGCGCGATGAGGCCGGGAGCGGCTGAGGGAGCTCGCGGTGTCCCGCGATCGTCATCGCCGCGACGACGGCCCTGGCGACGTCGCGCGCCGCCCAGCTGGTCGCCTCGGGAAGATCCGCCAGCGCCGCAAAGAGCCGGGCGTTGACCTGGAGCTCGGAAAGGAGGCCGCTGTCCGCGCGCCCGTCGAGGGTCAGCATCTCGAGCTCGACACATTCCGCGCGCTTCAGATAGGGCTCATCGCGGCCCGGAAACATCGTTCCGACATCGCTCGTCTCGCCTCCGCAGGTCGCGCTGTAGAGGGCGTCGATCGGCTTCCCCTCGTACGTTGCGATGAGGCCGGCAGTCTCGCGCACCGCGCGCGTGGAGAGCTCGTGCTCGGCGCCGAATCCCTTGTACGCCTGGCACGCGGGACCGGGGCAGATGTCGTAGCCCTCGCTCTCGAACTGGCGCAGGTTGCGGATCGCGTACGTGCGCGCGGCGACGGCCTGGGCCTTGAGCGCCTCCACCTCGTCGTAGATCGACGGGCCCATCTCGGCGGGAACGACGCCGAGGAGATAGTCCTCGAGGTTCAGCTCATTGATGACGTTGAGGAGGCCGCGCGGATTGATGACGAGCCGCGCCGACGTTCGGTACGGCTGCTTGTCGATGGTGAGGGTCTCGCCGCTCATCGGGAAGATCGCCACCGTCGCCGCCTCGATGCGATGGCGGTCGCCTTCGTCGTCGACGATCTCGAAGCGCTTTTCGAACGGCTGATCGGAGGGACGCCTGACGACCATGAGATCGCGGCCGTAGCCGCGGTCGGTGAGCTGCGACCTCGTCGGCGTCGCCGCGTCGGAACTGGCGAAATCGCCCGCCAGGATCTTGTACATGCCGCTGGCCGGGTCGAAGGTCATGTCGACGCGCAGCCCAGTCTCGGAGCGCAAACGCTCGACGAGCGTCTGCGCCGAGGACTGATCGGAGATCGCCGCCATCTGCACCGCGTAGCGCACCGCGGCTTCAGCGAGCGGCGCGCGGACGGTGAAGCCGCGCAGGAGCGTCGACGGGCCGCGATCGGTGACGAGGGTATAGCCGGCGGAGGTCCGCGGGAACGTCACCTCGGGTTGGTCGATGAGCAGCCCCACGCGGATCTTCGGCTCGGTGATCGCCCGCGGCGACGAGGCCACGGGCGTGAGCGCGTTCGGCGACCGCTGTGGCGCCGGTGTCTCGATCGGTGCCGGCCCGGCCGGGGGCGGCGTGGTGGAGGTGCAGGCGGACAGAGCGAGGAACGAGAGTGTCAGTGCGATACGGCGCATGCTTCTCCCCGTGAGCAAAAAGAAAGCCCCCGCGAACTGCACGGGGGCTTTCCTTGCTGCAATTGTGATGGATGAATGTTACGGCAGGATCAGGCGAATCACGACGCGGCGGTTGCGCAGGCGGCCTTCGGCGGTCGTGTTGTCGCCCACCGGATCGGACGTTCCGCGGCCTTCGACCGTGATGCGCGACGGATCGATTCCGTGGCGGGTCACGAGATAGTCGCGAACGGCCTCGGCGCGACGGCGGTCGAGGTCACGGTTCGCGCCCGTGTTCTCCCGATCATCCGTGTAGCCGATCACCAGCGCCGTCGCCGACGGCTCCTGCTTCATGCGCAGGGCGACTTCGTCGAGGATGGCCTTGGCGATGTTGGTGAGGCGGGCCGAGGCCGGCTCGAAGTGGATCTCGTCCGTCCGGATCTCCGTCGGCACACGCGGCGGGGCGACCGGCGGCTCCGGCGGCGCGACCGGCGCGGGGGGCGGCGGGGGCGGCGGCTCGACCGCGGGAGGCGGCGGAGGCAGCTCGATCGCGGCGAAGGCGAGCGGCGCGAAAGTCAGGCCGACGAGACCCGACAGCGCGCAGTCGTCAAGCTCCGTGAAGCGGCACTCGTCGTTGTTGTCGAGAAACTTCGCGACGTTCCAGCGGGCGCCCGCGCTGAGCGACCAGCCGCTGGTCCCGAACCAGTGCCGCAGACCGGACACGAGGAAGATCGGCGCATCCGGCGCGCGGTCGCCGCCCGTGTAAAAGACGGTATTCACCTCGTTGACCCAGTTGGTCGTGCCGAAGAGACCGATCGGGATGTTCAGACCGCCGTCGACACGGAGCTCGTTCGGGATCGACACGTCGCCGAAACCGCCGACGACGTTGTTGTCGTCGCGATCGCCGCGCGCGACGTACTTGAGCGAGAGCGACCCGATGCCGCGCGTGACGTGGCCTCCGAAGCCGAAATCGGTCCCGCCGGTGGCGATTCCGCTGTCGTCATCGCCCGTGGGGAGATCGACGAACCCCGACAGCGCAAAGCGCGTGGGCACGTCAACCGGTGTGAGCATGAACTTGGTCGCGAGTCGCGCCGCGCCCATGCCGCTCTCGGTGAACGCACCCCGGTGGAGGAAGCCGTTGATGAAGCCGGCGCGGTCACCGCCATTGCTGACGATCCGGTCGTACGGCAGCATCGCGCTGACTTCCCAGCGGTCCGTTAGGCCGACCCCGACGGATGCGCTCAGGCGGTACAGGTCATAGCTCATGTCCTGGTACTCACGAGCCGATGGAGGAACAAACTCCCTCGCTTCGCCCGCCAGGAGATCCCAGTCGTTGAAATACACGCCAAAGGACCAGTTACCCCGGCGGAGCGTATCCGCCGTCACGGTCTCGAACAGACCCGTCTGTCCCGAGTGAGTCGGGGCAAAGAACCGGATCTGATCGTCACGACTGATGTCCTGAGCCGACAGGGACGACGTTCCGAGAATCAAAAAGCACAGCAGGGGAAAAAGCAGCCGATGCTTGCTACGCAACAAGTCACACCTCCTAGAACTACTTCGCACGGTCTCAACGGTTCCGCGGCTACAATGCCGCCCCGCTACAAAACATGTGCCAGAGCGATCGGGAGTCTCTCCGTAAAGACTTCAACTACTTGACTTTACCATAGGTTGAGAGGAGCGGTATTACCATCGCCGCGAGAAAAGAGGACGATATCCGCATGACCAGAACCCTTCGTATCGCTGCAATTGCGGCAATTCTTACGTTGTCCACGCTCACGTTTGGACAGGATGTGCCGGCTCCCGCGCCTCCACCCCCACCGCCACCACCTCCTCCCGCTGGCGTGCTTTCGGACGCCGCCAGCGGCGCGTACGAGCGGCGCGAATTGCTGCCGAGCGTGAACATCTACCTCCCCGAGGGCGAGGCCAGCGTGCGGCTGCGCAAGCTGATCCGCAACGTGCTCTTCGAGAGTCAGATCGACTACGAGTTCGTCAACGGCGACATCTCCACGTTCCTTCGGTACAAGTACTACGCGCGCAACTACACCTACCGGCTCGCCGTCTACGACTCGATCGAGTTCCCCGACCTGGCCTCGGACGAGGTCCATGACTTCGAGCGCGTGCGTGGAGGCCTGCTCCTCGTCGGCGTGCCGAAGGACTACAACAACCGCTATTTCGCGACGCTCCAGAACGATCGCCTCACCTTCGGCGACGTCACCCGCCCCGACGACAAGAAGAACAACATCTACCTCAAGCTCGGCTACCAGTACGGCACGCAATTCGACGAGCGGATGAACGCGATCGTCGGGGAACATCGCGGCCGCATCACGCCTGTGCTTACCGCCTTCCGCGACATCGGACCGCAGCGCACCGGCCTCGCCGCGGCCCTCACGCAATCCGGCGCCGTGTGGACCGGGGACTACACGTACACGAAGCTCGAGATGGAAGGGCTGCGCCGCTTCGACATCACCGCCACGTCGTTCGTCTTCTCGCGACTCCACCTCGGGACGTTCCTCTCCAAACGGGCGATGGAGGACCGCGATACGCGATGCGCGGACTTCGAGAACGGCGATCCGGTGATGCAAGACCTCGACGGCGACGGCGAGATCACGGACGCGGAGAGGTTCACATCCTGGGAGTGCTACGACATCCCGCAGTACGAGCTGTTTCGCCTCGGCGGACGGGAGGCGCTCAAGTCGATCTCCGGCAACGACACCGCCGTCGGCGTGCACGAAGTGCATCTGACGAACGAGGTCTTCGTCCCGATCTTCCGCAACCGCGACTACCGCGTGGGGCCGCTGCACTGGAACACGCTCTACGGCGTCGGCTACGTCGGCGTCGGCACGGTGGGATTCCTGACGGAGCAGGTCACCGACACCAAGCGCATCGTCGTGGACGCCGGCATCGGCACGGAGTCGGCGATCCGCTTTCAGGACTGGGACGTGTACCTCTCGGTGGTCTACGCGCATCCCCTGCGCCGGCCGGACGACATCGACAAGGGACGCGGATACCGGTTCTCCGTCCGAACGGTGCGGTAGGCCGGCACGGCCGGCAGCGGGATGGCTGTCATCCCGAGCGAAGCGAAGGATCGAGGGAGCCCTCACGATTCTCGTGCGATGCACGCCTCGCGAGAGGGCGCCGTTGATCCTTCGCCGTCTTCGCGGCTCAGGATGACCACAAAAAAAACGGGCCTTGCGGCCCGGTTCGTTCGTTCGCTTGTGAGTCAGGAGTTTAGAACTTGTCGAGCTCCACCTCGACGCTCATCACGCCGTCGATCGAGCGGAGCACCTGCATGGCCACGTCCTTCTGCAGCTCGTGGGTAACGCTGCCGGACAGCTTCAGAACACCCTTGCTGGCGGTGACGCGGAACTGGCAGCCGTCGAGTGCGCGGTGGACGCTGAGCTCGCGCTCGGCCGCGCGGGCAATCAGCGCGTCCTCGTGCTTGACGATCTGGATCAGGTTGGCGACGCGGGCGTAGCCGAGCGTCTCCGCGTACTGGTTGAGAATCGCGGCTTCGGTCTTGTCGGCCGCACGACCGCGGATGATGACGATGCCCGCGATCTCGAACACCTGCAGACGGTCCACCACGGCGCCGGCACCGCGGAACGTATCCGTGAGATCGGTGGTCTGGGGAGTCGCCGCCGAGGCGGTGAGACTCATCGCAATCACGATTCCTGCGAGTGCGACTGTTTGGGTGATGGTACGCGTCATCGATTTGCTTTCTCCCAACCAAAGAGGTAGCACCGCTCGTGCCACATTATGTTGTTCCTTTTGGGGAATAGTTTAGCTCAATCGGCTCGCAAATTTTACGTCGCTCGGACCGGAAACGTCCAGCCGGACCGTCACCGCCTCTTCGCGATCGTACGGATCAGTCTGATGGTGATGGACATACACGCGCCAGAGCAGGGTCAGCGCGAGGACGACCAACGCGAGAAATCCGAGCAGAGCAGCGATTCGGCGAGCCACGGCGAGCGGAGTGAGCAATGCCATTGCCAGTTGCCCTTACAATCGCATTATGCCGCGCATTCACCTCCTTCCCTCCGATCTCGTGAACCAGATCGCGGCGGGAGAGGTCGTCGAGCGCCCCTCGTCGGCGGTCAAAGAACTGGTCGAGAACGCCATCGACGCGGGCGCGACGACCATCGACGTCCTGCTCGAGGCCGGCGGCAAAAAGCTCATCGAGGTGCGCGACAACGGCTGCGGGATGTCCGAGGAGGACGCGCTGCTGGCGATCGAGAGGCACGCGACCTCGAAGATCCGCGAATTCGATGACCTCACCCGCGTGCGCACGCTCGGCTTTCGCGGCGAAGCTCTGCCGTCCATTGCCTCGGTCTCGCGTTTCACGCTCGTCTCGTCCGACAACGACAGCGGCGCCGCTACCGAGATCATCTGCGATCCCCTCACCGCCCAGCGAAGCGTCCGGCCGGGGGCGCGTGACCGCGGTACGACCATCGCCGTGCGCGAGCTCTTCGAGAACGTCCCCGCGCGACGGAAGTTCCTCCGCGGCGCGGACGCCGAGTTCCGCGCCATCGTCACCGTCGTCGCGTCGTACGCGCTGCCGCTGCCCGAACGGGCGTTCCGGCTCGAGCACAACGGTCGCGTCGTGCTCGATCTCCCTCCGGCGATGACCGCTCGCGAGCGCGCGCTGCAGATCCTCGGCAGCGACGCAACCGAACACCTGGTCGACTTCGACGCGCAGTTCGGCCTCACGCGCGCCAGCGGCTTCGTCACGCGCGGCCTTCGCTTCGGCAGCAAGCGCAATCAGTACTTCTTCGTGAACGGACGCCTGGTGAAGGACCGCGTGCTGGCACACGCCGCGAACCGCGCGTGCGAGGCGTTCGATTTCGATGGACATCCCGGCATCGTGCTCTTCGTCGAGATGCCACCCGAGACGGTCGACGTGAACGTCCACCCGGCGAAGACCGAGGTGCGCTTTCGCGACTCCTCGCAGGTGCACGTCGCCGTCGAACAGGCGCTCAAGAAGGCACTCGGCGGAGCGGAGGAAGGCGCGACGCTGCTCCGAGAGCCCGAACACTCAGCACCCAGCACCCAGCACTCAGCACTTTTCGCCCCGCAGGCATACGACTCCGGCCCTCGCTGGACCCCCGAGTTCACGCCGCTGTTCCAGAAGGCGGCGATGGTCCAGCCGCCCCTTTCCTCGCAGAGTGCGCCCGTTGCTCGCGCGCTGGTGGAGTTGGAAGACGAGCCCCAGCCGCAGCTCGGCGATCTTCAGGGGCGCGTCATCGGCCAGTACCGCATGAGCTACATCCTCGTCGACATGCCCGGCGGTCTCCGTCTCGTGGACCAGCATGTCGCGCACGAGCGCGTCCTCTATGACCGCTATCTTCAGCGTGTCGAGGCGCGCGAGCCTGTGTCGCAGCAACTTCTGACCCCGATCCTCTACGAGTCGGGCGCTGCGGAATGCGCGGCTCTCGAATCCCATCTCGACGAGTTGCGCGACGTCGGCTTCGCCATCGAGCGCTTCTCCGGCAACGCCTTCGCGATCGCCGCCGTTCCGCCGGAGCTGCTGCGCAACGACATCGAGACGTTCCTTCGCAAGCTCATCGATGCCTCCCTCGAGGAGAAAACGTCGCACGTGACCAAAGTACGCGAGCGCATCACCGCGTCGCTCGCGTGTCAGGCCGCAATCAAAGTCCATCGCCCGCTCAGTGGCGAAGAGATGGCCCGCCTGGTCGCGGAGCTGCTACGCTCCTCGAACCCGTTTGCCTGTCCTCACGGACGGCCGATCATCGTCGACATCCGGCATCTCGACATCGAGCGGCACTTCCACAGGAAGTAGAATACGAGCCCTCAGCCGTCGCATCGTGGAGAATCGAGCTCGGAGACTCGACGACTTGAAGACTCGACGACTCGAATCGCGCACGCTCGGCAAATGGGGCGAAGTCCGCGCCGCGTGGTTCTTTCGCCTCCGCGGCTATCGCATCCTCGAGCGGAACGCGCGCCTCCCCGCCGGCGAGATCGACCTGATCGTCAGGCGCGGCACGACGATCGTCATCGCCGAGGTGAAGACGCGGCAGACGAACACGGCGGGCGCGGGACACGAGGCGGTGACGCGCACAAAGCGCGAGCGGATGATCAAGCTCGGAGATCAGTACGCCGCGCGGCATCCCGAGGCACAGCTGCGGTACGACATCCTCTCGATCTACTGGACCGGGTGGCATTTCGTGGTCACGCATTTTCCGGACGCGTTCCGGCCGGTCGCGGATGCGCGGCGGCCCTGGGTGTGGCGAGGTTGAGGGAGGGTCAGACCCGGGCAAGCGGTAGAACCTCTCATCCTGAGCTGCGTAGACAGCGAAGGATCAAGGGAGCCCCCACGATCGGCGCGCCATGGACGACTGTCGTGAGGGCTCCGGGTGACCCTTCGCTTCACTCAGGGTTGGCGGCAAGCGGAGGTTACGCAGGGCTCCCCGGTCTGACCCTACTCAACCGCAGCTCTGCATCCAGGCGGTGCCGACCCTCGGGCCAGGCCTTCACGAATGCCCGCCACATCGTCTTCGTGTTCACGCTTTCGGCGATCGCGTATTCCGCCGCTTCCTGGCGCGCGCGGCGCGCTTCCTCGGCGCGTGGTGCGTTGGGGTACGTCGCGAGATACTCGTCCCAGGCGGCCAGCGTTCCCTTCTCGAAGGCGGCGTTGAAATCGCCTTCCACGATCGCCTGCCGCGCCAGCGCGCGCCGCTCCTCCGCTTTCTCCAGCCACCGCAGACGCTCGCGAGCATCATGATCGCGCAAGCCGTCGGGGTGATTCAGGAGGAACAGTCCCCATGCAGCGACGGTGTCGATCGCGCGCGCCTCTTCCCAGGCCAGCTGCTCGCGGCGATACACCTCCGCCTGGGCGCTGCGTGCGCTGTCGGGAAACTCGTCGAAGTACGCCTGCCACGCGGCGGAGCTCTTGGCCTCGAGGGCAACGCTGTACGCGGTTTCCTCGCGCACCCGCGCCGCCTCCAGTCGCTCGCCGGCGGTCTTCGCATGGGCGTCGTGCGGCCAGCGCTCGAGGTAGGAACTCCACGCCTCCTCCGTGTCGAGCGCCGCGGCGGCATCGAAATCGAGGCGCTCCTCGATCGCTCGTTCGGCTTCCTCCGCGTGATACATGGGGAACTTCGCGCGGTAGTCGCGAAACCCGGCATACGTATCCGCCGCCTGCGCAGCCGCCCACGCCTCCGCCGCGAGACGCTCCTCGGGCGAGATCTCCTCGACGTGCATCCGCGGGACGGCGGTCTTCGTGAACCCGGCGCGATCGCGCGTCGCGAAGGGCGTGAGCGCCTCGGCGAAATCGCGCGCCGAAGCCCATCGCTGCGCGCGGCGCTTCTCCAGCGCGCGGAGCACCACCGCCTCGAGTCCGGGAGGCACATCGAGGATGGGATTCGCATCGCGGAAGGATCGCGGCGCCTCGGTGAGGTGCTTGACGATGTACATGTTCGGCGTCCGCGCGACGAACGGCGGCACGCCGGTGAGCATCTCGAAGAGCACGACGCCGAGGGAGTAGAGATCCGCGCGGCCGTCGAGAGCCTCACCTTCTTCCAGCTCGCCGAGGTGCTCGGGCGACATGTACTTCGGATTGCCGACGAAGACGCCCGCCTGGGTCGTGTCGACGTTCGGACCCGAGACATCCTTCGCCACGCCGAGGTCGATGATCTTCACCACGAGGTGCTCGTCGGCATCGAAGGCGAGCATGATGTTGTCCGCGGAGATGTCCCGATGCAGCAGGCCCCGGCGATGGATGGCATCGAGTCCCGCAAGCACCTGGGTCACGACCTCGATCGCCAGCGGCAGAGGAAAGCGTCCGTTCGCCTCCTCCCACTCCCGCACGGTCGTGCCGTCGATGAACTCGGTGACCATGAAGCTCGCGCCGTCCGGCATGATGGAGAAGTCGTGGACGACCGCGACGTTGGGGTGATGGACCTGCGTGGCCAGCCGCGCTTCGCGTAGAAAGCGCGCCCGGTAGCTCTCCTCGGCGATGAGCGCGGACTTGATGACCTTCACGCAGCGGAACGCGCCGAGGTGGACGTGCAGTGCCTTGTAGACCTCCCCCATCCCGCCCGCGCCGAGAAGTCCGACGATCTCGTACTTCCCGTCGAGCAGCGTGCCGGCGCTGAGACCCGTCGTGGCCGCGGTCATGGAGGACTTCAGCATACTGCGGGTGCCGCGCGCATGGGATCATCCCCGTGAACATCGTCGTCGCGGTTCGCGCCTCGCACGGCCGTGCCGGCGGTCAAGGCGCCCGCGTAGCGGGCAAGAGGAAATAGCCCCCGGCTTTCAGGGCGTGTTGCCCAATGCCCGCGTAGCGGGCTTTAGGGAGTAGCCCCCGGCTTCAGCCGCAATGGCGTTAACTTTAGGCGAGGGCGTCGTCTTGTTGGCGTTCAGCGACTCTTCCCACTCGACGCGGAGAGAGTGGCCTGATCAGCGCCGGAGGCGCGCTCAGAGGGTAGCCGGTGGCGAGCGCGGAGCGCCGCCACCGGAAGAAGACGGCGTGCAGGAAGTCCGCCCCGGGAGGGGCGGAAGAGGTTCTCTGCCG
>CAZLGP010000092.1:0-7819 GCA_964558905.1 uncultured Thermoanaerobaculia bacterium | reverse complement strand
GAGCGATCGACACCGGAGCGGCGACCGTATGGATGTACGAGATGCTGACCGAGGGCTCGACAGCCGCGCCCTCGGGACCAACGACGATGGCGTCCGGTTGAGGGGGCTGCGCAGACAGCTGCAGCAGGCGGAGGATTCGATCCTCGAGCGCCTGACCAACGATTGCGTTTCCTTGCTGCCCGCCAAGAGCATCGAGGACATCAATTGGCTGGAATTCTAAGTCGGCGAGCGTCACATCACGTTCCACTGTCGATCCCGTGGCCGACCGGTAGGTAGCGCGGCAGGCCATCGACGTGAGTAACGGAAGTGTGGCGCCGATCCAGTCGTTGAGCGCCGGATCGACTGTGGACATGGGCGTGCGCGCGACGCCTACTACAGCGGTTGCAGTCGGGAGGATGCCGGCGTCCAGTTGCAAGGCAACGCGATGCGTCAGCTGCCATCCCGCGGATGGTGTCCGAACGACATCGGGCTCCGGGGGAAGATGGACTCCGGCTGCCGCCTCCGTGGTGGCCGTTACGCGAGCCCAATTTCCGTTGACGGCCTGATAGATCCCTTCAGCTACGAAGAGGTCGGCGAGGGCGTCGAACGCCTCAAGCAGCCGCGCCGCTTCTTCCTCCGCCGCTCTCCTCTCAGCGGCGCTGGCGTCTGCCGGTATAGCTAGGTCGAAGGGATACGTCAGGGCACGACCGTTCGCTATCAGCTTCCGTAAGTGTTCGGCCAAGCGCAGGCCGTCCAGAACATTGCGGCTTCTGATCGGCGACCTCTCAGGCGGCCGCTTCGTGCGCTGTATTCTGTCCTGATCGAGAGCGAACACGTCGCGAAAGGCGTACTTCAAACGATCGGCTTGCCGATCGTGCAGGCCTCGCTCGAACTGCTTGCCCAAGATCGAGCCGAGACTCATGCCCGCCCGGACGCCGTCGAGCAGCCTGAGGGCGATCCGGACCCGCTCGGATGTGAGGCGTACGGAGCACGTCTCGCGGTTATTGCGGCCTGCATTCGCGACAAAACCGCTTCGCAAGATCGCCGCGGCTACCGCCTGATTCAGCGACGGTGCGTGAACGTAGCCGCCGTTAGTGCTGTCGCGCATCACCGAGTCGTGGCCGAACGACCGGCGCAAACCTGCCTCATTCAGTCTTACCGGCGTCAGTGTTCGATCGCGCGGCCGGACATCGAGTAGCCACCCGTAGGCGCCCAGCAGGACGCCGGGCCTATGCGTCATGCTGTCGATCCCAGTTTGCCGCATATGAGCGAGCTGACGCTGGACGAGGGCGGTACGCCATGCGTCGAGACGGTAGTTGCAGCAATCTACGTGTTCGGCGAACAGACGCTCGAGTCGAGCCGTTGGAACCTTGGCGAGCTTCTCGAGGGCGATGATCTGCTCGTTTAACGTGTCTGTGGCAGGAACCCGCCCCAGCTCACGGGTGAGAAAATCGCCGACTCGCAGTGTGCGGCTACCCGTGATGCGTGCCTCTGGTGACAAGAGTAGTTCGTAGCGGCTTTCGCTCACAGCGCCGTCCTTGACGTGAATGATCGGGACCGCTTGGCGGAGCCGCCTGACGGTCTCATGGTCCATTAGACCGCTCCATTCGTGAGCGGTGAGGCCGGCGTTGAAGTACCCCTCAAGAATCGCGTAGCGGAGCAGCAGGTAGAGAAGTGCGGTCGGCTTCTGCTGGCTGCCGAACCCCGCCTCCGCTCGTACGTCTTCTACTGACGCGCGTGCTGCACTGGCGAGCCATTCGATGTAGTTCTTTCCGTCCGGCGTGACAGCAGTGAGTGCTTCTGTTTCCGACAGGGGAACGGCGTCGACGATCGGACCGCTGAGATCGATATGCTGCCTGAAATGGAACTGCTTCAGGATTTCGGGGTCCTCGCTGCCACGGTATCCCAGGTCTTGCAAGAGTGTGACGGCGCTCTGCTTCAAAGGATGAAGCGCCTCAGGACTCATGAGCGCCTCCGCGCCGGCCAAGGTCAGCCGGTTAAATGCAGCAGCGAAGCTCTCGACCCATCGCTGCGCGTAGGTCACAGACGTCGCGTGGAGTCCCATGACCTTGAGGAGGTTCTGCGCGCGATCCCCCCGACCGCCGACGCGAGGCACGTCGTTGGAGAGCGGCCGCCAATCCGACGCGATTTGCTCCAGGATGTCCTTCAGGACTCTTAGGAAGTCACGCTCCTGCAGCCCCGGCAGCACCGCGTTCGCCCCGACGGACTCCATCCATTGCATTCGTCTAAACGCCGTGCTGGGTAGGATACCGTAAGGCTGGTTCCCGATACGGATCGCGGGGATGCCGCCGCGTCCGCTGACGAAGTCACGGAAGAACCGCCGGGTGCGCGCGATCGCATCCTCGCCGAAGACGGGATGCATGAGCGTTCCCATCCAATACCCGAGCGTCGCGTCCCAGAGGATCGTGTTCATTGCCCTTGCTTCCGCCTGGTCGAAGCCCCCGGCGTTGGGAATGTCACGTGTCGTGTCGGCCGATATGCCGAGCCACTGCGCCAGCAGCTGCCCGTCCGTCTTGTCCGTCGCGGTCATGGCGGTGGGCGGCGTGACTCCCAGCACTACTCGATCGAAGGATTCGTCGGCGTCCTCAACGCGGGAGAACCCCGACCGGCCCCGATCTGTGTTGTTACTCGGAGTGCCCTGCGAGACTATGGCGAACCCGCGCGCGCCGTCCCGGTGGCTGGCAATGAGCTTCTCAAGTTCCGCGGCACCCATCGCCGCATTTGCACTTGCCCGGACGCCGATGACCACGATCTTGTCATACCTCGGAATCGGCGGCGAGAGCCGCACCGAAAACGCCATTCCGACCCTTTTGGCCTCGTCGAACTGGGTCATCCACGTCATGGTAGGCGGCACAATCAAGTTCCCTTCATGGTCGTGGCGGATTTGCTCTTCTGCCGGTGCCGTCGGATCCACCCCTGTGATCAGCGGTTGGGGGATGGGATTGCCGACCTCCACACGAGGCGCCGCGTTCGCCCGACGATACAACAACAGAACGAACCGGTCTGGCCATGCCGCGACGCGGGGCGGGCGGGACCACGCCAGCTGCTGCACGTCCACGTCGGCATCCGGCTTCAGCACGAGAAAAGCCGTGGACACCTGAACGCTGTTTCTGTCGCGCGCGGCCGGCGGTTCAACTCCGAAGTTGACTGGCGGATTCGACTCGATCTGCGTAAGACGAGCGTGTACTCCCGAGGGTAGACGTGAACGCGCAGCCGCGACATCCATGCGATTGTCATTCGCGATCCAGAGGTCGCGCCAGTAGCGCTGGATTGCCGCCGCGTCCGAGTCGGAGGGCGCCGTATCCGTCACCACGACGAGCACGATGTCGTCGGGACCACTCTTCGTTGGCATTGTGGCGAGATTCAGCGGCTGGTAGGTCCTTCGCAACCACTCTGCCCTGCCGGTTCCGTAGGCGATCACGAGATTATGCCATGCGGCCTTGCGCTGCTCCACTATTCGCCCGGCCTGCCACTCCGCGATCCAGTAGCGTTTTAGAGCGTCAATCTCAGCATCGGATGGCACTGGCTCGAACGAATCGATTGAGCACTCATCGGGGTAGATGCGGACGCACAGCTCCTTGTCCGCTGAACGTGCCACGGGGCGAAAGCGCGTTTCCAGTCGGACGGGGAACAGCAGAAACGGCGCATCGTCACTCATGCGCGCCACGGCTTGGCGCGGGTCGGTGAAACGCGCCCACGCAGCCCTAGCTCGGTCGAGATCGTCACGCGATTGCTTAAGAGCGTCTGCAGTCGTTCGCACACTGTTATCCGCGCCTGCGAGCCGCTGAATGATTCCCTGAGCTCGGGCCAGAAAGCGTTCGTCCCGTGGAGCGGCGCTGCGCTCAAGGCGGAGCCGGCGCGTGACCAGGCGACTCTTTAGTTGTCGCGCCCGACGGCCAAGCTCCACAGCCCTGTCATACTCAGCCGATGCCTTCTCTAACTGGATACGGGCAGTCTCGAAGTCGTTCATTGCGATGCTCCCGCGACCGGTTAAGGCTTCAGCATTTCCGCGGCATGCACCGCGATGAGCACTGGCGCCTGATACAGGATGTAGGCGACGTCGGCTGAACTCATCTCCTTGCGCCAAGTCACAGCCTGGTCGTCCTCCCGCTGCGCCTCCTTCTCTTCATCGCCGGTTTCAAGCGGATCGTCAATGACGCTCAGAGTCGGGGTGCTGTTGTCAATCTGAATGAACGAGCCGGCGGGGCCTGGCTGAATTTGCTGCCACGTCAGATCGTTCCACACCTCGAGCGCGGTGCTCGTTCCCCGGTCCAGCCCGAAGCGTGGCTCTCCGGGCCGTTCCTTGATCACGAAGAACCAGCCGGGGTCGTCGTTGGCGTTCTCTCCGGTTCCGCCCTTGACTTCCTCTTCCGTGAGATCGAAACCGAAAAAGTAGATCTCGGGCTCGACCTTCGCCTCGTACATGGGTGACCGCACCTTCTCGCGCGGGGGGTTGTCCTCTTCGTCGGCGGTCAGATGATCGATGACCCGCTCCTGCGAAGTGTCGATGCTACCGGTTCGCACTTGCCACGCGGCGCGCTGCGCCAGCACCACCGCGGTTGGATATCGACGGAGCAGATCGCCACGCACCGCAAGTACGATGTCTTCCCTGTTCTTGGGACGGCGTGGATGCGGCACCTGCGGATAATGACCACCGAGCGCTGACGACAGCGGCCATTGATCGATCGGCGCGATGTCGCGTAGTTCTTCGCGCGAGTCGCCGTCCTCGGCTGAGGCCGAAAGCTGATCGGCAACTCCCCAGAACTGGCGCAGCGGGCTGCCCCTTTGGTCGGTTGGATATTCCTGCCAGAGCGCCTCTCTCGCCCATTCGTGATTCGCGCCGACGCAAACCGACTCGATGAAGTGCCTGTTGCTCTCGAGCAGGGTCAGACTGTTGGGCGGTATTAGGTTGATATTCGGGAGAAACAACTCGGCTGATAGGCTGACCAGCGGCTTGTACAACGGCTCGTCGATTACCGGATATGCCACCACTTCGACGAGTTCGTTGTCGGCCCCCTCTGCGCGGAGCTTGGGGGGAATGCTAAGGCGATGCTGCAGGCGCGCCGGAACTGTCGTGGAAGGATCCAGTGCGTCGATCACGCGCCCCGCGAACACAGCCACATCGACGTCCTTTTTTGCCACGGGCGTGGCCAGCTCGAAGCTTTCGTCGATCATCGCATACGCGCCCCTCAGCGCATTCTTGAACCGAATGGCTTCTACGCTGTCACTTGTCGAAAGTCCGCGAGCCACCGGCGTGGACTCACCGGGCTGTCTGACCACGAAGCCGGAAAGGCGTGGCAACGCTCCGAGCGCTTGCGCGGTGAGCCGATCGGGTGCAATGCCGACCGCGCGCTCGACGGGCGGTGAAAGTCGCGGCGGAGCGCCTGCGCGTTTTAGCTTCTGCGTGGTGATAACGGCTATCGGCGTCGTCTTCGGAGCTACCGGGCGAATGGTTCCCGCGCCAATGCCCTGAAAGAGCGCCTGCGGACGCCTCACTTCGGACACAAAGCGCTTGATGCGCGCTGTCGGTCTGAAGGTACGGCGCGTCACCACGGACACAGCGGCTGGCTGAAGGTGCGTTTCGAGCAAAGTGCCACGCATGGTCTTTTCGTCGATGCGAATACGGAGCTCCGCCGGCGCTGCGATCTGGAGAGCGCGCGCCTTGTCGACGTCGTGCAGCGGCTTGAGCTGGCGATGGAACCAAGACCAGGCCGTGTGCTCCGCCAGTTGGCTGAGTCGGATACGCCGGTTCGCCTCGATGATGGCACCAACCTGCGCCCAGCTCGCCTCCATAAGGCGCTCTTGCTCGCGGATCACGATCGCGGTGCCGAGCCCCGCGGCCATGCGATGTCTCGGGTCGAGATTGAGCTCGTGCAGCCAGTTGCGGTTGTTCGGAAGGTCACGTCCTTCTGTGTCCGTCAGAAGTCGTGTGGCGAGGGCATGCCACTGGCCGTAGATCGGCGGTGTCACGACGGGATCACAGTCGCCGTCGTGTAAGGCGACCAAACCCGAGCTCTCGTTTGCGACGGCCGCTGTGACTCGCGAATAAGCGTCCGAGAGGTTCAGGAGCGCCGCCAAGTTGGACTGAAGTTCATGCGGAAACGGCTCGTCCCAGTTCTCGTAGATGTCCCTCAGCCGAAGCTCCTCCGAAGAGAGGTTCGAGTCCGGCACCTTGAGCGCGCCGCCTAGCCGCAACAAACCGCCGAGAGGCAGGGCTTCACTTAGCCCCGGCAGGTTGCTGCCCGGGGACCGCAGGTCCATGTTGCGCGTGCCCACGCGGCTATCCACCGGCTTCGGGACCAGAAGACGCACAAGGCTCTCGAAATCCCCGGGGCCACCGGTCCGAAAGAACCATCGGTGGTAGTACGGGAAGCGCGTCGGCTGCGGCCGAGAACCCGACGGGTAACTCTGCCACCCGCTATGCGTCGCGCTCGGCGCCCCGGCCGCTGGCAGGCCAAGCCCAGTCAGGCGACCAGCCTCGAAGCTCGGCATGACGAAGGCATGGTAGGACGTCTTTGGGGCGAGCTTGCGTGGCGAGAGCAAGCGAGAGTATGCGAGGTCGGCATTATCTTCCATCACGTCGCGGAAGCGCGCCACGACGTCCGAGACGCTGCTGTTGACGATGGCCGTTTCGCTCGACGTGAGGTTGGCGTTCACGTGAACGTGCGCCCACGCCCACAGCTGATCCCAAGGCGGAAACCTGGACGCGACAGTGGCATCATCCCGCACGTCGATGTAGGGAAGAGCCTTGGCCTCTGGCACTCCGCCCTCATCGAACTCCCCCTCGGCGAGCACAACGAGCGATATCCAAGGCCGGACACGCCATTGTTGGGTATCAGCCGCCGCAGGCGTATATCTCCAACAGAAGTCCTCGTCGTAGAACTCGATGTGTGCCAAGGACGGCGTCTCTGCATTCGTGCTCGATGGCCGCGGCTCCATCCGGATGATCGCGCGTTTGTCTATTCCGACGACATCGCCGGGGCCGTAAAGCTCGACGTTCTTTGCGATGTCCTGCGTCCGGTCGCTCCCGCTGACGGCTGTCCCCGTAAGTCGGAGATTCACTGCCACTGATGCACGTTCGGCGGTGACGGAAGGAGTATCGGCAGCGGTGATCAGCCGGGCAACTCCGCTGCGAACGTACGGCAGGAAGCTGTAGGAGCCGAGTGTGTGAGTCACGCGGCCACCTCGTGCGAGGGTATGATGTGGAGTTGTCCGCGGAGCGCGGGATTAGCCGCCATCTGGTTCGTCAAATACTCGTGCGCGGCCGCTTGGCTGGGGAACTCAAGCGGAGTCGCATCGAGAGACTTGTTGTTGAGCTGTCGAGCGACGGAATAGGTTTCCTCTTTCAGCCTCACGGCCTGGTCCCGGGTCGACTCCAGCCGCGTCCGTTGCGCGTTGGACAACGGAGACTTGGTGACGCTCGCGTTCTTCAAGAGCTGACCGAACAATTTCCCTGAAAATGCAGCGAATCTTTTGGACGAGCGCCTGTAATTCGTGTCGACGACGATTTCCTCGTAACGGACGCGGCGACGAACCGCGTGCCCTGTTGCATACTTGTCCCCGGGGCCATCGACAAGAATGCCGCCCTTCATCGGCTCGAAGTCCGCCCGCGACATTGCCGCTTCCCCGATCTCAAGGAACTGGCCCGCCGCGAAACGATCCAGCACGTCACCAGCCTTCGTCAGAGTTGAACCCACCGGCACGAGTGCAAGGCGCTTCACGTCGGAGGGCCTCTGGTTACCGACCTTTGCGAGCGTCAGCTCGAGAGGCAACGCTCGCTGACTTACGCGGATCGTTCCGCTCGGGTGGACGACGATTG
>CAZLGP010000091.1:0-2860 GCA_964558905.1 uncultured Thermoanaerobaculia bacterium | reverse complement strand
TCCATTTGTCCGCGTGATCATCGATGCCAATCCAATGCATAATCTTCATGACCCGTTCCTCCTTGTATGTGGCTCTGTTTCTCAGTTTCAACCCACGAGAAAGTACACCGAGCGGGCGGGTCACTCCATCTTCTCTACCCTTTGATGTCCCTCCGGGACGCTCTCCTTGCGGCGTCGCGAAAAGGCCAAACGCCAGAAGCCCGCGTATCGGGCCCCGGACCGGCGGGCGGGACGCCCGCCGGTCAGGCGCCGAGACGGCGGCCGCCCGGAGTCTGGCAGCGTTCGCACGTGAGAAGTCCTTGACGTTCACACCTTTTTTACGGACGTGCGGGGTTCTTCTGCGAGTAGAATCCACCCGTCCGCCCACAACTTTTTTCGTTTCTTCCAATAGGAGAACTCCGTGCGTCGAATTCTGTCCTTTCTTGCGGTAGCTCTGCTGTGCACGCCTGTCTTCGCGCAGAGCGGTGTCTTCATTTCCGAGTACATCGAAGGATCGTCCAACAACAAAGCGATCGAGATCTTCAACGGCACCGGTGCGCCGCTGAACATCTCGAATTATCAGATCCGGATGTACTTCAACGGCAATGCGAGCGCCGGACTGACGATCACCCTGGTAGGGGTCGTCGCGCCCGGGGACGTATACGTGCTCGCGCATTCGAGCGCGACCCCGGCGATCGCGGCGCAAGCCGACCAGTTCAGCGGCGCCGGTTGGTTCAACGGCGATGACGCGGTCGCGCTCTTCCACGTCCCCACGACCTCGTTCGTCGACGTCGTTGGCCAGATCGGCTTCGATCCCGGCACCGAATGGGGCAGCGGCCTCACCTCGACGGCCGACAACACGCTCCGCCGCAAGGCCCACATCGTCAACGGCGACCCGAACGGCGCCGATCCGTTCGATCCCTCGATCGAGTGGGACGGCTTCGCAGTGAACACCTTCGACGGCCTTGGTAGCCACGGCGGGGCTCCGCCGCCGCCACCGCCCCCGCCGCCCGTCGAGGTCCGCGAGATCTTCGAGATCCAGGGCAGCGGCAGCGCATCGCCGTTCGCGAATCAGATCGTCGAGACGCGCGACAACATCGTCACCGCGGTCGGCCCGGACGGCTTCTTCATCCAGACGCCCGACTACCGCGCCGACGCCAGCACGGCGACGTCGAACGGTATCTACGTCTTCACCAGCTCGACCCCGACGGTGCAGGTCGGCGATCAGGTGGACGTCAAGGGCAAGGTCATCGAGTTCTTCAACTTCACCGAGTTCACGAATACCGACCTCGAGGTCACCATCGACGCGTCTGGCCAACCGCTTCCCGCGACGTTCGACCTCCCAGCCGGTTACTCGGACTTCGAATCGCTCGAGGGAATGCTCGTGCGCGTCACCAACGGCACGGCCGTCGACGGCACGGATCAGTTCAGCGAGACGATGATCGTGGCCGCGTCGTCCCGTCCGTTCCGCACGCCGGGCATCGGCGGTGACGCGTATCCGGAGATCCTCGACGTCGATCCGACCGAGCTCGGCGGTGCGACTCCGTCGATCATCGGGGGCGCGAGCATCGATCTCGCCGAGGGACCTCTGGCCTTCGACTTCGGCGACTACAGCATCTGGACGACGACGCTCCAGTACACGAACCCGACGTACCCGCGCCCTGCGCGAGCGCGCAACGCGAGCGAATTCACGGTCGGCGCGCAGAACATGTTCCGCCTGTTCGATCTGGTGAACGATCCCGACGTCAGCGACGACGTGCCGACGCCGGCCGTGTACGCCGCGCGTCTGGCCAAGATCTCCGAGCACGTCCGCAACAACCTCGGCGCGCCGGACGTCCTCGCCGTGTCCGAGGTGGAGAACATCACCGCCCTGTCGGACCTCGCGGCGAAGATCAACCTCGATCAGGCAGGACTGAACTACGTCCCGTACCTGCTCGAGGGGAACGACATCGGCGGCATCGACGTCGGCTTCCTGGTGCGCGACACGATCTACGTCGATTCCATCGCCCAACTGGGCGCGAACGACACCTGGCTCGATCCATCCACCAACAGCCTCGAGCTGCTCAATGACCGTCCGCCGCTGCTGCTCACCGGCTCGTACATCGGCAACGGCGCGCCGTTCCCCATCGCCGTGATCGCGGTGCACCAACGCTCGCTGATCGGGATCGAGACCACCCGCGTCCAGCAGAAGCGCCAGGCGCAGTCGGAGAACCTCGCCGGCTACGTCAACGCCCTGCCGGCCGGCACGCGCCTCGTGGTGACGGGCGACTTCAACGCGTTCGAGTTCAGCGACGGCTACATCGACGTGATGGGCATTCTCACCAGCACGGCGAGCCTCACCAACCAGGTGTTCCTCTCGCCGGCCCACGAACGCTACTCGTTCATCCAGAACGGCGTCGCGCAGGTGCTCGATCACTCCCTGACCTCCACGGCGATGAGTCCCTGGGTGCGCGACCACAACTTCGCGCATGCCAACGCCGACAAGCCGTTCGAGCCGAATCCGGCCAGCGATCACGACGGCGTGGTGCTGTTCCTCATGTCCGACCACGACGGCGACGGCTACGCCGACGATGAAGATGACTGCCCGACCGGCGACGCGTCGCCGACGGTTGTTCTCGACGGCTGCGACAGCGGCGCGCCGAACATCGCCTTCGACGGCGGCTGCACGCTCGCCGACCAGATCGCAGCCCTGCACGCCTCGGCCAAGAACCACGGCCAGTTCGTGTCGAGCGTGGCGCATCTGCTCAACAGCCTCGTGAGCTCAGGCCAGCTCACCGGCGCCCAAAAGGGCGCAATCCAGTCGTGCGCGGCCCGGTGGAAGTGATGTCGTAGTTTCGAGTTGCGGGTTGGGGGGGGGGCCGGGGCCGCGCCACCCGGTTTA
>CAZLGP010000090.1:0-50624 GCA_964558905.1 uncultured Thermoanaerobaculia bacterium | reverse complement strand
CAATCCAATGCATAATCTTCATGACCCGTTCCTCCTTGTATGTGGCTCTGTTTCTCAGTTTCAACCCACGAGAAAGTACACCGAGCGGGCGGGTCACTCCATCTTCTCTACCCTCTGCCGCGCCTCCGGCGCTGATCAGGCACTCTCTCCGCGTCGAGTGGGGAGAGTCGCTGAACGCCAACAAGACGACGCCCTCGCCTAAAGTTAACGCCATTGCGGCTTCAGCCGGGGGCTATTTCCTCTTGCCCGCTACGCGGGCGGCCGGCTGGAAGCCGGCGCTCCGCGCGTCGCCCATCCCATGACAACGGTCATAGGCAGCGCAACTCCATGCGCGTAGCCTCGCTGCATGAACGCCACCTGTCTCATCTGCGAACGCGGCTCCGACGCCGTTCCGCTTCTCTCGCTCGAATATCGCGGCGACACGATCCGCATCTGCCCCCAACATCTGCCCGTGCTCATTCACGATCCCGGGCAACTGATCGGTCTCCTTCCGGGAGCGGAGGAGCTCCGTCCCTCGGCACACCACGACTGAGTCGTGGATCATTGCGCCAACCACAGGATGCGGGAGATCTCTGCGATGACTGCTTCCGCGTCGGAGTGTTTCTCGAAACCGCGGGTCAGTACGACGAGCACGAACTGTGAACCGTCCGGGCGGAAGACCAGTCCCGCATCATGCGCGATCTTCGTAATGGATCCCGTCTTGTGCGCGACTTTCGTCCCGGGCGGCAGGCCGGCCGGGATCCCGTCATTGTGCTCCTGTGCGGCGAGGATCTCGATCATCTCCTCGGAGGCCTGCGGCGAGATCGCCCGATTCTCCGCGAGTGTGCGGAATACGAGCATGAGGTCATAGGCCGTGGTCGTGTTGTTCATCCCGGCCCGATAGGCCTTGTCGTCCTCGACTCCCCGCAGGACCTGAATGTCGTTCGCACCGATCTCCTTCATCAGGCGCATGACCCGCGGCGCTCCGATCAGCTCGATGACGATGTTCGTTGCGAGGTTCGAGCTGCGCACTTCCATCCGCCGGACCAGCTCCCGCAACGGCAACTCCTGTCCGACGAGGTCATAGAGCTCGGCGTCGGAGTCCTCGCCTGCCTCGAGCGCGTACGTTGACCCGTCGAGGATGCTGACGAACTCGTTCTTCACCCGCACGGGCTGATCGAGAGACAGCTCACCCCGCGTGACCGCCTCGTAGATCCCGAGCATCACCGGCACCTTCATCGTGCTCGCCGCGTGAAACACCTCCCGCTCGTTCCGGAGCAGCGTCGCGCCGGTGCGGAGGTCGTAATACGCGACGGCGATGGTTTTCCCGCGCTGCGAGGCGATGACGCGATCGACCGGCGAGTCGTAGGACGCGCAGCCGGCGAGAACGAGCAGGACGACGATCAGGCGCTTCATGCGCGGAGTGTAAGCGGTCCGTGAGCGTGAAGGCGCGACTCGGACAGTTCCTCGATGCGACGGATGACGTCGACTTTCCCACAGTTGATCCCCGCGCGGAGACGCGGGGATCTTCGATGCCGTCACGCGGTCTGTGCTTCGGAACGCGCGGCGTGAGGGCACCGGAGATCCCGCGTCTCCGCGCGGGATAAATTGAGAACTACACCTCGTTCACGAAGTTCGCGCCGAACGCCATCGAGGGCGTGAGTGCCCCGGAGAGCGTGGAGACGAGCACGCGTGCCACCGCGGCGATCGACGATTTCACGGTGAAGTTGTAACCCTCGTCGACGATCATCGTCATCGTCTGCTCCTCGCCGCTCGCATTCGCGACGCGTCCCCACAGCTCGACGCGCGCTCTCGCCCGTTGCTCCTCCGAGGGGCCGGTCGTGCGTCCGGCCCACGTCTGCGCGATCCGCTGGATCGGGCGCAGTCGCAGCAGGGGCATGAACGGACGCATGCGGCGGACCCGTGCGACCGCGCGACGCGACTGGCCGGAGTAGACGCGGATGTTCGGAATGCCGGTGGAGCGGTAGGCCGTGGCGATGTCGCCCCAGGGAATCGTCATCGCCACGCGCGGGCCGGAGGGGAACGGGATCTCCCGCACGTCCCACGCCTGGGGCACGCGCACGATCTTGCCGTCCTTGCGAATCGCGCTGCCCCACCCCGCGCCCTCGATCATCGTCTTGAGCGTTCCGCGACTCACCCCGCTGCGCGATGAGAACGCGAGCCAGAGCTCGTTCGCGTCGGGCATCTTCTCGTGCAGCATCGCCGCGAGGCAGTCTGTCGGCACGACGTCGAAGCCGACGCCGGGGAGCAAAGCGATGCCCCGCTCTCTGGCCTCCGCGTCGCGACGGAACACCGCCTCGAACACGGCGATCTCGCCGGTGATATCGAGGTAGTGCGCGCCCGCGGCGAGGCAGGCGTTCACCATCGGTTTGCTCGTGTGGGTGAACGGACCGGCGCAGTGCAGGACGGCCCGCACTCCCTCGAGCCGGGGTGCCGCGAGGTCGAACACGCGTGCCTCGCACCCCAGTTCGCCCGCCAGCGGCTCGACCGCGGCGGCGTTTCGCCCCGCGAGGATGGGACGCTGTCCGCGACGCACCGCCTCGCGCGCGGCGAGCTCGCCCGTGTAGCCGTTGGCTCCGTAGATCATCCACATCGCGTGAGGATACAGGGGGCGCGGGGGCGTTGCCGCATTCTTCGAGGCTTCGGGGTCTTTCCCGCTCCGAGGCGCGGAGTCGCAGAGTCTCAAAGTCTCAAAGTCTCAAAGAAGGTCCTTGCCGCGGTCTTTGAGACTTTGAGACTTTGAGACTTTGAGACTCTGCGACAATCGCACAATGGACTGCCCCAAGTGCGGACATCCCGCTCCATCCGGCGGCGTCGAGTGCGTGCAGTGCGGGGTGATCTTCGCCCGGGCGACGCGTGGGCGCGCGCCGGTCATCCGTCCGTACGTCATCGAGGAAGAGCGCATTGCCGACGGCCGCATCGGCAGGTCCGAGCTCAAGATTCTCGCCTTCGGCCTCGTTGCCGCGATCCTCACCTACGCGCTGCCCTTCACCCGTTTCGTTTTTTCGGCGATCGTCACGCTGTTCCACGAGTTTGGTCACGCAGTCGCCGGATGGCTCCTCGGCTATGCATCGATTCCCGCGTTCGATTTCGTCTATGGCGGTGGACTGACCCATCACGGCCCCTTCCGTCTCTCGATCGCCGTGGCCGTCGGCTGCGGGTTCGGGTATCTGGCGTGGCTGTTCCGCGAGAACAGGAAGAGCGTTGCCATCGTCTCGGTGCTGTTCCTGTTCTGGCTTCTCCTCGTGACCCGCGAGTGGCGGCGCGAGCTCGCGTTCGCCTCGGCCGGGCATCTCGCGGAGTTCGTCCTCGCCGGGATCCTGTTCTACAAGGCACTGGCGGGCGTCGGTTGGCGCGCGCCCGATCTCGAGCGGCCGCTCGGCGCGTTCGTCGCGTTCTTCGTGCAGATCCATAGCACGCTCTTCGCGTGGCGTCTGATCCGCGACGCTCAGTTCCTCGACCGGTACCGCGAAGGGAAAGGCGGCGCGCTGATGAACGATCTCGAGGTCATCGCCCTCAACCTCCAGATCTGGCTCGGCTTTGCGCCGCAGATCGAGGGCGTGGCGAAGATGCTGCTCGTCTTCTCCGTGCTCCCGACGGTGATCGCGCTGGTCTGGTACTTCGAGCGCGCGCGGTGGCATCGGGTGGTGCGCGCGCTGCGGACGGTGGAAGATTGAAGGGAGGAAATTGAAAATTGAAAATTGAAAATTGAAAAAGGCAGTCGCGCATCTCGCGCAGACGTCTTTTTTCAATTTTCAATTTTCAATTTTCAATTTCTCTTCTCCTCCTGCGGCCCCTCCTTCCACCACCGCTTGAACCGCTCCCAGCGGGAGGGCTTCTTCTCCGCCTCCTTCTCCTTCGCCGCGTCTCCATCCTCGCGGCGGGGTTTTCGCGCGACCTTCGTGACCTCGGCCCTGGGCGTGGCGGCGTCGAGAAGGCGTTGGGCCTCGTCGCGCTCGTGGCGCGCGGCGAGGCTCTCGGGGTGGCGGGCGAGGAGCGCGTCGTACGCGGCAATCCCTTCGGCGTAGCGGCCTTCGCGGATGTGCGCGCGCGCGGTGTCGAGCACCTGCTGCTTCATCTCCGTGCGCGCGATCTGCGCGGGCGTGATCTCCGCGGTCGGCTTCTGCCGCTCGACGTTCTGCCGCAGGAAAAAGACGGACGCGACGAGGCCGGAGGCGAGGAGCAGCGTCACGATCCAGAAGACCGCCGCGTGTACCGGACGGCGGAGGAGCGACCACGAGCGTTCCTCCGTATCGACCATCGCCGGCAGTGGCGAGGTGGACTCGTGCGGTGTCACGGCCAGGGTCTCCGAGCTCATCGCGGCCGCCGCGTCCGGCTCGCGCAGTACTGCATCGAGATCCGACAGCGCCTCGGCCGCGCTGGTGTAGCGGTCTTCGGGACGCTTCTCGAGGAGCCTGGCCACGATGCGCGCGAGCGGGTCGGGCACCGACGTGTTGACTGCCGTCGCGAGCGCGGGGACGTGATTGACGATGTTGTAGAGGATGCCGCTGAGGTCGGGTGAGGCGAACGGCTTCACGCCCGTCAGCATCTCGTACATCACCACGCCCGCGGAGAACAGGTCCGAGCGCGGCGACACGGGCGTGGTCTTGACCTGCTCGGGCGACATGTAGTTCGGCGTGCCGACGAGCGAGCGGGTGGCGGTGAGGCTCGAGTGCAGCGGACGGGCGACTCCGAAGTCGGCAATCTTCGCCTGACCGTCGGCGGTGAGAAGGATGTTCGCGGGCTTGATGTCGCGATGGATGATGCCCTTGGAATGCGCATACGCCAGTCCGCGCAGGACATCGGCGGCGACGGAGATGGCCTCGTTCAGCGGGAGCGGGCGGGTGCGGCGGAGGCGTGCGAGCAGCGACTCGCCGTCGACGTACTCGGTGGCGAGGTACGACACGAGCTCGCCGTCGTAGCCGACGTCGTAGAGGGTCACGATGTTCGGATGCTGCATCGCCCCGCAGAGCTCGGCCTCGCGCTGCAGACGTTTATAGAACTCCTCGCGGTCGGACTCGTCCTCGAACTTCTGTTCGAGGTGTACGGTCTTGAGCGCGACCTTGCGGCCGAAGCGCCGGTGCCGCGCCAGCCATACCTTGCCGATGGAGCCCTTCCCGAGGAAGGACTCGACAGCGTACTCGCCGTACTCCTGCCGTTCCGGCTGTTCCACTTCCGGTTAGAGTATGCGAAGTAAGCCCCGGAGGACACGACCCCATGCGCCCGATCCTGCTGTTGTTGCTGTTGTCCGCCCCGACCGCGAGCGCGGGCGAGCCGATGTGCGGCACCAGCCCCGAAAACGAGCTGCGCGTGCAGGGGATTCACGAGCGGACTCGCGACCGCATCGCATCGCAATCGATCGCAGAGCCCGGCGCCGCAATGCTGCGAGAAGGGGCGTTCTACGTCCGGAACGACGAGACGATTACATCCGGCTACCGTCCGTTCGATCTGGCCGGGCAGTCGCTCGTCTTCACGCCGGCGGGGAGCGCCGCCTTCACGATGCGACGGGAGGCGTTGCAGTACGTCGAGCCGGCGGGCGAGCCGGTGCGCGATTTCCTGAATGCGTCGGGTCCGGACTGGCACTCGGTTGCGCACGACCTTCCGTTTGCCTTCCCGCTCTTCGGCGCGACGGCGACGCGCCTCTACGTCACTGCCTTCAACGGCATTCACACCACCCCGCCCGGTGAGCAGAAGGGGATGCAGTTCGACGCGATCGAGGCCGCCGTGCATCGCGGACCGGTGCTCTCGCCGCTGATGATCACGACCGGGAAGCCCCGCTACCTCGACTACCCGCGCGTCTGGATCGACCAACAGTCCGACGCGGTGATCGTCACGTGGCGCAGCAGCGGCAACGCGCCATTCGCCTACGACCTCCAGGCGCGGCTCGCCGGCGACGGCACGGTCACGTTCTCGTACCGGTCGGTCGTCGCGATGCGCTGGGGCGCGCCGATCCTGTCGCCGGGCTTCGATCCCGCGCAGGTGTCGCGCGGGACGCTGCGCACGATTCAGGACAACGCCAACGACGTCCTGGGCTCCGTGCCGCCGGCGCTCCGTCCGATGCTGGACATCCGCCGCGTCGATGCGCAACGCCTCGCCGATTCCGACCTTTTCGCCATCCGCATCACGCTCGCCGAGGTCATCGACCGCACGAAGTTCGCCCAGGGACAGGTGCTCGGCTTCCAGGCGACGACCGGATACGGGGCGGCGACCATCGAGATCGATCGCGACGCTACGCGCGTCCTCTCGTTTACCGGCGCGCGGTACGAAGTCGACGGCGCGTCGGCGAACGTCGATGGCAACGTCGTCGAGCTCTACGGCGTGCAGCAGGGCACCGAGGAGATCTCGGTGAGCGTCGTGACGTTTTTCCGCCCGCTCGGGCGCGTCACGGACAGGTCTACGCTGAGCATTCCTTTCACGCCCGCGCCGCGCGCGACCGTGACGGATCTCTCCGCGGTTCCACACAACGCAGAGCTCACCGTCCCGATCGCGGAGCCGTTCCTTCTCGGCTCGTTCGATCCGTACAGGGTCTGGGACGTGGTCCGGACGTCGTGGGGCCTCAGCAACTTCGACTACGACGGCGTAGCGATCTATCAGTCGTACTTCACCGACCTGATCTTCTACGCCGGCGCGTATGCGATCGGCGGCAACCCTCAGGTGGAAGGCATCGCTCCGTTCTCGCCGGGCTATGGCTCGCACGCCACACGCGCGCCGACGCTGCTGCACATGAACCAGCTCGCGTACAACTACAGCGCGGCCGAGCAGACCGCTTCGAAGGTGATGCTGCACGAGCTCGGACACCGGTGGCTCTACTTCATCAGCATCGCCGAGAACGGCGAGGCGGCGCGGTCGCTGAATCCGGTCAGCCCGCATCCCGCGGCGTACGTCCACACCGCGTCCGCATTTCCGGTGTACGGCGGCGAAGAGTCGAGCGTGATGGGGGGCGCGTACTTCACGCCCCAGTCCGACGGCTCGCATCGCGCGCATGCCGCGAACATGGGCTACAGCTGGACGGACCTCTACCTGATGGGCCTCGCCCCGCCCGAGGAGGTGCCGCCGTGGTTCTATCTCGCCGGCACGAGCCTCCCGCGCGAGTACTGGCCGCAGGAAGGCGCGATCGCGCACGGCGAAAAACGCGAGGTGCAGATCGGACAGGTCACCGCCGTGCACGGAGCGCGAAGGCCGTCGACGGCGCTCAGCCAGCGCCAGTTCCGCGTGCTGTTCGTCCTGGTGACCGAGGAGGCGGAGACGGACGCGGAGGTGGCCAAGCTGAACGGGTGGCGAACGCTCCTCGAGCGCAACTTCGCCGCCGCGACGGGCGGACGGGGGAAGGTGATCACGAAGTTCGTCCGGCCGGGGAAACGAAGGGCAATGTAGCCGGCACGGCCGGCAGCACTGGGTGCTCCGCCGATAGCCTGTCATCCCGAGCCGGCACGGCCGGTGGCGCTGGTTGGCCAAGCCTTGGGCACGCTTTGCGTCTTGTTTTGCCGGCCTCGTTGAGGGGAATGACACTTCGATGTCATTGGAAGCGTAGCGAGGGACCTGCGCGGGTGGGGCGGCACGCGCATCGAGCCCCCTCCCGCCCAGGTCCCTCGCTCGACGCTCGGGATGACAGCGTGAGAAATGGGTCACCTCCGCGGCGGGATGGCGGACGTATGAGCGCTCACCAGCACCCACTTCGCCTTTCGCTTCACATAGACATCCGTGTAGCGCAGGTCTTTCACGTAGCGGACTTGGCCGAGGGTGAAGCGCTGCACAATCCGCCCGGTGACGACGGCCGAGTCGCCGTAGACCCGGATCTGCACATCGGACGGCTCGTACGGCTCCATCTTCAGGCCGGGTGTGGCGAGCTCGCGGATGACGTCGCGCTTCGAGCGCAACGATCCGCCGGGGGTGATCAGCACGTACTCTTCGTCCAGGTTTTCCTCGAACCACACCGCATCGCCGGACCATGTGGCCACGCTGATCTCGGCATCGAGGCGGCGGACGTCCTCGAGCGGGGTGGCGCCCGCCGCGCCGGCCAGCACGTTCACGGCAAGGATGATCAGAGGGAGACGGGGTTTCATCGTCCACGATCCTGAATGCCGCGCGCCGAACGGTCAAGCGATGACGCGGGACTGTAACGAGGGCGATGCAGGAAAGTCCTGAAGGTGGTTGGCGGTTGACGGTTGGCGGTTGGCGGGAGAACGGGGTGGTGGGTCTCCCGCCAACCGCCAACGGGGAACCGCCAACCTGGAAACCGGCAGCTGGCAACTGGCAACCGCCAACCGCCAACCGGGGAATGCAACACGCGCCTTCGCGATATATAAGCACCCGTATGACGACCGAAGCCGCTCCGGCCCGTTCCCTTGACTTCATCCGCGAGATCGTGGAGGAAGACCTGCGCGAGGGCCGGCATCAGACCGTGGTCACCCGCTTCCCGCCGGAGCCGAACGGTTACCTGCACATCGGCCACGCGAAATCCATCTGTCTCAACTTCGGCGTTGCAAACGAATACGGCGGCCGCTGCAACCTCCGTTTCGACGATACCAATCCGGAGAAGGAAGAGGCGGAGTACGCCCGCGCCATCATCGAGGACGTGCGCTGGCTGGGGTTCGAAGTCGGCGAGCCGCTGCACGCGTCGGACTACTTCCAGCAGCTCTACGACTGGGCGGAGTCCCTCATCACGCACGGCAAGGCGTACATCGACTCGTCATCGGCCGATGAGATCCGCGAGCTCCGCGGCACGCTCACCGAGCCAGGGAAGGAATCGCCGTACCGCGACCGGAGCGTGAAGGAGAACCTCGATCTCTTTCGGCGGATGCGCGCGGGCGAGTTTCCGGACGGCGCGCACGTGCTCCGCGCGAAGATCGACATGGCCTCGCCGAACATCAACATGCGCGATCCCGTGCTCTACCGCATCCGGCACGAGGAGCATCACCGCACCGGAAACGACTGGCCGATCTATCCCATGTACGACTACGCGCATCCGCCGTCGGATGCGATCGAGCGCGTGACGCATTCGCTCTGCACTCTGGAGTTCGAGGACCATCGGCCGCTGTACGACTGGCTCGTGGAGACGCTGCCCGTGCCCTCGCGCCCGCGCCAGATCGAGTTCGCACGGCTGAACCTCAACTACACGGTGATGTCGAAGCGGAAGCTGCTGCGCCTCGTGACCGAGGGTCACGTGCGGGGCTGGGATGACCCGCGTATGCCGACCCTTGCGGCGTTGCGCCGCCGCGGCTACACGCCCGCCGCGATCCGCAACTTTGCCGAGCGCGTCGGCGTGGCGCGCCGGGAGAACGTGATCGACGTCGGGTTCCTCGAGTTCTGCGTGCGCGAAGATCTGAACAGGACCGCGCCGCGCGTCATGGGCGTGCTGCGCCCGTTGAAGGTCGTCATCGAGAACTACGAGGGCAGCGGTGAGGAGCTCGAGACGCCGAACAATCCCGAGGATCCATCGATGGGAACGCGCCGCGTGCCGTTCTCGAAGGTGCTCTACATCGAGCGCGACGACTTCATGGAAGATCCGCCGAAGAAGTTCTTCCGCCTGGCCCCGGGACGCGAGGTGCGTCTCCGTTCGGCATACTTCATTACCTGCACCGAGGTGATCAAGGACGCCCAGGGGAACGTCGTCGAGCTCCGCGCGACCTACGACCCGGCCACGCGCGGAGGCGACGCGCCCGACGGACGGCGTCCGAAGGCGACGTTGCACTGGGTGTCGGCCGAGCATGCGCTCGACTGCGAGGTGCGCCTGTACGACCGCCTGTTCAATGAGGAAGACCCGGAGCAGGACGGCGACTTCCTCGCCCACCTGAACGCGAATTCGCTCGAGGTGATCCCGCACGCGAAGCTCGAGCCGTCGGTCCGCGGGGCCGAGCCTCTGACGCGCTATCAGTTCGAGCGCCTCGGCTACTTCTGCGTCGACCGCGACTCGACGGCGGAGGGGCTGGTGTTCAATCGGACGGCGACGTTGAAAGACAGCTGGGCGAAGGTGTCATCCTCGCAGCCCTGACCTTCCAGCACGCAACGCAGAAGGTCCTTCGCCGTCTACGCGGCTCAGGATGACACCCTCATGGAAGAAGCGGCTAGACTGGATTCGCGAGGCTGCTCCCGCAACTCGTCACTCGCACCACTGCGTGCTTTTTCGCATCCCGCATCAATGCGCTCATGAGAAAGGTGCGGCCGTGGCCCGAGTCACCGGCTCCTGTGACAGCTCGCGGGAATTCTCGCTCCCGCGCTCGTTTTTCCCCACCCGTTCAGTATTCCGCATGAGCGCCCTCGAAGCTCCCACTCCGGAGGACCTCTCTCTGCCGCCGACTGCGAAGAGAGTGCGTACGACCTCGATCCTGCACGGCGACACGCGCGTGGACGACTACGCCTGGCTGCGCGACAAGAACAGCGCCGAGACGCTCGCTTACCTCGACGCCGAGAACGCCTACGCCGATGCGATGATGAAGCCGGCCGAAGCGCTGCAGCAGGAGCTCTACCAGGAGATGCTCGGCCGCATCCGCCAGACGGACATCAACGTTCCCTTCCGCAAGAACGGCTGGTTCTATTACTCGCGCACGGAGGAAGGGAAGCAGTACCCGATCTACGCGCGCCGCAACGAGAGCGTCGATGAAGAGATCCTCCTCGACGTCAACCTGCTCGCCGAGGGGAAGGAGTTCATGGCCGTCGGCGAGGTGCAGGTGTCGGACGACTCTCACCTTCTCGCCTACACCACCGACGACAACGGCTATCGCGAGTTCAAGCTGCACGTGAAGGACCTGCGGAGCGGCTGGACGACGGAGAACCTCGCCGAGCGGGTGGAGACCGTGGAGTGGGCGTCCGACCATGCGACGCTGTTCTACAGCGTCGAGAACGACGCCAAGCGGCAGTGTCGCGTCTACCGTCACCGCCTCGGCACCGGCCAGCACGAGCTCGTGTTCGAAGAGACGGATGATCTCTACGACGTCTTCGTCGAGCGTGCGCGCAGCGGCGAGTGGTTGTTCATCGTCTCCGAAAGCAAGACCACTAGCGAGGTGCGCCTGATCCCTGCGGAACGGCCGGAGTCTGCGCCCGCGGTGATGGTTCCGCGCAGGAACGATCACAAGTACTACGCCGATCATCGCGGCGACCGCTTCTACATCCTCACCAACGACGCCGGCATCAACTTCCGGGTGGTCACGGCGCCGGTGAGCGACCTCGGGCGCGAAGACCGCTGGGAAGAGCTGGTGCCCTATCGCGAGCCGGTGCGCATCGAGTCGATCGACCTGTTCGCGAATCACATGGTCGTGCGGCTGCGCGAGGGTGGCCTGTCGCAGCTCGAGATCTACGATCTTCGCGACGGCTCGAGCCATCGCGTGAGCTTCCCGGAGGTTGCCTACGCCGTCGCTCCGAGCGCGAACGCGGAGTTCGAAGCGAGCGTCTATCGCTACACCTACCAGTCGTTCATCACGCCGCCGTCGGTGTACGACTACGATCTCGACACGCGCGAGCAGGTCCTCCTCAAGCGCACGGAGGTGCTGGGGGGATTCGACCCGGCCAGGTACGTCGTCGAGCGGTTGTTCGTCGAGGCCTCCGACGGCGCCCGGATCCCCGTGTCCCTCGTCCGCCGCCGCGATCTCGACCCTCGAGGCGGGCACCCGCTGCTCCTGTACGCGTATGGATCGTACGGCGCGTCGATGTCGCCGACGTTCAGTCACGGCCGCTTCTCGCTCGTGGACCGCGGCGTCGTGTATGCGCTCGCGAACGTCCGCGGCGGCGGCGAGATGGGCAAGGCGTGGCACGAACAGGGGCGGATGATCGCGAAGAAGAACACCTTCGCCGACTTCATCGCCGTGGCCGAGCACCTCATCGACGCGGGATACACGTCGAGAGAGAAACTGGTCATTCAGGGCGGCAGCGCCGGCGGTCTCCTCGTCGGCGCGGTCGTGAACATGCGTCCCGAGCTGTTCAGGGCCGTGGTGGCGCTCGTGCCATTCGTCGACGTGATGAACACCATGCTCGACCCCACGCTCCCGCTGACGACCCAGGAGTACATCGAGTGGGGCAATCCCAACGAGCCGGACGCGTACTTTTACATGAAGAGCTACGACCCGTACTCGAACATCGAGCGGAAGGCGTATCCGGCGATGCTCGTGCGCGCGTCGCTGAACGACAGCCAGGTCGGCTACTGGGAAGCGGCGAAATGGGTGGCGAAGCTGCGCGCGCACAAGACCGACGACAACGTGCTCCTGTTGCGCGTCAACATGGGCGCGGGCCATGGAGGGGCGTCGGGCCGATACGATAGGCTCCGCGAGGACGCGCACGATTACGCGTGGATTCTCACCGTCCTGAGTCCTGAGTCCTGAGTCCTGAGTTCTGAGTCCTGAGTCCTGAGTTCTGAGTGGGCGGCGGGACTCAGGACTCGGCACTCAGGACTGAGGACTCTCCACGGCACGTTCGATGCACGCGAATCGCGACAAAATGTCCGGCGATCCTCTGTCGATCCTCATGGCTTCCGGGCCGATGCCGGCGGAGGAGGTCGTGCGCATCGGGCGCGATCTCGCGAGAGCGCTCGCGGAAGTCCACGGCGAGCTCTGGCCATCGGCGATTCTCGTCCGTGAGGACGGTGTCGATGTCGTTGCGCCGGAGGGGACGGACCGTATCCGCTACGGCCAGTACGCCGCCCCGGAACGGATCCTCGGCAAGCCCCCCACGCAGGCCTCGGATGTTTTCTCCATCGCGGCGATCCTCTATCACGCACTGGCGGGACGTCCGCCGTTCCGAGGCGCGTCGCCGTCCGCGGTGATGCTCGCGGCCTGCTCCGAATTGCCGCAGGAGATGCCGCCGCAGGTGCCGCATGCGCTCGAGAAAATCCTGATGCGGGCCCTGGCGAAGGATCCGGCCCAGCGGTATCCGTCGCCGGCGGCGTTCCGCGACGCACTCGATGCCTGGGCGAGCCGCGGCTCGTGGGACGGCCGGCGGGTGCTCGCCGCCGACGACGACGCGCCGATCCGCGAGCTCTATCACGGGATCCTTTCGCGCATCGGCGTCGAGTCGGACGTCGTCGCCAGCGGCCGCGACGCCATCGAGGCCCTCAAGACGCGCCGGTACGACGTGGCCCTGCTCGACCTCAATCTGCCGCGCCTCAGCGGATGGGAAGTCCTCGATTTCCTCCGCACCCGCGCCGACATCCGTCCCCGCCACCTGTTCATCGTCACCGGCTTCACCGATCAGCGCGTGAGCGAAGCCGACCGCGATCTCGTCGGGGCGATCCTCTACAAACCGGTGGCACCGGACGAGTTGCGGCTGCTCGTGACGGAGTGCCTGCGCGGCGCCACGCCCGATCTCGAGAAGATCCTCCGCCAGACCAGCCACCGCACCGTCACCGCGGCGTAGCGTGGCAGAATCGGAAACTCCGCCTGATTACTAAACTAAAGTTTCAAAGTCTCAAAGTCTCAAAGTCTCAAAGAGGTCATCGCCGCACTCTTTGAGACTTTGAGACTTTGAAACTTTGAGACTTCAAGTAGAGTCCGGGCCTGACCCTGCTCAACGAGCCGATCACCTCCCCGCGTGGGGTCTCCAGGTCATCCCCCATTTCCGCTCGTAGTGGTTCTGGTTCCGGCGCCAGATCGCCTCGTACTCCTCCTTCGGCAACTTCCCGAACGACGCCTGGCCGAAGTGGTGGACGAACACGTCCTCCGCGCACACGACGCGCAGTCCGGCGATGCGGGCGCGGTGGGAGTAGTCGTCGTCCTCGAACATCCCCACGGTGAAGTCTTCATCGAGCGGACCGATCGCGTCGTAGGCATCGCGGCGGACGCCGACGCAGTACATCGCCGCGACATGGATGTCGAACACCTTCCCCTCGTTCGCGCGCGTGTAGCTCTCCGCGAACCGCGGCATTCCCTCGAGCGTCGTGTACGGCACCGCGATGCGCGACTCGTTGCCGGAGAAGTTCGTCACCGCGACGACGAGACCGATCTTCGGATCTTCGAGGTGGCGGAGCATACGCACGAGCCATCCCCGCGCCGGAACGGTGTCGTTGTTGAGCAGGACGAACACGTCTCCCGTGGCCGCGCGAATGCCTTGGTTGTTCGCGGCCGCGAAGCCGAGGTTCGTGCGGTTGAGGATCACCCGGAGGTTGTCGTGCCGGCGCGCGAGCTCCTCGAGGAGCTCCGGCGTTCCGTCCGTGGACGCGTTGTCGACGACGATCACCTCGAAATTCGGATGCAGCGTCGTGCGGAATACGGCATCGAGGCAGAGGCGCGTCAGTTCGCGGTTGAAGTACGCGACGACGATGATGCTGACCCTCACGTGCGCGTCCCGAATGGTCTCGCGCAGCGTTTCCGCCCGAGCGGTCCATGTGTTCTCCCGCGCGAGCGCCACGCGTCGCGCGACGAGGGCGGGATCGTTCTCCCGTACGGCCTCGTCGAGCTTCGCCACCAAATCGGCCGGCGTCGACGCCACGTACAGCAAATCGCCGTACGGCGCGAGCTCCGGCATCGGCGTGGCCACCACCGGTTTTCCGAGGCTCACGTACTCGTAGAACTTCACCGGGTCGGTGGCGGCGGTGATCTCGTCGGCGACGAAGGGGATGATGCACGCGTCGAACGCCGCGAGGTAAGACGGCATGCGTGCGTACGGCTGCTGGCCGAGGAGGCGCACGTTCGGGAGGCTCGCCAGTGCGGCCACGTCCACGTCGAACACGCCGCCGATCAGGACGAAGCTGTAGTTCGGACGCTCGCTCGCCGCGAAACGCACCAGCTCGAGGTCGAGCCACTTCGCGATCGCACCGAAGTAGCCGATGACCGGGCGGCGCACGTCGCCGAGGAGGTCCTCGCGCGGCGCGGACGCATAGAAGTCGAAGTCCGCGGCGTTGCGCACGAGGATCGGACGCGCACTCCTCCATTTCCCGAAGAGGCGCGTTCCCGACACCGCCACCACATCCGCGGTCGCGACGAGCCGTTCTTCCTGGCGCAGCATCGCCTCCCGGATGCCGGGGAAGTTCTTCCACTCGTCCATGCAGTCGTAGACGACTTTCCACCCGAGCCGGGCCCGGGCCTCCTCGGCGACGCGGGTCCAGGTCGCGACCTGCAGGATCGACACGGCCGCGACGATGCGGAATTCGTGGCGCAGCTCGTCGAGCATGCGCGGGAACCACGCTGCCGTCGCGCCCGGGATTTCGCCGCGGTAGAGGTCGAACGGCACCGGGGGGGCGAGCGTGATCTCCCAGACGTTCTCGCGCAGCAGCGTCGCCACGAACGGGCGCGGACCCGCTGGTAGGAACGCCGAGGTCTTGAAGAAAAAGATCCGATGCCCGGCGTCGGCGAGCTTCGACATGAGCTGCTGCGGACGCTGCCACCGGAACGACCAGTCGATGATCGAGAAACAGATGATGTCGTACGTCGTCGACTCGCCCGCGTCGACCGGCGGCGCGATCGCGGGAACCTCGACGCGCTCCGGCCACGGGCTCCACACTTTCTTGATGCCGTTCTTCAGCGGCTGTGGCAGACGGCGTCCCACCGCCGTGACGACGCGCGAGTAGACCCTCACGAACGCGGGATGCAACCGGCGGCGGACGTCTGCGACGGCGTTGCGCGCCCGGTCGCGCGCGCGCGTCAGCGCCGTCGAGCCCGTCCCCGCGAGCTCGGATCGCAGCGAAGCGATCCCCTCGGCCTGCTGCGCGGAGTGTGCGAGGAGGTAGGTGACCTCGTGGAGCGCATCGTCGTGCTCGGACTTCTCCACCACGAAAATCCCCCGCGGAGCAAGGTGCGCACGCAGCTCGTCGGTGCGCGGATCGTCGCCCCACACGATGATGACGTCGTACGTGGCCCCTTCTTCCGGCCTCCCGCCGTGGCGCGCATCCAACACTCCGCTCACGGCCGCGCAGCGTAGCGCAAGACGGCATGCTTTAGAGTGCCGTCACGTATGGCGAACGACTACGAGGATCGCCTCGCCGCTGAGAGCCGGAAGTGGGGCGACCACCTGCGCGTCGAAGCGTCCGGCGAATGGTACGCGTGGCTCGACCACCCCCTGATCTCGGCGCACTACCGCGAGCGCGGCCTCATCGATGGGCTGCCGTGGGAATCGTGGGTACCGAGGCATCTCGGCCGCCGGGCGCGACGCAGTCTCGACCTCGGATGCGGCTCGGGGCTGAAGAGCGTCGCGGTGTTCAAGGCCGGCGCGACGCTCGAGGCGGACGGCATCGACGTCAGCGAGGATCGCGTGGCCGAGGGAGAGCGGGCCCGGGCCGGGCTGAAGATGCCGGGATCGTTCCGCGTTGCCGACGTGAACGCGTGCCGGCTCCCGGCGCGGACGTACGATCTGGTCTTCTCGTCGCACAGCTTCCATCACTTCGAGGCTCTCGAGCACGTGATGGCCCAGGTCCACGAGGCGCTCGCGGACGACGGCCTGTTCATCCTCGAGGAGTTCGTCGGCCCGACCCAGTTCCAGTGGACCGACCTGCAGATCGAACTGGTGAAGTCGCTGACGACGCTGCTGCCGCCGGAGGTGCGGATGCTGCGCTGGAATGCGGTGAAGCCGTATGAGGGCCGGCCGAGCATCGCGGACGTGGTGGCGGCGTCGCCGTTCGAGTCGATCCGTTCCGCGGAGATCGAGCCGTTGTTCCGGCAGTCCTTCGACATCGTCGCGATCCGCAATCTCGGCGGGACGCTGCAGCATCTGCTCTACAACGGCATCGTGCACAACTTCACGTCGCCGCGCGCGGAGGAGTACGTTCGCGCGATCTACGAGGCCGAGGATGCTCTGATCGACCGGGGGCTGCTGCCGAGCGATTTCATGTTGCTCGTCGGGAAACGGCGGCGGTGACCGGAGCCAGCCGCCACGAACAGTGCGCGTCGCTGGCGTCCGGCCTCAGTCCGCTCCACGCGGGTGCCCTCCCTCTTTTTTCAATTCTCAATTCTCAATTTTCAATTTAAGATTCTCCAGTCCAACCACAACGCGAACGGCTCGGGAGGGTGCGATGGGCGAGATCAGGCTGTTCCAGGTCTGCTACGAAGGCGAGCTCACGGTGGAGGTTTCCCACGTGATGCGCCGCCTCGGCGCGGAACCGAATTTCGATCAGAGCTGGCAGGTCTTTCTGCCCGAGGGGCGACATTCCGCGCCGCTGGTGCGGTATCTGCGCGCGCAACTCGGCGCGGACTCGCGCCTGCTCGTCGCGTGTACGCAGTTCACGACCACGCGGGACTTCCTGCTCGTGCGCCACAGTCTCACGCCGGGCGCGGATTACTCCGAGCTGCACGATGCGTTGCGCCGCCTCGGAACGGTCGTCGAGCTGCCGTTCGAGTCGACGTTCGTCATCCAGAGCGACGACCGCACGGACGTGCACACCCTCGGAGCCGCTCTCGGCGAGCTCTGTCCCGACGAGTCGTTGATGGTGACCGGCGTCAGCCACGACTGGGCCTACTGCAACTCCGGCGTGAGCCGGATGTTCGTCGGCGCGGAAACTTCCGTGGAACAGTTCCGGGCCTTCTGACCGCGCGGCAGCGTCGGGTTTGCTATCCTAGCGCCGCTTTCGGCAAGGAGAGATACGAGATGACCGTGACTGCTGCGGCGCCAGGCAACAACGTGCTGGGACATCCTCGCGGGCTCTGGACTCTCTTCTTCACCGAGATGTGGGAGCGCTTCTCCTACTACGGCATGCGCGCCCTGCTCGTGCTCTTCATGACCGCCGCGGTCACAGGCACGAATCCCGGGATGAACCTGCCGGTCGAGCAGGCCACCGCCATCTACGGTCTCTATACGGCCATGGTCTACCTGCTCGCCCTTCCGGGTGGTTGGGTGGCCGACAAGCTGTGGGGGCAGCGGAAAGCAGTCTTCATCGGAGGCTGCATCATCGCCGCGGGCCATTTCAGCATGGCCGTGCCGACGACGCTGTCCTTCTTTCTCGGCCTGGTTCTCATCGTCGTCGGCACGGGCCTTCTCAAACCGAACGTCAGCGCCATCGTCGGCGATCTCTATCCCGAAGGGGGCGCACGACGCGACGCGGGCTTCTCGGTCTTCTACATGGGGATCAACCTCGGCGCCTTCCTCGGGCCGATCATCTGCGGAATCGTCGGCGAGGGATACAACTGGCACTGGGGCTTCTCTCTGGCTGGAATCGGCATGGTGCTGGGCCTGATCCAGTACAAGCTCGGGACACGCCATCTCGCCGGCGCGGGCGAGCTGCAGACCGATGACCCGCCCCAGGTCCTCTCCCGCCGCGCGCGGAACTTCTACCTCGTCTTCGGCGTGGTGATGCTGTCCGCCGTGGTCTTCGGCTATCTCCTGAGTACCGGTACGCTCGGCATTACGTTCGCGGATGTGGGGCAGGCTCTCGGCTACGCCATCATCGCCCTGGCGATCTTCTACTTCGTTTACCTGATCTTCTTTGCCGGCTACGACACGCAGACGAAGAAGCGCCTGGTCGTGATCTTCTGGCTTTTCATCCTCGCCGCCGTGTTCTGGTCGGGATTCGAGCAGGCCGGCTCGTCGATGAACCTCTTCGCCTTCGACCTCACCGACCGCGTCTACTTCGGCTGGGAGATGCCGGCCAGCGTGCTGCAGGCGATCAACCCGATCTTCATCATCCTATTCGCGCCGGTGTTTGGCGTGCTCTGGACGTGGCTCGCGCGGCGAAATGCCAACCCCTCGATCCCGATGAAGTTCGCGCTCGGTCTCATGGGGCTGGCGGCCGGGTTCTTCGTCCTGGCGTGGGGTGCCGCGCAGGCCAGCGGGGAGAACAAGGTCACCGCCGCCTGGCTCGTGGTGACGTACTTCCTCCATACGGTGGGAGAGCTCGCGCTCTCGCCAGTCGGCCTCTCGTCGATCACGAAGCTGGCGCCGCGCGACCGTGTGGGACAGATGATGGGAATCTGGTTTGTCGGCACATCGCTCGGCAATCTCTTCGCCGGTCTGATGGCGGGTCGCCTGGAGACTCTCGCGCCCTCGGCGCTCTTCTGGAACGTGGGGCTCTATGTCGGCATCGCGGCGGCCATTGCCCTGGTGCTGAGCCCGATCATCAAGCGCTTGATCGGCAATATCGACTAGCTATCCGCCCACCCAGTAGCAGAGCCGCGCCGCCAGAAATGCGCCGTAGTTGCCGATGGCGTAGCCGATGAGTGCCATGAGGATCGACGCCGGCACGAGGCTCTCGCGGTGATACGCCGCGACGACCGGTGCCGAGGCGGCGCCGCCGACGTTGGCCGCGGAGGCGATGGCCGCGCTGTGGACGTCCACACGGAAGATCCAGGCGCCGGCCAGGCAGAACGCGCCGTGGATGAAGATCCAGATGAAAGCGCCCAGAAGGAACGCCGGTGCATCGGCCAGGCCGGCCAGTGACGCACGCGCGCCCATCCCGGCCACGAAGACGTAGACGATGGCCATGGCCAGCTCGTGCGATTTCGGTAGAGCCTTGGCGGGCGTGAACGACAGTGCGATGCCGATCGTCGTCACCAGCAGCACGCGCCACGTGGAGGTCGAGAGGATCGGCTCGATGACCGGGAGCTTCGGCGCGAGCCATGACGCCACAGCCGTCGAGGCGAGTGCCAGGGCGCCGAGATAGATGATGTGGCGCATCAACAGCGGTTGCTCGGTCCGCGAGGCCGCGTCGGCTGCCGCCGCTTCCTCCATCCGCGCCACGCGGTCTTCCTTCACCCGCGCCCACTTGTTGAACCGCTCGGCCATGGCCTTCGAGCCGAGGAGGATCGGAAGCCAGATCACGTAGACCACGTTGTCCGCCAGGACCGCCAGACCGAAGATCTCCGGCGGCGTCTCCAGGCCGCCGGCCACGGCGGCCATGTTGCCCGTGCCGCCGATCCAGCTTCCGGCCAGCGCACCGAAGCCCTTCCACGCATCCGGCGGGAGCCAGCGGTGCACGGCCAGATAACCGACCGGCGCGCCGACGATGACGCCGAGGGTGCCGAGGAGCATCACGAAGATGCCCTTACCCATGATCCGGACCGCGGCGCCGACGTCGACCGAGAGCAGCAGCAGCGTAATGAAGACCGGCAGTCCGAACTGATTGAGCACGTCGTACGCCGGCGAGGCCGCTGGCAGCACCCCCGTGTTGCTCAGGATGAGTGGCGTCGAGTAGATGAACAACAGGGGAGGGAGGAAGTTGAAAAGCTTCCACTTCGTCCGTTGCTCGAGCCAGAAAAAGAACCCCGCCACCGCGGCGAGCGTGGCCAGGACCGCAGCAGGCGATGCAAACATGCGCGATATGCTAGCAGCCCGCTTGAAGATCGAAGAAAACGTTCCCCTCGCCCCACGGACCACCATCGGCATCGGTGGTCCGGCGCGATTCTTTTTTCGCGCGACCTCGGTCGATGAAGTGCGCGAGGCTCTGGCCTGGGCGCACGAGCGCTCGCTGGCGACGTTCGTCCTCGGAGGCGGCAGCAATCTCCTCATCTCCGACGACGGCTTCGACGGCGTGGTGGTTCATGTCGATTTGCGCGGCGTCACCATCGAGAGCGAAGACGAGTATGTGATGGTGAAGGTCGCGGCAGGGGAGCCGTGGGACGCCTTCGTCGCGCGCGCGGTCAAGAGCGACTGGGCCGGAATCGAATGCCTCTCCGGCATCCCCGGCTCGACCGGCGCGACGCCGATCCAGAACGTCGGCGCCTACGGACAGGACGTCAGCGAGACGATCGCCCGCGTGGAGGCGCTCGATCGTCCTACCGATCGCGTGGTCTGGTTCACGAACGAGGAATGCCGGTTCGGATACCGCGCGAGCCTCTTCAAGAACGTCGAGCCCGGACGGTACGTCGTGTTGTCGGTGACCTTCCGCCTCAAGCGCGGCGGCCCCGCGACGATCCGCTATCCCGAGTTGCAGAAGTCCGTCGACGAGCGCGGCGTTTCGGTCGACGATCTCCGCGGCGTCCGCGCGGCGGTGATCGCGATCCGCAAGCGGAAGGGGATGGTCCTCGATCCGAATGACCCCGACACCCGCAGCGACGGCTCGTTCTTCATGAACCCGGTGCTCTCTGCCGCGGCATACGCGGACTTTGCGCGCAAGGCGCCGGACGCACCGCACTATCCCGTCGGCGAAGTCGTCAAGCTTTCCGCCGCATGGCTGATCGAGCGCGCCGGCTTCGGCAAGGGCTACGCCCACGGGAACGTCGGTCTGTCGACCAAGCACACCCTGGCCATCGTGAACCGCGGCGGTGGAAGCGCCGCCGAAGTCGTCGAGCTCGTCCGATTGATTCAGGATCGCGTACGCGACGAGCTCGGCGTGGAGATGCACCCGGAGCCGAACTTTGTGGGATTCGCGCGGTGACGAAACGCCTACGTCGTCGGCGGCGGCGGATTGAGCTTCGGGCCCGACTTGCGACGGAGCTCGCGCTCTTCCTCGCGCTGGCGCTTGCGCTCCAGCGACTCCGTGTCGAGAAGGAGGGCGCCCGAGCGGATCAACGCGTTCACGGCCGCGGCGTACGGCGCATCGGTGGCGTCGAGGCGCACGCCGCTGCGGTAGGCGTGGCCGTCGGGCGTCTGCCAGAGGTGGCTCCAGACCACCTGCACCTGCACCGACACCGTCACGTGGCCGTGTTGGAACGCGAGACGGGAGCGCGTCCCGATCCGCATCGGCTGGGCGTGCATGATCTGAGCGCCGGTGACGCTCACGTTGATCACCGACACGTCGATCCCATTGAAGCTGCCGCCGATCGGGTCGACCGCCTGAAAGCGGTCGCCCTTCCGCAGATCGATCACTTCTTCGCTCATGGAGGAACCCACGCGCAGTTTAGCGCGATTCGACGTACGGCGCGAGTGCGTTCCGGACCACCTCCGGGACGGGGACCGTCCGGAAGTCGCCGCGACGGACCGTCACGAGCACGTATTTCCCCGTCGCCACGACCGCCCCGGGCCGCTCTTTGCGCGTGGCCTCGAAGGCGAGATGGATCGAAGTCTCCCCGATTTTCGCGAAATAGGCCTCGACCACCAGCAACTCGTCGAGCGTCACCGGTGCCCGGAAATCGCACTCCACGTGTACACGCGGCAGCCACAGCCCCAGCTCCTCGGACAGAATCTTGTATGAGAGGCCGCACGAGCGCAGCAGCTCCGTCTCAGCCAGACCGAAGAAGCGGAGATACGCCGCGTAATTGATGATCCCGGCGGCGTCGATGTCTTCCCAGCGGACGTATTCGGAGACGGCGAAGCGCATAGCCGGGGACGTTACCACCAAGCGAGTGGAGCGCCGGCGTCCTCGCCGGCTGTCGCGCCGGCGTCCCGCGCCGCCGCCCCGGGTGGGCGGAACGTCCGGGGAGCCATCCCCCGAGCCCTGAGCGCACGCGCGCGATGCTTGCGGATCAGCCCTTGAGGAAGCCAGCGCTCCGAGATGCCGCACCGGTGCTTGTTAACCCGACCGCCTCTTCCTCCGTAGAAGGAGCAGAGAATCGGAGGCAATTGCAAATGTTCGATCTGATCCCAATCCTCGGCATCCTGTTGCCCTCGACGATGGTCGTGCTGATCGTGTTCATCATTTCCCGCTCGCGGGCGCGGCGCGCGGAGCTCCAGGCCGAGGTGCAGACGCGCCTGATCGACCGTTTCGGCTCGGCGCCGGAGCTGATCGAGTTCCTGCAGTCGCCCGCGGGGCGGCAGTTCGTCAGCGGCGTGCAGTCCTCGACGGCGCTGCTCACGCGCGAGCGGATTCTGTCGGGCTTCTCCCGAGCCATCATCCTCTCCATGCTCGGCGCGGCCTTCCTCGCCCTGACGTTCTTCTACGACGACGACTTCGCCATACCAGCGTCGATCCTCTTCTCCCTCGGCATTGGCTACCTCATCGCCACGTTCGTGTCGTATCGTCTCTCGAAGCACCTCCATGGCGGCGACGTGCTGAACCCGCCCGCCGACCAGCCCGTTCGCTCGTGATCCATGACCATGTTCGCCGCGGGAATGACGTTGCCGGCGCCCCTCGCATCCGAGGGGCGTGCGCGCACCGGTAGCCCTCGCCCGATGGACGAGGCGCGATTCGAGGTCTTGTATCGCCGCACGGCGGGGAGCCTCTGGTCGTACCTCTTCCGTCTCACGGGCGACGAGGCCACCGCGGACGACCTTCTCCAGAAGGCGTTCTTCCGTTTCCTGCGCGCGAACCCTACCCTGGCGAGCGAGGAGCATCAGCGGCGCTGGATCTTCCGCACGGCGACGAACCTCGCCTTCGATCACTTCCGTGAGACGAAGCGCGAGCGGTCGCGCGTCGACCTGGAGACGGTGGCCGAGACCGGGCCGTCGATGGAGCCTCGCGAGGTGTTGCGGCACGACATGATGAAGACCTTCGCCGAGCTCAAGCCGCGCGAGCGCGCTCTCTTGTGGCTCGCGCACGTCGAGGAAGCCGACCATGAAGACATCGGCGAGGCCCTCGGCGTGAAGACCAGGAGCGTGAAAGTGCTGCTCTTCCGGGCGCGGAAGAAGCTCGGCGAGCTGCTCTCGAAGAAAGGACTGGGTCCGGAGGTGAAGCGATGAGCGAAGGCTGCCGATTCGTCGCCGACGTGCTCCGGGCCGCGCAGGACGACCGCTGGACGGACGCGCTGCGCCGCCACCTCACCGAGTGCGAGGAGTGCGTTGCCACGGCCTCGGTCGCGCCTTGGATGTCCCGCTTCGCCCGCATCAGCGATCACGAGCACATCCTCCCCGATCCGCAGATCGTCTGGCTCAAGGCCCAGTTGCTCCAGGGCTCCCGGGACGTGGCCCGCGTGTCGCGGCCGCTCAACTTCCTCCAGTTCGTCGCCTACCTCGTCGTCGCCGGCAGCTGGGCCGCGCTGCTGACGTGGAAATGGGACGCCGTGCAGCAGTGGATGAGCGGCCTGACCCCGACGGGCATGGTCCAGAACATGGCCACGGGCCAGTCCCTGTCGATGTCCTTCTTCGCCCTGCTGATCGTGCTGGCAACGATGACCGTGACCCTCGCCCTGCACACGATCCTCGCCGAGGAGTGACGCCGCGCGCACGGCGCGACGCATCACCGCGTCCGCGCGGCGTCGCCGTAAGACGCGGGTCGTGTTGCATTGGAACCGAGCCGGCGCGCGGCAGGTAAGATCGGCGCCTCATGCGTGTGAGTCAGCGCGAGGGCATCGCGCTCGCTGTCGTGGCGATTCTCTCAGCGTCGATCTTCTTCGGCTCACTGGACCGCCTCTGGCCGCTCGCCGACTTCGCAGTGAATGAGCCGCCCTCGCGAGTCATTCCGGAAGCGAGGCGTTTTCTCGCGCGGCAGGGCGTCGACGTGCGCGAACACGCAGCGGCCAGCGCGGTGCGAGTGGATTCGTTCGCGCTCGACTACGTGACGCGGGCGCTCGGCATGGACACCGCGCAGAAGCTGATCGGCAGGGGAGCGCCGCTCTACGTGTACGAGGTCCTCTTCAAGAAGCATGGTGACCCGGACTCGGTCTGGGTCGAGCTGCATCCGCGACGCGGCGTAAGCGGCTGGGGGCGCACGGCGCAGGATGATGACCGCGGTGCGACACTCGACGCAGAGCAAGCACGCCTGCTCTCGGACGCCGCGAGCAGCGCAGTGCGGGGTCCGCATTCCGCACTGCGCGGCCATACGGTGCGCGATCGACCCGCGAGGCGCGATCACACGTTCGTCTACGAGTCCTATCTCTCCAAACACCCGGAGCTGCGCGAGCGCGTCGTCGTGACGGTGTCCGGCGTTCGAGTCACGGCAGTCCAGCGGCAGCTCGTTCCGCCCGAGAGCGCGCGCCGCGACGCACGCAGGCGGCAAGCCCCGGTGGCCGCACTGCAGATGACGAGCTTCCTCTTTCTCGGCATCGCGGCCGTCGCGGCGCTGGCGACGTTTCTCATCGGTCTGCAACGTGGCGAGATCCTGCTCGGCCGCTCCGCGCGTTGGGTGCTCGTCATCGCGGCGTTCTTCGTTGCCACGCAGCTGCTCCGGCCACACGTTCTGCTCCGTGACTGGGATCCGCTCTGGCCGCGCGCGATCGCGGCGCTGCAGACGATCGGCTTCTCGCTGTCACAGGGCGCCTGGATCGCGCTCGTGTTGTTCATCGTCCTGGCGGCCGGCGATGCGATCGATCGCAAGACGGGGGCGAATCGCGGAGCGTCGTTCTGGCGCGCCGGCTCGGGCCACCTCCTCGATCGCGAAGTCGGCATTGCTTCGGCTCGCGGTTTTCTCGTCGGACTGGTCTGTGGCGGATCGCTGGCCACCTCGCTGCTCCTCATTGAAGCTCTTGCGGGCGGCTGGGTGGGTATCCAGCCTCAGGGCTTCTTCTTCTTTGCGATCAACTCCTCGGTGCCCGCCTTGTCGACACTGCTCTACTTTTTGCTCGTGGCAATGGTCGAGGAATCGGCGTACCGCTTCTTTGCCGGGTCGTGGCTGCTCCTGATCACGGGCAAACGATGGGTCGCCATCGTCGTGCCGGCCGTGCTCTATGGAGCGAGCCACACCGGGCTCGAGTTCCTGCCACCCGTCGAGCCGTTCTGGGGACGCGCGCTTGCGCTCAGTGTCGTCGGCTGCGTCTGGGGTTGGGCGTTCTTTCGTTACGGCGCGCTCACAGTGATCCTGTCGCACTTCACCGCGGACCTGTTCATCTTCAACTGGCCACGGTTGGGGAGCGGCGACCCGGTTCTCATGACGAAGGCGCTCCTGACGATGCTCGTCCCGCTCATTCCGGCCCTGTTGATGGTGCTTCCCCAGCGTTTGCGGCCGGGCTCGACGCCCTCGGGACAGGAAGCTGGACGCTGACGTCGTCGGCCACACAATCAGGCCAGCACCCTGCTTTGGACTGCGGTGGCAGTCACTTCCGCAGGATCGTCTCCATGGCCTTCCCTTCGCGAGCTCGTCGATCAGCTTGTCGAGATAGAGGATCTCGCGCATCGTCGGCCAATGGACTCCGCTCACGCCGCCCGCGCATTCGAGTCCGAGAATCTCCGATGTGCCGGGAGGCGGGGGATAGCGGCCGGCGCGTTGGAGCAGGTCCGCGCGGTTCACCGCGGTCGCGCGCACGTCGATGCGAAGGTTGTGCGGACCGAGGGGAGGGCGGGGCGCATCGCCGATCTCGAGGGCGTGGGTGGGGGTGACGTGGATTGCTCGCATACGCTGCCGAGTCTACGAGTCGTCGACTCTTCGAGAAAAGTCTCTCGGCGACTGGACGACTGGACGACTCGACGACTATCGTTCCGCCGCGTGACTGACAACCTGGCCATTTCCTGCAAGGCTCTGCGTAAGCACTATTCCGACGTGAAAGCCGTCGACGGACTCGATCTGGAGGTCGTGCGCGGCGAATGCTTCGGACTTCTCGGTCCGAACGGCGCAGGGAAGACGACCACCATCGAGATCCTCGAAGGGTTGAACGTCGCCGACTCCGGCGAGGTTCGAATCCTCGGCATGTCGTGGGCGGACAGCGAGCGCGAGATCCGCGAGCGCATCGGAGTCTCGCTGCAGGAGACGCAGTTCAGCGAGAAGATCACCGTCTACGAGACGTTGCGCCTCTTCCGCTCGTTCTATCGCAACGGACCCGATCCGGAGGAACTGCTGCACGGGTTGTCGCTGGACGAGAAGCGGAACGCGCGCGTGGGCAAGTTGTCGGGAGGGCAGAAGCAGCGGCTCGGCGTCGCGTGCGCGCTCGTCGGCGAGCCGGACATCCTCTTCCTCGACGAGCCGACGACGGGCCTCGATCCGCAGTCGCGCCTGCAGTTGTGGGAGATCGTGACGCGATATCGCAACCGCGGGGGAACGATCCTGCTGACGACCCACTACATGGAAGAGGCGGAGCGGCTGTGCGAGCGCATCGCCATCGTCGATCACGGCAGGCGGATCGCCCTCGGCACGCCGAAGGAGTTGATCGCCACGCTCGAGGCGCCGCACATCATCGAGCTGACGACGGAGCCTGCGCTCGAGGAGTCCGACTTCCGATCCATCGCGGGCTTTCACGGGGCGACGCGGCGGGGCGAAGGCTGGCAGCTTCGAGTCGACTCGCTCGCGACGGCAGTGCCGCAGCTCATCGGCGCGGCCGACGCGCGCGGCCTGAAGCTGGAGACTCTGTCGACGCACGCGGCCACGCTCGAGGATCTCTTCGTGGCCATGACGGGAAGGGAGTTGCGCGATGCCTGAAACGCGGCACACGAAGTCGCCGCTCGTCGAGCTGACGATCTACCGGCTCAAGGAGTTCATCCGCGAGCCGGACGCGGTGTTCTGGGTATTCGCCTTCCCGCTGCTCCTGACACTGGCTCTGGGCTTTGCGTTCCGCGAGAAGCCGCCGGACCGCATCCCGGTCGGCGTGAGCGAAGGTCCCTACGCTCAGCGGCAACTTCTGGCGCTCCAGAAGTCGCCCGCGCTGCAGCCGCGCATCTACGCCGAGGAAGTCGGTCGCGAGGAGCTGCGCCGGGGGAGCATCTCGCTGCTCGTCGGCGGCGGCGAATGGCCGCTCTACCGCTTCGATCCGACCCGTCCGGAGTCGCGGGCGGCGCGGGTCGAGGTGGACGACGCGCTCCAGAGCGCCTTCGGCCGCCGCGATGCCTTCACCGCGGAAGAGGAGCACGTCAGTGAGCAGGGCTCGCGCTACATCGACTTTCTCGTGCCCGGCCTCATCGCGATGAACCTGATGGGCACGGGCATGTGGAGCATCTCCTTCGCGGTGGTGAACGCACGCCTCAAGAAGCTCCTGAAGCGGTTCCTGGCGACGCCCATGCGGAAGGCCACGTTCCTCACCGCGCAGTTCCTCTCCCGTCTGGTCTTCCTCATCGTGGAGGTCGCGGTCGTGACCGCGTTTGCCTGGCTGGTGTTCGACGTCGAGATCCGGGGCTCGATCCTCCTGTTCGCTTTCCTCTGCCTTCTCGGCGGCGCGGTGTTCTCGGGCATCGGCATCCTCGTGTCATCACGCGCGACGACGCTGGAGGCGGTGAGCGGGTTGATGAACCTGGTGATGATGCCGATGTGGATCTGCTCGGGCGTGTTCTTCTCGTACGAGCGTTTCCCCGAAGCGGTGAAGCCGCTGATCCGCGCTCTGCCGTTGACCGCTCTGACCGACGCGCTCCGCATGGTGATGAACGACGGTTTCAGCGCCGCCGCCCTGATGCCGGAGATCCTCAATCTGCTGGTCTGGACGGTGGTGAGCTTCGTGGTGGGGTTGCGGATCTTCCGGTGGAGCTCGTGAGGGCCGGCCTTTCAAAGGCCACCACCTCCCGATCGTTCGTCATCCAGAGACGGAAGCCGCGGTCGTTCGAGAGGTACCTCAGGATCGTCCGGCGGAATCCGCAGCGGCAGGGGATCTCGCCGTCGAGCTCTTCGAGGCGTGCGGGATACCCGTCGTGTTGGGCGTGAAAGCGGACGAGGGCATCGCGTACTTCGTAGCCGCGGGTGAGGCATTCGTTCCAGGCGCGCGCGAAGTGGCGTTGTCCCAGGAGGACGCCGCCGAACATGGCCAGTCCCGTGAGGAGAACGTAGGGACGCCCGTGCCGTTTGGCGAAGACCACGAGCACGAACGTTGCGATCGGGATGACCCAGGTGAAGAGCTGCTGCACGATCCCGAGCTCCCCCCGCTCGCCCAGCGAGATGCCAAACAAGAACGCCGCGCCGGCATAGGCCAGCGCGGCGATGAAACGGCTCAGCAGGATCACGTTAGAACGAGAATACCAGACCGGCGTTGACCTCTCCCTGGTAGAAGTCCTCGTTGTAGTAGTAGTCGCAGAAGGTGCAGTCGTCGCGATCACCGAGCGAGGTGAAATACCCGCGGCCTTCGAAGCGGAAGCTGAGGGCGCGGCTCATCGGCACTTTCACGCCGATCCCCGCCGATGCGGAGAAGCGCTGCTCGGCGGAGACGCCGCTGAGCTGCGGATCGAGATTCGCGATGCCGGCGCTGGCGATCACGTACGGCACCGCGTTGCGCGAGCGGGCGAACGGGATCTGCAGGCCGGCGTGCAGGTACGTGACGTCGATGTCCGCAACCCTGTTATCGGGCTCGAACAGACCGCTTCCGGTCTCGAGCTCGGAGGACTGGCGGTTCGCCATCAGCTCGAGCTTCATGCCGGTGTCGCCGAGAGGGATGCCGACGCTGACGCCGAAGCTCGCGCTGGGTGCGACGTCGACGTCCTGGCCGAAGATGAAGGTCTGATCGGCGAAGATCGTGCCGCCCCAGCGGTACCCGATGAAGGGGGTGAGCTCGAATGCCGAGGGACCGGGCGAGTCGCGACGGTTGTCATATCCGGCGGGGCGGCGCCGCCAGTCATCGTCTTGGGCGAGGGTGGGAACTGCGGTGAGAAGAAGGAGTGCAACGAGTACTGCCTTTCGCATGGAACCTCCGAATGGTTGGCGGTTGACAGTTGGCGGTTAGCAGGAGGACGAAGGAGGTGGTCCTCCGCCAACCGCCAACCGGCCACCGCCAACCGATCGCCCCTTACAATCCGCGGACCATGAAAATTGCCACCTGGAACGTGAACGGAATCCGCGCTCGGCACGAGCAGTTCGTCGCCTGGAGCGCGGCCGAGCAACCGGACGTCATCTGCCTGCAGGAGATCAAGGCCGGGCTCGAGCAGATCCCGCAAGGCTGTTCGTTGGAAGGATATACGTGCTACTGGCACGGTGCGGGAGGGTACTCCGGCGTGGGACTGCACGTCCGCACCGGCTTCGCCGCGAACGTCGCCTTCACCCATCCCGACTTCGATCACGAGACCCGGATCGTGCAGGCTCAAATCGAGGACACAGTGTTCACCAGCGTGTACGTCCCGAACGGCGGAAAGGACTTCGAGGCGAAGATCGCGTTCATCAATGCCCTCATCGCCTACGCCGGCGGCGTTCGCGCGCGTGGTTTGAATCTGGTGCTCTGCGGCGACATGAACATCGCCCGGACGGAGATGGACGTCCACCCGAAAGAGCGGAAGCCGCGCGCGATCGGGCAGTTGCCCGTCGAGCGCGAGCTGCTCGAGCAGTTGATCGCCGAGGGAGGTCTCGTCGACGTCGGTCGCATGCTGTATCCCGACGACGAGAACTACTTCTCCTGGTGGGCGCCCTGGCGCAACATGCGCGAGCGCAACATCGGCTGGCGCCTCGACTACGTGCTCGCGAGCGAGGAGCTCGCGAAGCGGGCGGTCTCGTGCCCCTCGCAACGCGAGGTGGGCACGAGTGATCACGCGCCGGTGGTGGCCACGTTTGGTTGATGGGACGAATGGGACGAATGCGACGAATGGGACGAATGGGTAGTTCATGGGTCCCATAGGTCCCATAGGTCCCATAGGTCCCATAGGTCCCATAGCTCATTGGGTCGCTACCGACGACCCCCGAGAAAAACACAAAAGGCCGGCGAACTACGCCGGCCTTTCAACTACCGCGTGAGAGCTGCTCTCTACTCGAGCACCACCAGCACGACGCGGCGGTTGGCGGAGCGACCCGCGCGGGTTCTGTTCGATTCGAGGGGGAGGGTGTCGCCGTAGGAGATCGTCGACATGCGGGCCAGCGGGAGCTTGTGCTCGCGCGAGAGGTAGCGACGCACCGAGTCCGCCCGGCGCTGGCCGAGCTCCTCGTTGTAGCGCTCACCGCCCGAGTCGTCGGTGTGGCCCTGAATCTCGATGAAGTACTGCGAGCCGAGACCCTTGGCCTTGCCCGCGAACTCGTCGAGCGCGGCTTTGGCCTCTGCCGACAGCTCGTACGAGTCGAGCTGGAACTTCACCCGATCCTCGGAGAACGTCTGCTCGAACACGACCTTGCCCTTGGCCAGGACGCCCGCTTCCTGCGCCCGTTTGAGCGCTTCCGCGGCGGACTGGCTGAGCTGCTCGACGCGAGCGTCGGTTGCCGTCTGTTTCTGCTGCAGGTCCTCGACCTGGGAGGCCACCGATTCGATTTTCTGGTTCGTCGACGCCTGGGAGGCTGCGATCTTCTCGTCGACCGATTTCGACGTCGCGCACGCGCCGAGGAGCACCGGCAGCGCGATTGCGCAAAGAGCTTTGGAGAACTTCTTCATCGACTCTTTTTCCTTTCGTTGCGCTTGGAATTCCCGCGAGGTGACGAAGCGGTCTGTACCGGGGGCTCTGTGCCGCGGTAGCCGGCGCGAACGCGAACAGATCGGACTCGCCCAGCGAGCTCCAGCGAAATGCGGCGGTACTTTACACCGCCTTTTCCTGTCGGCGGAAACCCAATCAAATATTGGGCCCGGAGAACGCTTTCGATCCCATCCATTGCCTGTGCAAGATCCTCGGGGCGGTTCCCGACGAAGAGGCGGCCACCGGAAGCGGCGGACAGCTCTTCCAAGACGTCGATGTTTGCCATTTCCTCGCTGATGGGTGCGTCCTCGCGCCTTCCCCTCTGCTCGCCCGGCTCGCGTAAGCCAAACGCATAGATGGGGATGGAGACACCTTCCATCCGTTTCTCGATGGTCGCACGGGTCATGCGCGACGCGTTGTCGATGCCGTCACTGAGGAGGATGATCGCTCGGCTCGGATTCCGCCCGAGCTCGCTCAGTTCCGGCATCTCGGCGAGGGCATCAAAAAAAGCCGTCTTTCCCCACGGTTTGACCACGTCGAGGGCGCGCGTGATCGCCGCGGGGTTCTCCGTGAAGGGCACGAGCTCGTTCGCCTGCCCGTCGGAATCGAAGACGTACAGAGCGAAGTCGTCGCCTTCCCGGCGGCGCGCGGTGAGCGCATTGATCGTTGCCTTCGCCGCGTCGATCTTGCCCGCCAGGCCCATCGATCCGGAGCCGTCCAGGAGGATCGTCCAGGAGACCGGTGCCTTGTGCGCCTTCTCGAACAGGTCGGTTCGGACCTTCTTCCCGTCGACGAGCAGAGCGACCTCTTTCGCCTTGAGGTCGGTGATGGGAACGCCCTTCGCGCCGAGAACGGTGAAGGGGACCATGACGTAGGAAACCGAGACCTGCTCGGAGAACTGGTCGTCCTGAGCGAACAGGGCCGTCGCCGTGCAGAGCACGGCCAGTGCGAGGAAGCGGCGGATCATGGCAGCAAGAACATCATGTTGCTGTTTCTCGTTCCTGCCGATCGCGGCCGTGAACGAGCGGGACTACCCTTTCTGCAGAGGAATGAAATCGTCGTCTTCCTGATGGCTTCGCTCCCACTTGAGAAAGTCGTAGTAGCCGCAGCGGGATCTGTCCGGGTACTCGTGGCAGACGCCGGGACGGGCCTCGTAGATCGTGCAGCGGCGCGTCTTCGTGTCGATGAACATGCAGATCGAGCCGTAGATCTTGTCCTTCTGGTGGCGCAGGACCTGCTCGCCTTCCCGGATCTTCGTGAAGCGCCGCCGTGCGGTCTCGACGTCGATGCCGAAGTGCCTGGCCAGGCGGCGCAGGTCTTTGTTCTCGACGATGATGCGTTCATAGCTGCAGCAATAAGCCGGGCACTTGAGGCAGTCGTAGCTCGGTTTGCGCGCGGGCTGGGCGTCGTTCTGGATCGTCATGAGCTTTGCGTGCAGTGTAACCCGGGCCGGTTGGCGGTTGGCAGGAGCCGTGCCCAGAGCTTTCCTTTCCTCCAGACCGCCAACCGCCAACCGCCAACCGCCAACCGGGTGTTGCCAACGTCCGGCTCGCCATGGAACGCAAACCGCAACAGTGCGGGCGAGATGGATCACGCCGTCGCACTCGTCCAAGCCTACCTACAGCTCAACGGCTACTTCACCTCGGCCGAGTATCCGATCATCGCCGGAGCGGGCCGCAGCGGGTTCCGCACGATCACCGACGTCGACATCCTTGCGTTCCGCTTTCCGACCGGAGAACCGATGACGAAGCGGGTTCGCAAGGCGCCGAAGGGGCTGGACGTGACGGGACTCGATCCCGGACTTGGCGTGCCGACGGAGTCGATCGACATGATCATCGGCGAGGTGAAGGAAGGCCGGGTGAACATCAACACCGGCATCCGCGATCCGGAAGTGCTGCGGACGGTGATCGATCGCTTCGGGCAGGTGGGCGACACGAACCGCGTGGTGGATCATCTGCTGCACACGGGCACGGCAGAGATCCCCCCGGCGTACTCCGTGCGTCTGATCGCCTTCGGCTCGTTCCCTCCCGGCTCGCAGGTTCCTCCCTGCCGCATCATCAGCCTGGGCCACGTCCTGCAATTCCTGCAGGAGTACGTTCGGAAGCACTGGCAGATGCTCCGGCACCTGCAGTTCAAGGACCCGGCATTCGGATTTCTCATGACGCTGGAGAAGGCAAAAAGAGGCGGCGCCGGGCGCCGCGGCGAGCAGGGCGTGGAGATCGTGCCGCCAGTGGATGTGCAGGCGCGACAGCGACCCAACGACCGGCGAGTCAAGTAGGGTCGGCTTCAGTAGGGGTTCCGGGTCTGACCCTACTTCACTCCCGCTTTTACCGCCCGTCACGTAGCCCGGCGGAGTACTTCGTCGCGCAACGTACGAAGGGGACTTCGCCGTACCTCCGGCACGAGGTCGAGCAGTGTGTCGAGACGCTCGGTGATGCGGTCACGGATGGCCGGATTGTCGCCGCCGAAATGCACCACCTGATCGAAGGCGCTCTTCACCGCCACGTCGAACGGGAGGTCCCGCACGATGACGTGCAGCCGCCCCTCATCCGTCCTGATCCGTTTCGGCGCATGCCGCACCGCGAGCTCGAGCAGCAACTGCGAGAGCCGGTCGATGCAGTGCTGCGCCGTTGTCGGGTCATTGATTCCCGGCGAGAGCGCCTTCACAGCGATGTCGGAGATCTCGATGAGGCTCAGTTCGTAGTCCTGTTCGTGCGAACGTTCCGCAGCCAGGACGAAGGCGCGACGCAATGTCGCGGTGAACTGTTCGTCAGCGGCTGTCGACGGCCACACGCGCGCGAGCGGCTGCCCGCCGAGAACGAATGTGCCGATGCGCTGTTCGATCAGGATCGTCGCCTCCGCCGCGTAGCCGAGAGAGAACAGTTTCTTCTCGTCGAGCGCCTGGAGGTACCCCGACTGCTCAGAACGGACGATCGCGCAGTCGTCCGGAGGAATCACGTTCTCGGCTTCCGCCGGATCTTCTTCGCCGAGCTCCTCGGGAAAGAGGCCGTCGACATGTGCTAGCGCGTTCTGCGTGGCGCGCTGCAGAATCACGGCGATCTGAATGGAACGGGCCGCGTGGTTGATGAAGAAGATCAGCGCTGCGATGCTCACGATCGCAAGGAGCATCGCGCCGGCCACGGAAAGGTGCGGAAAGTCTTCGCGGCGCCCGTCGACGAGCCGCAGCACGATGAGACAGTACGTGAACGTGCCGATCATGATGCCGAGCACGATCTGGTTCGCTCGATCGGACATGAACGCGGGGAGCACGCGAGGGCTGAACTGCGTGCTCGACAACTGCAGCGCTACGACGGTGATCGAAAAGGCCACACCGGTCACCGTGAAGAGTCCGCCCGCCACCGCCGCGAGCAACGCCCGCGCTGACTCCATGCCCGCGACGAACGCGAAGCGCTGTCCGATCGTGATTTGCCCCGATTGCTCCGCACGGGCGAGCAGGATCGCCGCGGCGGACAGCAGAAGGGTCGTCAAGGCAGGCACGAACCAGAGGCTGTCGCGGACGGCCGCCCACCACAGTTTCGGACGCGAATGCACGGGCCGGCTCCGGTGCGCCGAGCGTGCCAGCCAGCCACGCACGATTCGGCGGCGGCTTTGAAATGAGGCGACTCGGCGTCGCAGGGCTGCACTCCGCGGTCCATCGGTGCCGGCGGCACAGCCTCTCAGGGCAACGTATACGCGGCGAGCGGCAGCGCCCGTCAGTTCTCGCCAGATGCGGGCAGCAACCGAGCCATGGACGAACCACGGCGCAGGTTGGCGAGGCTCGTCTTCGACGAACGCCCGCGAAGCCCGAACGTTCTCAGGGGATCAGTCCGCGAGCCGCTTCATCAGCTCGTTGATCTGGTTGTAAACGCTCTGGACCGATTCCTCGATGAATACCGTGGTCGCGTCCGGCATCCGCTCCTCCACGCGGACCATGCCGAGGATCTCATCGGTAGCAAAGAGGATATCGGCGAGCTTGTCCAGCACCCGTTCGGACGTCGGGAGGTGTACGGCGGTCGTCGTATCGATTTCGATGGCGGCTTTGTAGTTCACTCAACAGAGGAGTGATTTATGTACCGAAATCCCTACCCTCCCGGAACGTCGAATGTGCAGGAAAATGCTGTTACGTTTTGGTGAACAGGTTCCCGGGGGGTTGAAGAGGAGGGTTTCGACTGTTTCCATCCGCGTATGAAACGCTTTCGAGCCATCCTCCTCGTCGCCGCCTTGCCCGTCCTGGGGCAGGATGTGCCCACCGCCGTGCAGAGCTCGTTCGACGCCTTCCGTCCTGAGGCGGTGCGAGCGCATGTGAAGTTCCTCTCCAGCGACCTCCTCGAGGGGCGCGGTCCGGGAACGCGCGGCGACGCGCTCACCACGAGCTACCTCGCCTCGCAGTTCGAGGCCATGGGACTGCAGCCGGCAGGCGACGACCGGACGTACTTTCAGAAGGTCTCCCTCCTCGGCATCACGACCGACGACGCGAAGACCTCGGTCGCGTTCAGGAAGAGCGGCGCGGATCTCGGTACTCTGAAGTACCGCGATCAGTTCGTCGGCGGAAATCAGTCGCAAACGGAGAACGTGAGCTTCGACTCCGAGGTCATCTTCGTGGGACACGGCGTCGAGGCGCCGGAGTACCGCTGGAACGACTACAAAGGGTTCGACCCGAAAGGGAAGACGTTGATCATGCTCGTCGACGATCCTCCGGCGACGGAGAAGGAGCCGGATCTCTTCAAGGGACGCGCTCGCACGTACTACGGCCGCTGGACGTACAAGTTCGAGCAGGGTGCCGCTCGCGGCGCGGACGCGGTGATTCTCATCCACACCGATCGCGCCGCCGGCTACGGGTGGCAGGTCGTGCGGAACTCATGGACGGGCGAGCAGGCGTACGTCAAGAACGCGCCGGACCGGCACGCGCTCGCGTTCGCCGGATGGATCACGGAGAGCGTCGCCCAGGAGCTCTTCAAGTCGGCGGGGCTCGATCTCGCGTCGCTCACCAAGGCCGCTGGCTCGCGCGATTTCAAACCGGTGCCGCTCGGACTCCGTTTCGCCGGCAACGTGGCGAGCACGATCCGTCCGTTCGACACGGCGAACGTCGTGGCAAAGCTCGAGGGAAGCGACGAACAGCTGAAGAACGAGGCCATCCTCTACACCGCGCATCACGACCACCTCGGAATCGGCACGCCCGATGACGACGATCCGACGGACACGATCTACAACGGTGCGATCGACAACGCCAGTGGCACCGCGACGATCCTCGAGATCGCCCGTGTCTGGCGCGAGGCGACTCCACGTCCGAAGCGCAGCATCATCTTCGCGTTCGTCGCCGCAGAGGAGCAGGGCCTGCTCGGGTCGGAGTACTTCGGCGAGCATCCGGTGGTCCCCGCCGGCCGGATCGCGATGGGCCTGAACATCGACGCCATCCATCTCCTTGGCAACGTCGGCAGCGTCTCGATGATCGGCATCGACCGAACCACGTTCTTCCCGACCGCGCAGAAAGTGACGAAGGCGCTGAACCTCACCATCGTGCCGGATCAGGCGCCGGAGCAGGGCTCGTACTATCGCTCAGACCACTTCAGCCTGGCGAAGGTGGGCGTCCCGGCGTTCTCGATCAAACAGGGCACCGACATCATCGGCAAGCCGGCCGCGTGGGGTCAGGAAAAGTCGAAGGAGTATCGCGACAAGCACTACCACCAGGCCAGCGACGAATACGACCCTTCGTGGGATTTCAAAGCCGCGGCGCAGGCGGGGCGCCTCGCCTTCTGGCTCGGCTGGGAGGCCGCGAACGCGACCGAGAAGCCGATGTGGCTGCCGGGTGAGGAGTTTTATGAGGTGACGGCGAAGGTGCGCGCGAAGTAGCGGGCGGCTGAGTGCTGAGTGTTGAGTCGTCGTGAGTCTCAGTCCGGATCCTGAGAGAATCTGAGCTCTCGAGGCCTCAGCTACGCTCCTGAGAGCCGACGTGACACGACACTAGCGGTCTATACGCGCCCGTAGCGGCAAGGCGCCCGCAGCGGGCAAGAAGGAATAGTCCCCGGCCTCAGGGCCCGTTGCCCAGTGCCCGCGTAGCGGGCTACAGGGAGTAGCCCCCGGCTTTCAGCGCCCCCGGCTTTCAGCCGGGGGAATTGCGCCCGTTAGAGTGCAGCCCGCGTAGCGGGCGACAGGACGACTCTTTCGCCCGCTACGCGGGCTGACCCAGGACACCGCGCCCCCCCGGCTGAAAGCCGGGGGCTATTTCCTCATGCCCGCTACGCGGGCGTTTGAGCAACAGACCCTTCAGCCGGGGGACTTGCGCATGCCGGCCAATCCAGCCCGCGTTGCGGGCGACAGAGTCCTCATGTCCGCTAAATGCGGGCTACCGCGCAGGCTTCCGGCAAGTACCCCTTCAACCTTGTTTCTATGGGTGATTTTGCGAGCGCCGGCGGACCGCGACGAGGCCATGCGGGTCCATCGGCGAGGAGTGGAAACGACGCAGGCGGTCTGCCGCCGCTGCAAAGCACCATAGAAAACAAAGTCTGAGGGGGTCCATGACACTACGCGTGCGTCGGTTCGGCGGCGACCGGTCTTCCCGGCCGCGGCTGCTGCGCCACGTGCACGGCCATCATCGCGGCCCCTTCGACCGGAGGCAACCGCGGAGGCTGCAAGACCGCGCCGGGAGCGTCGCGCTGCAGGCGCAGGCGCATCGGATTGAGCAGCAGCTCGCCCGCGTGGAACGCGCCGCCGACGTAAGCGACGGGGAAGGCTCTGTCGGTCATGTGCAGTCTTCGCGCAATGGCTAGGACGCAGTGCGCGAGCTCCGAGCCGCCGCGCGCGAGGATGTCAGATGCGACGGCATCGCCGGCCTGCGCCGCTTCGATGACGAGCTTGCCATAGCGCGCGATGTCGTCAACGTGCGTCGTGGTTGCATAAACGAAGCGTGGCAGCTCGTCGGGGCTGCACATGTCGTACTGCCGGCAGAGGAGGTCGGTCATCGCCGTCGCGAACCCGCGGCCGTCGTGCGCCCGCACGATCGCGGAGAGTCCTTCGCGCGCGATCCAGAATCCGCTCCCTTCATCGCCGAGCGTGGGGCCCCAGCCGCCGGCGCGGGCCTCCTCGCCCGCGTCGTTTCGACCGAAGGCAACCGAGCCCGTGCCGGAAATGACGACGATCCCCGCGCCGAAACCGACGGCTCCGGTGAGGGCGATGCGTGCGTCCGTATCGACGATGAAGTTGCCGCGCGGAAAGAACACCTGCAGCGCGTCGACGACGCGCTGGCGGTGCGCGGGATGGTCGGAGCCTGCGATGCCGCAGTAGGCATACTCGACGTCGTTGATGGCGATGTGCGCCTCGCGCATCGCGATGTTCACGGCTCGCTCCACGTTGCGCGTCGCCTCTTCGATTCCGACACGCAGGTGATTGGACCCGCCCGCCAGACCGGCCCCGACTTTCCTCCCCTGCTCATCCACGACGAGCGCGGCTGTTTTGGAGGCCCCGCCGTCGACACCGATGAAGTAGCTCATTGCGCGCTCAGGCATTGCAAGAACGTTACTCGATCCGCGGCCACCGCAGCTGGACATTTATTTGCACAACATCCAGTCCGTATGGAGGAGAAACAGATGAGACGCAAACAATATCTGTCGATTGCAGTCGTTGCGGTAGTGGCACTCGCACTTCTTTCGACGACTGCCTGCAAGTCCAGCGGTATGGCCGTGACCTCGCGCGGTCAGTTGCTCAAGATCAACATCCTGCACCCCACGGATCTCCCCGAGGCCGGAGTCGACAACCTCGACGTCAACATCAGCAACCGCGGCGTCAACAACATCCAGGACGTTCTGCTGGAAGTGGAGCTCCCTCCGCAGCTCATCGTCCTCGACCAGACCAATGACCGCGGCGTGAACGTGATGCACACGCCGGGGTCGAACATGTACCGCTTCACGTTCGGCAACATCCAGCCGGGCGAAACCTCGAAGATCCGCTTCCGCGTCCGTACCGCGTTCGGTACGCTGAGCGAGACGGGCGCCGTGAAGGCCACCGCATGGCAGAACAACCTTCCCGGCGACAAGCTGATCGAGACCGCAGTGATCAAGCTTCGGCGGTAGTTGGCAGTTGGCAGTTGGCGGGAGACGGTCTCCCGCCAACCTGCCTGCGCCGGATGGCGCCGCCCAATTCCTCCAGAGCATCGGCGTTCCACCTCGTCGATACGCCCGAACATGTGCGTGACATCGTCGTCGCCGATCGCCGAACGGCGGAATTCGGCTGATGATGGCACTCCGCTCGCAAATAGTAGACATGAAAGGAGCTTACGGATGCGTATCCAGGAAACCGACAGGATTTTGAAGGAGGCTCGCTACGAGCGCCAGAACGCCGGCCAGCAGCATGAGGAAGGGGTGATGTCGCGCGCGTGGAGAGCCGTGTCCACGAAGCTCACAGGGCTGTTCCGAAGACACTGACCGGGGGGGCTACCGGGGGGTGCTGAGTGCTGAGTGCTGAGTGCTGAGTCCTGAGTCCTGAGTCCTGGGTGTGACGCGGCACCCAGCACCCAGCACCCAGCACCCAGCACCCAGCACTCAGCACTCAGCACTCAGCAGCCACCCGTCCTCAGGATGAGCGCTCCTCTTCCTCTTCGAAGATCTCCGTGGGCGGCATCTTCACCGTCACCAGCACCCAGTGCACGCGGAAGCGCAATGCCTCGAGGACGCTGATCGCGAGATCGCCCAGCTCGACCTTGTCGCCGGGTATCACTTCACGTCCGAGGCGCGCGGCCACGTACCCGCCCACCGTTTCTTCCTCCGGCTCGCCGAGATCGATCTTCAACCGATCGGCGAGATCCTCGATGAGATAGTCGCCGCGGACGCGATAGCGACCGCTGCCGAGCGGCTCGATTTCCGGACGCTCCCGATCGAACTCGTCCTGAATCTGCCCAAACAACTCCTCGGTGATGTTCTCGAGAGACACGATCCCTGACGAGCCGCCGTACTCGTCGAGGACGACGGCCATGTGGTTCTTGCTCTCGATGAATTGCGCGAGCAGCGAATCGACGGTGCTGTTCTCCGGGACGAACAACACCTCGCGCTTCAGCTCCTCCAGGCTTCGACCCGGACCGCGCAGTTGCGCGAGCATCAGATCCTTCACGTGAATGAGTCCGATGGTGTCGTCGAGACTCCCTTCGCAGAGCGGGTAGCGCGTGTGGCGCGTGGTGCGGATGGTCTCGAGGTTCTCCTCGATCGATCGCGTCGTGGAGAGGATCACCACGTCCGTGCGCGGAACCATGATCTGGCGCGCCGTGCGCTTCGAGAACTGAAAGACGCCCTCGATGATCTCGCGGTTCTCCTCGGAAAGGATGCCGGCCTTTTCCGAGCTCGCGAGGATCAGCCGCAGCTCCTCGGGCGAATGCGCCATCTCCGAGTGCTCGCCCGCGGGCTCGATGCCGATGAGTCTGAGGAGCGCGCGCGATGTGCCGTTCAGCAACCAGATCGCGGGGAAGGTGATGACGTAGAACGCGTGCAGCAGATGTGAGGTCCAGAGCGTGGTGCCGACCGGCTTCTGGATCGCGATCGACTTCGGCGCGAGCTCGCCGAGAACGATGTGGAGGATGGAGATGATCACGAACGCGACCGTCGCGGAAATCGACCGCGCCGCGGCCTCGCTCACCTGGAAGCGGGTGAAGAGAGGCTGGATGAGATGGTGAAACGCCGGCTCCCCGATCCATCCCAAGGCGAGAGAGGCGAGGGTGATGCCGAGCTGCGTCGCGGAGAGATAGGCATCGAGGTGGCGAATCAGCTTCTTCGCCATCTTCGCCCGAACGCTGCCCTGTTCTGCCAGCTCGGTGATCTGCGTGGAGCGGACCTTGACGATCGCGAACTCAGCGGCGACGAAGAAACCGTTCGCCAGAACGAAGAAGAACGCTAAGACGAGATACCAGGTTTCCATGGATTGGACGGGCGCAGTCTATCAATGGGTGCTGAGTCCTGAGTCCTGAGTCGAGGAGCGCAGGACTCAGGACTCAGGACTCCGCACTCAGGACTTCATCCAGCGTTCTCCAGAACCGCGGGTACGACTTCGACACCACCTGCTCCTTCGCAATCGTCACGTTGCCTCGGGCGAGGCCGGCGATGGCGAAGGCCATGGCGATGCGGTGGTCGTTGTGCGTCTCGACGATCGCGGGTGCGTCGCTCCAGCCTGGACGAACGAGCAGCGAGTCGGGGCGCTCCTCCACCGTCGCGCCGAGCGCCCGCAGCTCGGAGGTGACGGTGGCGAGGCGGTCGGATTCCTTCACCCGGAGGTTGGCCACGTTCACGATCTCGACCGGCGACGACGCCAGCGGCGCGATCGCGGCGAGCGTGGGCACGATGTCCGGTGTCGCGTTGCAGTCGAACGTGCCGCCGCGCAGCGTCTCCGCTCCTGTCACGGCGATCTCGTCTTCCCTTACCTCCACGCGGCAACCCATCGCGTTCAGGATGTCGAGGAAGCCTGCGTCGCCCTGCGCGGTGGGGTTGGCGAGGCCGCGTACGCGGATCGTTCCGCTGGTCGCGGCCGCGGCGGCGAACCAGTACGACGCCGACGAGTAGTCGCCTTCGACGACGTACTCCCCGCGCTCGAGACTGCCCGCGCTGCGGACCTGGATCGTGTTGCCGTTGCGCGTGACGCGCGCGCCGAAGGTCTGGAGGATGTCCGCTGTGATGTCGATGTACGGCCCCGAGGCCAGCTGCGAGATGTGCAGGGTGATGCCGTCGGGGAGCGTCGCACCGCCGAGCATCAGCGCCGAGACGAACTGGCTCGACGTCTCCGCGGAGATGGTGACGTCGAACCCGCCCCGCATTCGTTTCCCGCGGATCCGCAGTGGCGGGTAGCCCTCTCTGTCGACGTACTCGACCTCGGCGTCGATGGAGAGCAGCACGTCCACCAGGTCCCCGATCGGGCGCTCGTGCATCCGCTCCTCGCCGTGGAGCAGGAACCGACCCGGCGTGAACGCAAGCCAGCCGGTGAAAAAGCGCATGGCCGTGCCGGCGTTGCCGACGAAGACCGGGACCTCGTTTGCCGACATCGACTTCCGCCCGCCAATGGCCAACTCGCTCCGGAACGCGCCGCTCGCGTCGAAGCCGATCGTCTTCAGCGCCTCGAACGCGTAACGCGTGTCGTCCGCATCGAGGCAGTTGCGGACGGTCGTCGTCCCGCGCGTCATCGCTGCGAGGAGCAAGGCCCGCACGGAGTACGACTTCGAGGGAGGCGCTGTGATGGTGGCGTTGACTGCCCCACTCCTATGAATCGTCTTCATCACTCATCACTCGCTCATCACTCAAAGTCCAGCTCCAACCCGTCGTAGGCGAGATGCACTCCCGCAGGCAGCCGTGCCTCGAGCTCCTCGTGCTCGACCTCGTGCGTGAGGTGGATGAGATACGTCACGCGCGCGCCGATCTCCCGCGCGGCGCTCACGGCCTCGCCGAACGTGAAGTGCGTCGGATGTGGCGGCGCTGGACGCAGCCCGTCGAGCGCCAGCGTGTCGACGCCCTCGAGGAGCTTCATGGACGCCGGAGGAATTCCGTTCGTGTCGGTGATGTAGGCGAATGGGCCGAGCCGAAATCCGAGGATCGTCCAGTCGCCGTGGGTGACGGGGATGGGGACGACGTCGATGACGTCATGCGAGAACGGCCCATCGATCTCCACGAGCTCGAGCTGCGGCTTGCCGCCGCCGATCTGCGAGCTGTCCCAGATGTAGGCGAACGCGCGGCGGATCGCCTTCGCCGTCGGCACACTGGCGTACGCGCGAATCGGCTCGCGCTGCCGGAAGTTGAACGGCCGGATGTCGTCGAGGCCCATCAGATGATCGGAGTGCGAGTGCGTGTAGAGCAGGAAGTCGAGGCGCGGGATCGGGTTCCGCAGCAGTTGCAGGCGCAGATCGGGGGTCGTGTCGATGAGGAAGTACTTTCCGAGCGCCTCGATGGAGACGGATTGTCGCAGCCGCTGGTTGCGTGGATGCGCCGACGTGCAGACCCGGCAGCGGCAACCGACCACCGGTACGCCCGTCGAGGTTCCGGAGCCGAGGAAGGTCACGCGCATGAGGAGCGGGATTCTATGCTGGACGCGGGGCGTGCGAGGCGCGGCGGGCCGACTAGCCCGCATTTCTCGGGATGACAGCCTGTCAAGCGATCCCCTCGCGCTGTGAGAAATACTAGGAGCCTGCGCGGCAGAAATCTCAGGCGCTGAGCCGCCCGAAGCCGCGGACGTGGACTCCATCCACGAACGTGTCGCGAGGCGGAGCAACCGGCGGTGCCGGCCGTGCCGGCTAGATCACGACGAAATCCGAGGCCCCTGTCATCGGATCGATCCGCAACGCTTCGCCCGATTCGTACCAGGCCGGCAGCACCGTCACGGTCGTCTTGCCCGGGATCACGACTTTTTCGTGGAAGTGGCCGAGCACGACGTCGGTGAACCCCTCTCGTGTACGGCCGCGCCCGAACTGCCGCATCTGCTCGAGGGGAAGGCGCGACTTGTGCCTGAAGTTCGAGCGGGAGAGCCTGCGCTCGACACCATCGACGAAGCTCTTCGCGATCGACCGCGGCACGAGATTCACTCCGAACCTCGTCAGCGGGTTCTTCGAGGCTCGGCGCCAGAAGCGATACGCGTAGTCTCGATCGTTGATCGTGTCGCCGTGGACGACGAGGTACTTCTTCGTCCCCGCCGGAATCGCGTACTCGAGTGCGATGTCGGTCACCGCATCTTCGACGAAGGAGCCTTTCAGAAAGAAGTCGCGATTTCCTTCGACGTAGTGGATGGCGATGCCGGCGTCGCGCAGCTCGCGGAGCTTCGCCATGACCCTGTCGACGGACGGCGTCCGGAAGTTCTTGTGCGCGATCAGGTAGTGAAAGAGGTCGCCGTTCAGGTAGAGGGCCCGCGGCCGCAGCGCGGCGAGTCGGTCGAGCCACGCATTCACCGCGACTTCGCTACCGTCGCCCAAGCCGATGTGCGAGTCTCCGATGACGTAGATCTGATTCATGGGCTCTCGAGCTCCTTCAACACGCGGTCGAACACCGCGTACTCTTCCGCCCCGAACAGGCAGAAGACGGCGCGGTGCAGGGAGCGTGCGCGAGGGCGATAGTCCAGTGTCGCGCGGAGCATGAGCCGCGCGCAGCGATCGAGGGTGAATCCGAGTGACGGCTTGCCGAGCACGGGCATGCCGATCGTGGCGACCGCGAGCTCGTCCCCGCGCTCGAGCGCTTCCCGCGTGGCTGCCCGGAGGCGAGCATCGGCGTCGGCTTCGGTCCCGTGTGGCACCGGCACTTCGATGACGAAGCGCGCGAGGAGATTCCCGCCCGTGACCACGGTCGCACGGCCGTTCTGCGACAGCGCGGCCGGCGAGCTCGGAGCCACGATGGCATCCACCTTCAGAGAGGTGATGTCGGCACGGAGGAGTTGAATCTGCATCGTCAACTCATAGGGCTGCCTTCAAATTCGCCCGAGGATTCTCGGAGTAGGCGCTTTCGATGGCCTCCACGGCTTCATCCGGCGCGGTCGGTGGGACCACGATCACGATCCGGGAGTAGTGGTCGCCGGCGCCGCTCTTCTTCTTGATGCCCTTGCCCGACAATCGCATGACGCGGCCCCCCGGGGTGCCGGGCGGAATGCGCATGCGCACGGGGCCGTGGATGGTCGGCGCGTCCACATCCGCGCCCCGGATGGCCTCGCCGACCGTCACCGGCAGATCGATGTGGATGTCATCACCGCGGCGCTCGAAGAAGGAATGCGGCCGCACGTGCACCGTGAGCTGAATGGTCTGACCCCTTCGGGGCACGCGCATCTTCTGTCCGTCGCGGATGCCCTCCGGGATTCTCACCTTGATCGACTCGCCGCCCACCTGCAGGCCAAGCGTGCTGCCCAGAACGGCGTCGCGGAAATCGATGGTCACCTCGGCCTGCATCTCCGGCTCGGGCGCGGTTTCGAAACCGCCTCCTCCGCGGCCGCCGCCGAAGAGATCGCCGAAGATGTCGGTGAAGTCGACCGTCGTCGCGCGCCGCCCGCCGCCGGCGCGCCGGCCGCGGCCTCCGGCGCCCATGAATTCCGAGAAGTCGAACCCAGCGAACGGATTCGCGCCGCCAGGACCGAATGCCTCGCGGCCCAGACGGTCGTATTGCTCGCGCTTGTCCTTGTCCGAGAGCACGGCGTACGCCTCGGAGATCTCCTTGAATCTGGTCTCCGCTTCCTTGTTGCCCTTGTTCTTGTCGGGGTGGTACTTCTTGGCGAGCTCGCGATAGGCCTTCTTCAACTCGGCCTCGTTGGCCGTCTTCTTCACGCCCAGGAGCTCGTAGTAGTCCTTCTCGGCCATGCCGCCGCGCAGTATAGCGAGACCGTTGGCGGTTGACGGTTGGCGGGAGCAGGAGAATCGGTCGACGGTTCCTCCCGTCAACCGTCAACCGCCAACCGCCAACCATTTGCGTCCCAACGCGATCTTGGAAAGAATCTCGCAGAAGACGGGAATCGCAATGCACGGATCGCTCGCACGCAGAAACGTTCTCACCATGATCCTCGCCGGCGGTCAGGGCGAGCGGCTCTTCCCTCTGACGAAGGACCGCGCCAAGCCGGCCGTGCCGTTCGGCGGCCGCTATCGGATCATCGACTTCGCCATCAACAACTTCATCAACTCCGGCTTCTTCAAGATCAAGGTCCTCACGCAGTTCAAGTCGAACTCCCTCATCGAGCACATTACCCGCACCTGGCGGCTCGTGCCGGAGATCGGCCAATACGTCGACATCGTCCCCGCGCAGATGCGGCGGGGACCGTTCTGGTTCCGAGGCACGGCCGACGCGGTGTTCCAGAACCTCGAGCTGATCTTCGACGAGCAGCCCGAGTACGTCTGCGTCTTCGGCGGCGACCACATCTACAAGATGGACGTGAACCAGATGCTGCAGGACCACATCGATAGCGATGCGGACCTGACCATCGCCACCATTCCGGTGCCGCTCAGCGAGGCCGTGCATTTCGGCGTCGTGGAGATCGACTCCGACTGGCGTGTGACCGGCTTCGTGGAGAAGCCGAAGGAAGGGGCCAAGACCATCCCCGGCCGCCCGGACATGATCCTCGCGTCGATGGGCAACTACATCTTCAAGGCCAACGTGATGATCGACGTCTTGCAGCGCAACGCGCTGCGCAACGCCGGGGTCGACTTCGGCAAGGAGATCATCCCGCAGATGTACCCGCGGATGAAGGTGCGCGCGTACGACTTCGCGACGAACCACATCCCCGGCGAGGATGCGTACAACCAGGGCTACTGGCGCGACGTCGGGACGGTCGAGTCTTATTTCGCGGCCGCGCTGGACCTCGTGGCCGTGACGCCTCTGTTCAATCTCTACAACACGTTGTGGCCGCTCGTCTCGGCCCCGCTGCATCAGCCGCCGGCGAAGTTCGTCTTCGCGGACTCGACTTCGGCGCGCATCGGCAGAGCCACGGACTCGCTCGTGTCGGACGGCTCGATCGTCTCCGGCGGCACGATCAACCGCTGCGTCCTGCACCCGCGCGTGCGCATCCACTCGTATGCCGATGTCGACGAATCGATCCTCATGGATGGCGTGGAGGTGGGGCGCCACTCGAAGGTTCGCCGGGCCATCATCGACAAAGGCGTAAAACTGCCGCCGGGGACGGTCATCGGCTACGATGCCGAGCTCGATCGCGAGCGGTTCTCGGTCACGGACTCGGGAATCGTCGTGGTGCCGAAGGGCGCCGTGTTCCAAGAAACCAAGACGACCGCGACGCAGTCGTCCTGAATGAACGAAGCGTAGAAGGATCTCTTTTGAACGGAAAAACCAGAGCCGACGGCCGTGCCGCGGACGAGTTGCGCCCGGTCGTCATCCGCCCGAATTTCATCAAGCACGCGGAAGGCTCGGTGCTGATCGAGGTGGGCGACACGCGTGTCTGCTGTACCGCCTCCGTACAGGAGAAGGTTCCTTCCTTCCTCTACCGGAGCGGCAAAGGCTGGATCACCGCGGAGTACGGGATGCTCCCTCGCGCGACGACCGAGCGGACCGACCGCGAGGCGGCCAGGGGGAAGCAGGGCGGACGGACGATGGAGATCCAGCGCCTCATCGGCCGCTCGCTCCGCGCCGCGGTCAACCCCGAGCTCCTCGGCGAGCGCACGATCTGGATCGACTGCGACGTCATCCAGGCAGACGGCGGTACCCGCACGGCCTCGATCACCGGCTCCTATGTGGCGCTCGTCATGGCCCTGGCAAACCTCTACACGGAAGGCAGGATGGCCAGCTGGCCGGTGGTGGATTTCATCGCCGCCGTCTCCGTCGGCATCATCAACGGCGTGCCCGCGCTCGACCTCAACTACGTCGAGGACTCGAAAGCGGGCGTCGACATGAACATCGTGGCGACGGACAAAGGCCGCTTCGTCGAGCTCCAGGGCACCGCCGAAGGCGCGACCTTCAGCGACGAAGAGATGCTGGCCATGCTGGGCCTGGCCAAGTCCGGCATCAACCAACTGGTGGAGAAACAGCGCGAGATCCTCGCGCCGTCTCTGTCGCGCGTGGATATGTTCTCGCGAGAGCGCTTGTCGCGAAAGTTCCGGTAGCTCTGGAGGCTGCGGGCTAGCCTGGCTAGGAGTCTGCGCGGTAGAAACGTCAGGCGCGCTGCGCCGCTCGAAGCCGCGACCGTCGAATTCACCGGAGACGTGCCGCAAGGCGGAGCAACCAGCGCAGCCGGCCGTGCCGGCTAGATCTCCGCCACGCTCAGCTCTGCGAGCATCCGCGTGAGCCTCCGCGCCTTCGCGTCGCCTGCCTCGTATGTCCTCCGCAGCAACGCGACCTGATCTTCCGATTCCGACGCCGAGATCGTGAAGCCGTTCGCCGGCTGGTCGGGCTCATGGGCTGGGTGCCGAGTCCATTGGCCCTCGGCGAGCTCCCACCGGACGTACCCGGTGGCATGGCCGCGCCACGCGGAGGTGAGGGTCTCATCCCCAACGACGTTCGCGCCGCGATCGCCGCGCGCGTTAGCCTCCAGGGCCCGGAGGACGTCGGCGGCGGACGTCGCGATGAGCATGCGCAGCGTGTCGTTCTCTTCGAGGAATCGCAGGCCCATCCGGTTCGTGTGGACCGGGCGCGCCGTCTGAGCGAGGATCTCCACTTCCCGCCCGCGCCAGAAAAAGCGGAGCAGCGCGCGCGCGTCGTCGGGGATGGGCTCGTCGTGCTCGACCTGCGCACCGCTCGCGCTCACGTCGACGAGACGGACGGCGAAGTCGCCGAACCAGCCGTCGAGCGGCTCGGACAGGGTGAGGCGCTGGTACGCTCGGCGCTCGTCCGTCACGGGACCTGCTTCACGTCGGTGATCCAGAACGCGCGCTGGGTCACGTGAAGTTTGGCCTCGATGCGCTTTCCATCGGCCGGGAGCGACTTCACGTCCGCACCACGCACGCTGAAATCCATCGTCATCGCCGCCATGAAACCGGCGATCGCCTCGTGCTTCAGACGCAGGGAGTTGTCGGCGGTGTTCCGAGTGACGATCACGCCGCGTATGGGATACAGCTTCTCGCCCGGCTCGCTGAGCGGCTTTGGCGTTTCGTCGCCGCACGCGACCAGGAAAAGGATGACGAGCAGAAGTGTCGCGCGCTTCATGCGAAGCCTGATTGTATGATCCGGCGCATGCTTCCAGAAAAAACGTTCGAGGGCCGCGTCGGGATCATTACCGGCGGGGCGACGGGAATCGGCAATGCCATTGCTCGTGAAGTGACGCGCCTCGGAGCGCGTGTCGTGATCTGCAGCCGGAAGGAAGAGAACCTCCAGAAGGCGGTCGAGCAGATCCGGTCGGAGACGGGACGCGCCGACGCCGCCGGCTATCACGTGCTCGACGTACGGGATGCCGAAGCGGTGGAGGGGATGGCCGCGAAAGTCGACGCCGACTACGGCCGCATCGACTTCCTCCTCAACAACGCCGCGGGCAACTTCATCGTCCCCGCAGAGGAGTTGTCGGTGAACGGCTGGAACTCCGTCATCGGCATCGTGCTCAACGGCACGTTTTACTGCTCGAGTGCCGTGGGCAAACGGATGATCGCGAACAAGGCCGGCGGCGTGATGCTGAACGTCATCGCGAATTACGCCTGGACGGGCGGCCCCGGCGTGATCCACTCCGCGTCCGCGAAGGCGGGCGTGCTCGCGCTGACGCGCACGCTTGCCGTGGAATGGGCACGCCACAAGATCCGTGTCAATGCCATCGCTCCGGGACCGGTGCACACTCCGGGCGCATCGGAGAGGCTTTTCCCGAACGAGGAGATCGCGGAGGGGATCCGCAAGACCATCCCCCTGCGCCGCTTTGCAAACCTCGAGGAGATCGCGCAGGCCGCATCGTATCTGCTCAGCGACTACGCGTCGTACGTGTCGGGCGAGAACTTCGTCATCGACGGCGGCCAGTGGCTGTCGGGCGCGGACTACTTCACCCGGCTCAAGCAGATGATGCCTCGGTAGATTTGCAAGCCCTGAGCGAGCGAAAGCGACTACCTCGGCGAACGCTGAGCGCAGCGAAGCGTCAACGGTGCCCCCGCGCTGCACGTCCGCGAAGCCGCGGCTGCACGTGCGGACGCCGGTGGCAGGCGCGCCGTGAGGGATCCGTTGATCCTTCGACTCGCTATCGCTCGCTCAGGATTACCGTGGCGCGGGGCTCCGTTGACGCTTCGCTGCGCTCAGCGTTCCCCGAGGTAGTCCACCGCCACGCCAGCCAGCGCCCTGACTCCGAGAACAAGCCCGCTCTCATCCACATAGAACAATGGCGAGTGATTCGACGGCGCCTGCTCCGGCGTCTGCTCGGGCGGACGGGTGCCCAGCCAGAAGAACAACCCCGGCACTTTCTGCTGGAAGAAGGAAAAGTCCTCCGCGCCGAGGACCGCGTTGACGAGCTTCACGTTCGCGTTGCCGGCGACGCGGCGCAGCGTCGGCACGCTTCGTTCGGTCAGGGCCGGATCGTTGTACGTGATCGGATATCCGGTCGTGATCGTCACTTCTGCCGTTGCGCCCCCGGCGCCAGCGATGCTCTCGGCCGTTCGGCGGATGCGCGCGTGGATGTCGTCGCGCATCTTCGCGTCGAGCGCGCGGATCGTGCCGATCATCTCCACCTCGTCCGGGATGATGTTGCTGCGCACGCCGCCGTGGATTGCCCCGACGGTGACGATCGACGGCGCCATGGTCGAATCGAGCTGGCGGCTGGGAATGGTCTGCAGGCCGAGGACGACCTGCGAGGCGACGACGATGGGATCGACGCCCAGCCACGGATACGCGCCGTGTGTCTGCTTGCCGCGAACGACGATCTTGAATGAATCCACCGCGGCCATCATTCCCTCGGGGCGATAGCCGATCTCGCCGGAGGCGAAGCGCGACGTGACGTGCAGTCCGAAGATGGCATCGACCTTCGGGCTCGCGAGCGCGCCCTCTTTCACCATCAGCTCCGCGCCGCCTTCTTCACCCTGCGGCGCGCCCTCCTCGGCCGGCTGGAAAATGAATTTCACGGTTCCCGGAATCTCACCGCGCATCCCTGCCAGCACTTCCGCGACGCCGAGGAGAATTGCGACGTGCGCGTCGTGCCCGCAGGCGTGCATGACGCCGACCTCCTGGCCGTTGTAGGTCGTGCGCACTTTCGAGGCGAACGGAAGATCGACCTGCTCGGTGACCGGGAGAGCGTCCATGTCCGCGCGAAGCGCCACGACCTTGCCCGGCCTGCCGCCCTTCAGGACGCCGATGACGCCGGTGTGGGCCACGTTCTCCTTCACCTCGATGTTCAGGGCGCGGAGGCGATCCGCGACGATCTTGGCCGTGCGC